>JADLBD010000184.1 GCA_020847975.1 Bryobacterales bacterium | reverse complement strand
GGAAATCCCGCAAAACCAGCCGCAAAACCAACCACTTGCCGACCGAACCGGTCCACTCGCCCGCCCTGTTCGCCTCCAACGGCGACCTGCCCGAAATCTTCTGCTGGTTCTCCGATTTCACCCCCACGCCCACCCGCCGCAAGGCCGAACCCGCCCCCGCCAAACCGCCCAAACAATGAGATGTGATTTCGAGAAAGGCTCTCCCAGAGTGCCGCGGCTTCTTGCATCCAGTCCTTGTTGCAGCCTCATCGCGGTCTTGCGACAGCGGACTCCAGTGCTCCACGATCACGGATCCCGGAAGAACCACCAAACTTGGCGATTAATCGGGCGTGAGTGGCGATTCCCTCCTCAGTGGTTGGGTAGAGCGTCACACCTAACCCGCGATCCTGCGCCCCACTTCCATCAGCAGCCCGATCTCTTCCTCGGTGAACGTCCGCTCCTCCCGGTTCGCCACACCCAATGCGCCCACCGGCTTGCCCGCCGCCATCACAGGCGCCACGATGGCCCCTTCCATCCCCGTCTTGCGCGCCCCGGGCCTTACGTCGCCGCTGGTGTCGGTTTGCAGGTTGCACACGTTCACCGGCTTGCCCCGTTCCACCGCAAGCCCCGCCATGCCTTTGCCCACGGGAATCGTTTGCACCACCTCGAGCACGACATCCGGAATGCCGCTCGCCGCCTTCAGGTGCAGCACCCCGTCCTGCTCCAGCAGGTGGATGGTCCCGCTCTCGGCCTTCAACTCTTCAATTGTCATATCCAGAACGCGCTGCAAGCCGGCATTTCCGGCCAGCGCTGCTTCAATCTCGTCAAGGAATGCCATAGAGGCATCATAGAGGAAATGCATCCGCCGGATTTCGTACTCGAGTTCATCGACGAATACTTCGCCGCGCAGGTGATGCCACACGCTCGCCTTCAGCGCGCCGTCTCCCTACTGTCGGACCACTACCGCGCCCGCCGCCCGAGTTCCGCCGCCCCTCTCACCCCGGAAGAGAAACTGGCTGCCTACCTGCTCACCCGCCTCCCGGCAACCTACGCCGCCGCCTCTCATGTGTTGGCCGAAGCTGCGCGCCGCCTGCCCGCGCCGCCCGCAAGCATCCTCGATCTCGGGGCCGGAATCGGAGCCGCGGCCATCGCGGCCCTCGAGATTTTTCCTCGGCTTCAGGCCACACTCTTCGAACCGGACGCCTCGTTCCGCGAATGCGGCGCGCGCCTTCTGCCGCGGGCGGATTGGAAGGCCGTCGATCTGACGAGCGCGTCCTCGTTCCCCTCCCACAGCCTGGTCATCTCGAGCTACGTGTTGGGCGAAATCGCGGCCGCCCGCAGAGACGCCGTCGTTGCCCGCGCCTGGCAAGCCTCCCAATCGGCTCTCGTGCTCATCGAACCGGGCTCGCCGGCTGGCTTCGCCATCATCCGCCAGGCGCGTTCCCAACTCCTCCATCTCGGAGCCCACCTTCTCGCGCCCTGCCCCGCCCCCCTTCCCTGCCCAATCCCCGAAGGGGACTGGTGCCACTTCGCCCAGCGTCTGGAACGCACCGCCCTCCAGCGGCGCATCAAACACGCCGCCCTCAGCTATGAAGACGAAAAATTCTCCTACGTGGTAGCCTCCCGGGTTCCGTCCGCCGTCCCCATGGCGCGCCTCATTCGCCGCCCCATCCACCATCCGGGCCTCATCGAACTGACGCTCTGCCGCGGCGATCGCATCGAATCCTCCAATGTCACGAAACGCGATCGCGGCCGCTTCCGCTGGGCCAGGCACGCCGTCTGGGGAGACGCCCTCGAGTAGCCATCCCCAGGCCCCGTGCGAATTTTTGCCGTCCGTTTGCGCCAGTCCCTATGTGAGCCCGTCAACCCCGCGCTGGCGGCCCTGTTGGCAATGACGGTTTTCACCGATAGTTTTCACATATATAGTTGAGGGTAGAGGGCTAGATGGACACGCCACGCAAAGTCCGGCCACGAAGCCTCGAGTCAGGAGTAAGAATATGAATAGAAAGAAATGGATTCCAGCCGCGCTGCTCGCCGCGGCCGCCTTCGCGGTGGCGCAGAGCAAGCCGGAACTGACCGCTCGCGAATTGTTCTACGTGCCGGCAGCCGCTGTTTCCGCGGCCCCCAAAAAAGCTGCCACCCCTCATAAACCCTCCACCAGCGGTAAGGAAGTGGCTTCCGGCAAAACCACACGCCCGCCGGTGGTCCATCAGCAGCCCCAGCCCCAGCAATCTGAGGCGCCCGTGATGATCATGACCGCCAGCTACAGCGGACCCCGCCCCCTCGGACTTCGCTACAGTATCCTCAAGCGTGAGAGCGACGGTTCCTACCAGGAAGTGAACCCCGACTCCAATTTCCGCTCCGGAGATAAGCTGCGCATTCGCATCGAGTCCAATGAGGATGCCTACCTTTACCTGGTGGCGCGCGGCACCAGCGGCCGCTGGGACGTTCTCTTCCCCCAGCGCGCCATCCGCAACGGCGACAATTTCGTCGAAGCCTCGCAGCCGCTCATCATCCCCTCAAGCCGTGGTGTATGGACGCTCGACGAACGGCGCGGCGACGAGAAACTTTTCCTCGTTCTCTCCCGCCAGCCGGTGGCCGACGTGGATCGTCTGATCTACGACCTCAATCAGGGTTCGAAACCCGCCGCCGCTCCGGCACCTGAAGCGAAGAAACCCGCGCCCACCGCTCATCCCGCGCCGGCTGCAACGGAACCGAGACGCACCATGCTCGCCCAGAACATCTCCCCCATCGACGATGCGCTGGTGGGCCGCCTGCGCAGCCAGATGCTCTCGCGCGACCTCGTCTTCGAGAAGGTGGACGACACCGAAAGCGCCACCGCGCAAAAGAAGGAAGCCGCGCTCTACGTAGTGGAGAAAAGCGGCCGCCCCGATGCGCGCCTCGTGGTCGACATCAAGCTGAGGCACGAGTAAGGGAGTACCAACCATGCAGCGGATCCATTTCTTGCTGAGCGCCATAGCGCTCTGGGCGGCGTTGCCCGCCCTTTCCCAAACCCAATCCGTATCGCAGGGGCCGCACCGGATGGAGATTACGGTCGAGCGTAGGATCGGCAGCGTTTGGCGCGCCGTCGACCCGGGCTTCATCTTCGCCAAAGGCGACCATGTGCGCTTCCGCTACAAGACGAATTTTTCGGGCTACCTCTACGTCATGAATCAGGGCACGGGCGGGACCTATACGAAACTCTTCCCTCGCGAAGACACCGGCATGGCGAACAAGATCGAGGCCGGCAAAGAGTACATGGTTCCGGCCACGGATGGAATGTTCCGCGTCGAGGGACCCCCGGGCTACGACATCATTTACTGGGTGGTGACGCCGATCGACATCGGCATGCAGTCCGCCTACAAGCCGCTTCCGCCGCCGCCCACCGATTTGCCGAAGATGAGGGCCAGCCTCACTCCGCGGTGTGACGACACCATCCTCCGCGCGCGCGGCGAGTGTGTCGACACAGACGCCGGCCCCCAGGCGGTCGAGGACAAATCCAAACTGCCGGAAAACATCCAGCCATCGGCCGGCGATAATTCGCAGGACCTCGTGTTCATGAAGAAACAGCACCGCAGCGTGGTCTCCTCGCCCGTCCCCCTGGCAGGGCCCGTGGTGTTCGAATTCCGCCTTGCGCATAAGTGAGAGAACCCATGATGCGAACCATCTTTACTCTGTTCGTTGCGGCATCCGTTATCTGGGGCGCGCAGGCTCCGGGCCAGAAACAACCGCCCGGCCAGAAGCGCGACCTCAAATACGAAGTGGACGAGACCATTGATCAGCCGGCCTCCGGCAAAGTGACCGTGCCGCGCAGTTATGCCCTCGTCATCGGTGTGTCGGACTACAGGAACCTCGGCTCGAAGCTGCAACTCAAGTTCACTGAGCGCGACGCCGAAGCGATCTACTCGGTCCTCATCAGCCGCGAGGGCGGCAACTTCCGCGCCGAGAACGTCCACAAACTCATCGGCCAGCAGGCTACTCTCGCCAACATCCGCTACCAGTTGGAAACCTGGCTCCCCTCGGTCACCAGGGATGATGATCGCGTCCTCGTCTACTTCGCCGGGCACGGATTTGTCTACGGCGGCAAGGTCTACCTCGCCCCGGCTGATTTCGATCCCAAGAACCCCTCGGGCACCGGCTATTCCACCGACGCCCTCGGAGCCGCATTCGGCAGCAGGATCAAGGGCAAGTGGAAGGTGCTGCTCACCGACGCCTGCCACTCGGGAGCGGTCACATCCGATACCGATGTCAACACCATCAACAGCCGCCTCAAGGATATGAGTAAGTCGCTGTTCTCGCTCACCGCCAGCCGCGACCGCGAACAGTCCTTCGAGTCGCCGGAATGGGGCGGGGGCCACGGAATCTTCACTTACTATGTAGTCAAAGGACTCGAGGGCGAAGCGGACGAAAACAAGGACGGCATTGTCACTGCCGACGAATTGGCCAATTACGTCCAACGCAACGTCCGCGAGGCCAGCGGCACACGCCAGAATCCCACCGTCGGAGGCAGCTTCGACAACAACATGCTGCTCGCCTACATTCCCGCCGGAGCCAGGACCGGTGAACCGCCAAAGCCCAAAGACGGCACGTTCATCTTCGAAGCCAATCGCGACAAAGTCCAGGTGTACGTGGACGGAAAGCTGGTTGGCGAAGTGAACAAAGGTACGCCGCTGCGGCTGCCCGGCATCATGCCCGGCGCCCACACCGTGAAGGCGGTCCACTCCGGCTATGAACCTGACGGCCCTCGTGAGGAGTTGGTCTATCCGGGTCAGGACACCACCATCACGTTTAAGCTCACCATCCCACGCCGGCGCACCAAGGCGGTGCTGGATAAGTTCGATTCGGCGGTCGAGCGCTACCTCAAGGCGCGCGGTCCGGAGCAGTATCGCCGGGCCGTCGCCGAATTTAAGGAGGTGCTTGCCATGGATCCTACTTACGGTGAGGCCGCCCTCTACCTGGCCCGCGCTTATCGTGACTTACAGGACTATCCCGACGCCGAAGCGGCTTTCAAGAAAGCCATCGAGATCGATCCGGACTCTGTCGAGGCGCGCTCCACTTACGGCGGGATGTTATTCGACACCGGCAACACGGACGAGGCCATCCGCCAGTTGAACCAGGTGCTCCAGTACGACAAGAACCATGGCATGTCCTGGTACATCCTCGCCCAGGCCTACATCACTAAGGAGATGTATAGAGAAGGAATCGACGCGGCGCAACACGCCGTCCGCCTGACCCCGGGCAACGCTGAGGCCTATTATTGGCTTGGCGAAGGCTACCGCCACAGCAGCCGCTGGTCGGACGCCGTGCAAGCCTACCAAAAATACCTGCAGTTGAGCCACTTCGACAGTAGTTCCCTGGAAAAAGTAGGCTACTACGCCATCGGCTTCGGCCTGTTCAAGAAAAAACGCGCCGGCGCCACCGATGTGTGGCGCGAAATGCGCAGCCTCGCCTACTTCGATCTCTGCGACTGCGAACGCCGCCTGTTTCACTTCGACAACGCCATCACCTACTGCCAGAAATCCCTTTCCTTCGATAAGGACGACCCGCTCACCCACTACGCTCTCGCCCTCGCCTACATGCGCCAGGCCGATGCTTCCGGAGATGTAGGTTTGCTCCCCGCCGCCCGCAAGCACTTCGCCGAATCCATCCGCCTCAACCCCGATCTGAGTGAGTCCGAGATGGCGAAAAAGAATATTCAGACCATCGACCAATTCCTCGCCCGCGCCCGCTAACTTGACTAGCCTGTCTCCGTCCAGCGCCAAGTCGAAATCGAAGACCCCGCCTCTGGGTCCTACCGCTTGCAACGTCACCTTGCTCCCAGAGATCCGTCCACCCTCAATCGGGCGTGTCGCAGCGTCCGGCCCTCGGTGCCAGTGATTTCATCACCCACCGCTGCCCGTCGCAATCGTCCCGCTCCAACGGCCGCCGGCATCGGCTGCAAGGAGCGGCAATGTTCCATAACAATGAGTATCCACTTCTTCACAACAGCCTCCAGTTCACCTCGATCGTCGCCGCTACAGGCACGGCCGTGCCGTCCTTCGTTCCCGGACGGAACTCCCACTGGCTCACCGCATCGAGCGCCTTCTCATCGAGTCCCAGCCCCAGCCCCCGCACAACCACTCCATCGCGCGCCTTCCCATCCGTCCCGATCACCACACTCAACACCGTCGTCCCCTCCAGCATGGCTGCCCGCGCTTCAGGACTGTACTCCGGTTCCACCTTCTTCAACAGCGACGGAGCCTTCACCGCCCCCCCGGCGCGATACACACCGCTCGGCCGCTCCGGCGCCTTCCTCGCATTCGCTTTCTGCAACCCCGCGATGCGAGTCTCGAGCGACGCCGCGTCCTCCTTGCGGCCCTGTTCCCGCAGAAAGCGAAGGTAGACGTGCCCGATCAGTGACTCCTCCGGCGAGCCCGGCGCCTCCAGCGACAGCGCCCGCTCAAACAAGGCGCCTGCTTCCGCGGCCTTCTTCTCTCGCTGCCGCACCACACCCATCCACATCACCGCCAGCCCGGCATGCGTCGGGTCCAACCGCTCCGCTCTCTCGAATAGATCGAAAGCTCCCGTCAGGTCTTTCTTCCCGATTGCCGAGATTCCCAACGGCGTCAGAGCCGCCGCGGCCTGCGGCCGTTCTCCCAGTAGGGAAGCAGCCCTGCCGTAAGCCGCATCCGCCTCTTCGAAATGCCCCGCCCTGTGTTCCAGCGCGCCCAGCTTCAGCAGCAGCAGTCCGTAGTCCACGCTCGTCTCCCCGGCACGTGAGGCCGTCGATCGTAACTCCGACTCGAGGAACTGCTTCGCCTCTTCGTACGGCGGCGCCTTCTCCGCCTGTGCCTGTAGTGCCGCAATCGGAGCAACCAGCGCCACCGCCAACACTCCCCCGATCCACGCCGAGGCGCCCCGCATCGGGCTGCGCGGCAGCGCTCCATCCAGAATCGCCCGCACCCTGCCCTCGAGTTGCGACGGCCGGGCCATCGCGATCGCCGCCCATCCCATTGCCGGCCGCGCCATGCGCGCAATTTCGAGCAGGTGCCCGGCGTATTCCGATGCCTTCGTCCCGGCGCCCAGCACCAGGTCATCGGCGGCCTTTTCCTGCTCCTTCACCGTCTCACGCCAGGCCACCCACATGAGCGGATTCCACCAGTACATGGCCAGCCCCACCCGGGCCAGCAGCCGCGTGACTACGTCTCCACGTTCAATGTGCGCCAGTTCATGGAGCAGCACGACGCGCCGCCGCTCTTCACTCCATCGGGCGGCTTCCACGGGAAGGAATACCGCGGGGCGTAGCACGCCGAACGCCATCGGCATACTGCCGGAGCCCGCTTCGAGTACATCCACTCCCCCAACCCGCTCCGAGCCGGTAAACGGACGCGCCACCCGCCGCCTGCGCCACATCATCATCCAGGCCGCCATCAGGTGGAGCAGCGCCGCTGCTGTCCCGCCTCCCCATGTGAGCGCCGCCCACAGGCGCCAATCTCCGCTGACACGGGTTGAAGTTGCCGCGCCTGGAATAGCATGCATGCTCGAAGCGCTCGCCGGAGCATTCACCGCCAAAGCTACCGCGCGAAACACGACCCCGTCCGGCAGGTAGCTTCCAGCCGGCGGAATCCGCAGCGCGGGCAGTGCTAACGTCAACAAGGGCAGCGCCAGCAGCGCCGCGCACGCCGCGCTCCAGACCAGGTGCCGCGCCGCCGCCGAGCGCCGCCGCATCGCCTGCGCCGCAATCCACGCCGTCGCCAGAATCAACACGCTCTTGAGGGCCGCGCCCGCCAAGAGGGAATAGAGTGGGTGCGTCATCGTTCACTTCCCTTCTTTCTTTGCTGCTTCAATCATGCGCGCCATGCGGTCCAACTCTTCATCGGTCAACCGCGTCGACCATACGTCCAGCAGGGACGCGACAATCTGTTCCGGCGAGCCGCCGAAGAACGTTTCGAGCAGATGCTTCACCGCGGACTTTCTCGCCCTCTCCCTGGTGACCGCCGGGTAGTAAACATACTTCAGTCCATCCGCCTTGTGCTTCACGTGCCCTTTTTCCTCGAGCACACGCAGCAGGGTGCGCACCGAGGAATAGCTGGGCGCATCCGCCATCGCCTCGCGCACGTCGCCGGCTGAGGCTTTTCCGCGCTGGTAGAGGATGTCGAGGATCTGGCGCTCGCGGCGGCTGAGGCCGTCCGTCGCGCTCACGGCCGCCGCTCCTGCGTATTTTTTAGCATATGCCAAAATATTCGCATCTTCCGCCCGCGGCGTCAAGCCAAATTTTCCCTCCGCCGGGCCGCTCTTTCTGCCACCCCTCCTCTTTTGATAGCCTGACGTTTTCTATGGGACTTGATCTCCGAATCCCGATTGGCCTCCTGCTCACGATCATCGGCATCCTGCTTTCCGGCTACGGTCTCGCGAGCAACCCCGCCATCTATGCCCGCTCGCTCGGCATCAATGTCAACCTCTGGTGGGGCTGGGTGCTCGTCGTGGTAGGGATACTGCTCCTCGCCGCCGCTCACCGCGCCCGCGGGAGTGCCGAGTGAGGCGTTCCTTCTCCGCTCCCGGCAGGGTCAACCTCATCGGGGAGCATACGGACTACAACGACGGTTTCGTCTTCCCCGCCGCCATCGATTTTGCCGCTACCGTCGAGATCACGCCCCGGTCCGATCGCATCGTGGAACTGGCGTCGGAGCATTATCCGGACACGTTCTCCTTCCCGCTCGATGACCCTGATGCCAAGGCGCGCCGCTGCTGGACTGACTACGCACAAGGCGTCGCGCTGGTGCTGCATCACTCCGGCTATCCTCTGAGTGGAGCCGATCTCTTCATCCGCAGCAGCGTCCCCGTTGGCGCGGGTCTCAGCTCCTCCGCCGCGCTCGAAGTCTCCTGCGGCCTTGCTCTGGCCGCCATCTCCGGCCACAGCATCTCGAGGCTCGATCTCGCCAAGGCGTGCCTCGAGGCGGAAAATGAATTCGTCGGCATGCGCTGCGGCATCATGGATCAATTCGTTTCCACCCACGGCTGCGCCGATTCCGCCATCCTCCTCGATTGCCGTTCCCTCGAATACCGCGTGGTCCCTCTGCCGGCTTCGGCGCGCCTGGTGATCTGCAACACGATGGTGAAACATCAGCTCGCCGGCAGCGCGTACAACGAACGCCGGCAGGATTGCGAAACCGCGGCTCATCAGATGGGCGTTCCGTCGCTGCGGGACGTGACCGCTGCCATGTTCGCCGAATTCGCGGATGCGCTCCCGGCGCGTATCCGCCTGCGCGCCCAACACGTCATCCAGGAGATCGAACGCACCGAGCGCGCCGCCGATGTCCTGATGATGGGCGGCCTCACTCTCTTCGGCCGCTACATGTATGAATCGCACGAAAGCCTGCGCGACGCCTACGAAGTCTCCTGCGCCGAACTCGACCTCATGGTGGAGTTGGCGCGCGTGCAGCCCGGCGTGTTCGGCGCGCGCATGACCGGAGCAGGCTTCGGCGGCTGCACCATCAATCTGGTGGATGCGCAATACGTCAACCAATTCCGGCACGAGGTGGCCGCCGCCTATCATGAGGCGACGGGCATCGCTCCGGACATCTACGTCTGCCGCGCCGTGCAGGGCGCGCATGAGATCACCACATGATCCGCCTTCTTTTTCTTCTCGCCCCCGTTCTCGCCGCCCAGACCGCGGATACCATTTACTACAACGCCAAGGTCATCACGATGTGGAACCAGCACCCCGTGGTCGAGGCCGTCGCCATCCGCGGAGATCGTTTCCTCGCCGCCGGCTCCAATGCCGATGTGCTGAAGACCGCCGGCGCCTCCACGCGCAAGATCGATCTGCACGGAAAGACGGTCCTCCCCGGCCTGATCGACAGCCACGTCCATCCCATCGGAGCAGCGATGAGCGAAAAGGATGGCCCCGTGCCGGTGATGAACTCCATCGCTGACGTGCAGGCGCACATGCGGAAACTGGCGGCCGCCGCTGCGTCCGATGCTGTGCTCTTCATTCCGAAGGTCTACTCGACACGCTTGAAGGACCGCCGCTATCCCACCCGCTACGAACTCGACGCCGCCGCGCCGAACCACGTCGCGCTCACCGATAACGGCTACGCCTCCGTCCTGAACTCGAAGGCTCTGGCCAAGCTCGGCATCACCCGCAACACGCCGCAGCCGCCCAACGGCAAGATCATCAAGGACGCCAACGGCGAGCCCACCGGCCTGATCCTGGGAGCGCCGCAACTGCTCGGCCAGTACCGCCGCGCAAAGCCGCCCACCGCCGCGGATATGCTGTGGGCGCTCGAAAGCATGCACAAGAAGTACAACGAGGTAGGGCTCACCAGCGTCATTGACCGTGGCGAGGGGCCGGAAGGGTTCCGCGCGTATGAGACGCTGCGCCGCCAGAATAAGCTCACCGTGCGCAGCTACGTCACCTACCTCATCTCCGCGCAGGGCACGCCCGCCGATGTGCGCCGGGAAATCGAGCGCATCCCCTTCGCCACCGGATTCGGCGACGAGTGGTTCCGCGTCGGCTCGCTGAAGACCGTCGCCGACGGCGGCATTCTCATCGGCACGGCGTACCTGCGCGAACCCTACGGCGAGCACACGGAAATCTATGGCTACAAGGACCCGGATTACCGCGGCGTGCTGGCCGTGCCGAAAGAGAACCTCACCGAAATGGCCCGCACCGCGGTGCGCCTCGGGTGGCAGATGACGGCGCACACCACCGGAGGCGGCGCTATCGATGCGCTGCTCGATGCCTATGAGACGGTGAACCGCGAGACGCCGATCCTCGGCCGGCGGTTCACCGTCACGCACGGCAACTTCCCCAGCGAGGAGAGCATCGCCCGCGCGGCCAGGATGGGCGTCGCCTTCGATTGCCAGCCGCAGTGGTATTACTTCGACGCCCCTGCCCTGGCCCCGGCTTTCGGCCCCGCTCGCATGAAGCAGTTCCAACCCCTGCGTACCATGCTTGCCAAGGGCGTCGTGGTCGCGGGAGGCAGCGATCATATGATCCGCTTTGATTCGCGCACCTCCATCAACGCCTACAATCCATACTGGGCGATGTGGATGACCATCACCCGCAAGACTATCGACGGCTCCACGCTCAACCCGGGCGAAGCGCTAACGCGGGAACAGGCCCTGCGGCTGTGGACGATCAACAGCGCCTACCTGTCCTTCGAGGAGAAAACCAAGGGCTCTATCGAACCGGGCAAACTCGCGGACATGGTGGTGATTTCCGAGGACTACCTCACCTGCCCGGTGGACCGCATCAAGGAAATCGAGGCTCTCATGACCATCGTTGGCGGCAAGACGGTCTATAGCCGCTGACGGATTACTTCTGCTCGCCCGCTTCGGGCCGCTTGCCCTGCTCCTTCCATGTCACCAGGTCCTGAAAGGCGTGGATGGTTTCGGTAGGGGTGAACTTGCAATGCCCGCTGCGGCTGACGAAGCGCTGCACGTAGTACGCATCGCCGCCGTTCAACTGAAGCATGTCCCCATAGGCGTTGGCCTGCCATGCCGGCACCAGCGGGTCATACACGGTATGCAGGGACAGGACGGGCATTTTCAGATCCGCCTTCGGCGTGTAATATTTCCTGAGGTACTCCACCGCCTTGGGATCTGCCGTGTAGCGCTTCACGCCGCGGTTCAACAGGCCGTCGTCCGGGCTGCCCTGATAGAGCGTGTTGCGGTTATCGAAGGCGTTTCCGCCCGCTCGCGTCATCAGTTCTTTCTGAATCAGCGCATAGAACGCCACCACGCGCGCTACTTCGGTCTCGCTCTGAAGACCGCTCCATTTCTGGAAGGCGGCCAGATGGTTCGGGAAGTTCATCGCTTCCTTCTCGATGCGCTCCAGGAACTCCTGTTCCAGGCTCAAGTCTTCGGCAATCGCCACCGGGGTTCCGATGATGTCCGGGAAGTAGTAGTCATAAACCACAAGCGTGTCGAAGAGGCGTTTTTGGAACATCGTCTGTGTGGGACCGATGGGCCCGCACATCTGCAACGCGGCGTCGTAGGCTTCCGGTTGGGTCTCGGCAAGCGCCAGAGTAATGGTGCCGCCCATGGAATGACCGGTCACGAACGTGCGCTTCGGCTTGCCGTACTTGCTAATGAAGAACTTCCGCAGAGCCTCCGTATCCTCCATACCCTCCTTCACTGCCCAACCGCCGGCGGAGTATCCCGATTGCGCCACGGCGTAGCCGAGCGCGAGTAACTCCTTCATCAGACCGGCCGGTTCCTTGCTCTTGTCGAACTTGTCGGGCGTCGCGCTATAGCCGTGGCAGTACACCACGAGGCTGCCGTTATAGTTCTTGGGAATGTCGATGCGATACTCCGCCTCGCCGAGTTTCCCGACTTCCACGCCTTCGGCGGGTCCGGTGGACTTCGCGGCCGCGGCGGCGGCGGCCATCATGGCTCGCCTGGCAAGGAACGTTCCCTGCATGTTTCGCGGTCCGGTGAACGTGCCCTTGATCTCGTCGCCGCCGGCCACCGCTTTGACGTCGAAGAGATATTTGCCGAGCATGAACTGGAAGGTGAGATCGGGGCTTCGGAGAACAGCGTTCTTCACCGGGCCCGAGCCGATCATGCTGTTTACGGTGCCGCTCAGATCGGTCCCGACCTGCTTCAGGACTGCGTCCAGGTTCATCGGCGCCTTGCCTGCGGGAGACGCAGTGACGTCCCACTTTCCGCTCAAGTCCGCCGCGAGACCGGGAAATGCAAACAGAAATAGCGCTGCTAATAGTCTCATCTCGTGCTCCAGCCCCTACTGGCCCCATGATACGATAAGACGCAATGCGTCTACTGACACTGTTGCTGGCTGCTATTCTCAGCGCCGGATTACTGGCCCCCGCGCAAACGACGAAGAAAGCCGCTTCCAAGGCAAAAGAGGCTGCCGCGGCGTGCGCCAAGGAGGCAACGGCGAAAGATCCCCTTGACATCAATAAAGCAAGCGCGGACGAACTCGCCTGCCTTCCGGGAATCGGCAAGGCATATTCGAAGAAGATCGTGGATGGCCGTCCCTACCGGGCCAAGAATGAACTGGCGCAGAAGAACATACTGCCGGAAGCTACCTACAACAAGATCAAGGACGTGATCATCGCCAAGCAGCCGGGTAAGAAGTAGGCTGGGCTGAGGGCCCCACTCTACTTCGCCGCCAGCTTGCTGTGATGCCGGCTGTAGCCGAAGTAGATGCACAGCCCGATGGCGAGCCACACGAACAGGCGCGCCCAGTTGGTCCACCCCAGCCCGAACATCAGCGCGAAGTTCACCAGCACGCCCAGGATAGGCACGAGGGGAACGAGGGGGGTGCGGAAGGGGCGCTGTAAGTCGGGATGAGTCTTGCGCATCACGAGGATTCCGGCGCACACCAGGACAAAGGCAAACAGCGTTCCGATGCTGGTCATTTCGCCCACCACCTCGATGGGAGCGAAAGCGCTGAACATGCTCACAAACACCATGAACAACATGTTCGAGCGATAGGGGGTAAACCACCGCGGGTGGATGTCGCTGAAGACGCCAGGCAGCAGGCCGTCACGCGACATGGAGAAGAACACGCGGGACTGTCCGAGCAGCATCACGAGAATGACGGAAGTGAAGCCGGCGATGATGGCGAGTTTCACCGCTTTGTTCAGCCAGAGGTACGGGGTCTTGTCGATCGCCAGCGCCACCGGCGCCGCCGCTCCCTTGAAATCCTGGTAGTTCACCATTCCGGTGAGCACGTGCGCGAAGAGCACATAGAGAATCGTGCAGATGATGAGCGACCCGATAATGCCGATGGGCATGTTCTTCTGCGGTTCCCGCGCCTCCTGCGCGGCAGTGGAAACAGCATCAAAACCGATATAGGCGAAGAAGATGACGCCGGCCGCGCGAACCACTCCGCTCCAGCCGAATTCACCGAAGGTGCCGGTGTTTTGCGGAATGAACGGCTGGTAGTTCTTCGCATCGATGTAGCTCCATCCGACCACGATGAAGACAATCACAACGCTGACCTTGATCACCACGATCACCGCGTTCACCCGGGCCGACTCCTGGATACCGATCATCAGCAGCACGGAGATGACGCAAACCACGAAAACAGCGGGCAGGTTGATATACCCTGTGGCCGCCGACCCGTCGGCGAGTTTGATGGCGCTCCACGGCGATGCGGTGAGTTGCGGGGGCAGGGCCATCCCGATATCGTTCAGAAACGATACGACATAGGCGGACCAGCTTACGGAAACCGTGGCCGCGCCTACCGCGTATTCGAGCACGAGGTCCCATCCGATGATCCATGCAAGCAACTCGCCCATGGTCGCGTAGGAATAGGTGTAGGCGCTGCCCGCAATGGGAATCATCGTTGCAAACTCGCTGTAGCACATCCCGGCGAATGCGCACCCGATGGCGGCTACCAGGAAGGAGAACACCACCGCCGGTCCGGCATGATTGGCCGCGGCGATGCCCGTCAAAGAGAACAGCCCCGCTCCGATGATTGCGCCAATCCCGAGCGCCACCAGATTCATGGCGCCGAGGCTGCGCTTCAAAGTGTGGCTGCCTCCCTCGGATTCTGCGATGATGCGACTGAGTGGTTTGGTCGCGAACAAACTCATCGTGGTTGAGTCTCCCTTGCTTCCTGGATTGCAATCGTCCCGGCTGGTGGTAAAAGGTGCACTATAACATATCTAACCCACGCACCCACTCTTCCACTCGGGTTCGAACCGAGGACTTGGCGCATGCATGGGGGAGCAACGCGCTGATGACGGCGACCGAATCCACGCCCGCCCGGAGCAGCAACGGCGCCGAATCGAGAGTAATCCCTCCGATGGCCACCAGCGGCTTCGCCGTCAGTTTCCGCAGTTGCGCAATGCGCGCAAGTCCCAAGGCAGGCTCAGGATTCTCTTTCGATTGCGTAGCGAAGGCGGGCCCGATGGCGAGATAATCGACAGGCTCCGAATCCCCGGAGGCGAGTTGTACCTCGTTGTGTGTGGAGAAGCCGATCATGGCTTGCGGCCCAAGAAGCCGGCGGGCATCGGAGGGCGGCAGGTCGTCCTGCCCTACATGAACGCCGGCGCCGAGCAGCAGGGCGATGTCCACGCGATCATCCACGATGAACCGCACACCCGCATCGCGGCACAGCTTCGCGAGATGTTGCGTTTCCGCATAAAAAGCTCGGGAATAGTGGCCTTTGTGGCGCAACTGAAGCAGCCGCGCGCCACCCTCGATCATCCCTTCGGCGACGTCCAACAGGGCAGCGCCGCGCCGCTCGACGGCGTTCGAGTCAAGAATGGCGTATAATTTCGGCAACGCTTCCATCGCGCCTATAATAGCGTGAGTATGCTGGACCTCCACATCAAATCGCCCGGCCTTGCCGCCGGTGTCTACCCGGTGGTTACACGCGGCAAGGAGATGAAGCACCTCTCGTTCACCATCGTCCGGCTCGGCGACGGGCTGAAGGAGCACAGCTTCACGACAGGTGAAGAAGAGGTGTCGCTCGATTTCTATTCGGGCCCCGTCCGCGTGGAGGTGGAGGGTCCCGGCGGCGGGTGGTCGGCGGACATAGCTGCCCGCGCATCCATCCAACACGCCCATCCGATGGTGTACGTCCCGATGGATTCAGAGGTTCGCGTCACCGCGCTCGACGGCACGGCAAAGATCACCATCGGCGGCGCGCTCGGCGTGGAGGGAGTGGAGCCCGCTCTCGTGGCCGGTGACCAGATTGTGGAACGCACGGTGGGCAAGGACAGCTTCACGCGCACCGTGTTCACTCACATTGCGGACAACGTCCCCGCCGCCCACCTGATCTGCGGCGAGACGTTGAACAAGCCAGGCTGCTGGTCAAGCTGCCCGCCGCACAAGCACGACCGCTTCCACGAGCCTTTCGAAGTACCGATGGAGGAGATCTATTACTTTCAGATCGAACCGTCGCAGGGCTTCGGCTTCATGCGCGTTTATACGAATCCGGATGATCCGGAACCGTTCGATGTCGCCTACCCCGTGGAGCATGGCGATACTGTACTGATCCCGCGCGGCTACCACCCCGTTGTGGCCTGCCCCGGCTACGCTCTCAACTACACGTGGATTCTCGCGGGAGAAGGCCGCCGGTATGGCGCCTGGGCCGAGGATCCGCGCCATTCCTGGATCAAAGGCGCCTGACATGCGACGACGTTTACCTCTCCTCCTGTTCTCTCTGGCGGCTTGCCTGACCGCGCAGCCGGCGGACGATTTTTTCGAATCGAAGATCCGCCCGTTGTTTGCAGCCAACTGCTACGCCTGCCACACGCAATCGCAGATGGGAGGGCTTCGTCTCGATTCGGGCGAGGCGGTGCTCAAAGGGGGGAAGTCGGGTCCGGCAGTGATACCTGGGAAGCCCGACGAAAGTCTGCTGATTCAGGCCGTGCGGCGGACGCATTCCCGGCTCAAGATGCCCCCTACGGCTCCTTTGAAGGCCGATGAAGTGGCGCTGCTTGAAGCATGGGTGAAAGCCGGCGCCAAGTGGCCGGAAGCGAAGGCGGCAGCCGCCCCGGGAATGAAAGTCAGCGCCGCACAGCGCGCTTTCTGGAGCTTTCAGCCGCTCCGCAACCCCACGCCTCCGGCGGTGAAGAACGAGGCATGGGTGAGAACGCCGGTGGACCGCTTCATTCTCGCACGGCTCGAGGGGAAGGGCATCACGCCCAACCGGCGGGCTTCAAAGACTACTCTGCTGCGCCGGGCCACTCTCGATCTCACAGGTCTTCCGCCGACGCCGGAGGAAGTGGACGCTTTCCTTTCCGACCAATCCCCGGAAGCGTTCGCGAAGGTTGTCGATCGCCTGCTTGCCTCGCCAGCCTACGGAGAGCGATGGGCCCGCCACTGGCTGGACCTTGCCCGTTACTCCGACGGACTGCTGGCCGCGGGCACCGATACGCCTCTACCCAACGCCTACCGCTACCGCGACTGGGTGGTCAACGCATTCAACCATGACCTACCCTACGATCAGTTCGTCAAGGCGCAGATTGCCGCGGACCTGCTACCCGAATCCGAACGGGCAGGCCTGCTGCCGGGCCTTGGGTTTCAGGCTATCGCCGCGGGAGCCAATGATCAGGTGGATGTAACCACGAAGGCCTTCCTCGGCCTTACGGTGGGCTGCGCGCAATGCCATGACCACAAGTACGACCCTATCCCCACGCGCGATTATTATTCGCTGTTGAGCATCTTCAAGAGCAGCAAGGTGCACGAATCTCCGCTGGTCCCCGAGGCGGAGGTGAAGGCCTACAAGGACCAGAAGAAGAAGATGGACGCGGTCAAGGAGTTGATCGACGAGTACGTCCAGACACAGCAGAAGATGCTGGTGGATGTGCTGGCGCGCCACACCGCGGCCTATATGGTGGCGGCGTGGAAGCTCGACAAAGGGCAAGAGCCCGACCGGACAGGTCTCGACGAAGAGACATTGCAACGATGGGTTCGTTATTTGAAACCGCCGAAGGAGCATCCCTATCTCAACGACTGGTTCGCGCTGATGGCGAAGAATCCCACCGAGGCGCAAGTCCGGAAAGCCGCTGAGGATTACCAGAAGTTCGTCCTGAACCTGCTCGACGAAGCCAAGGAGATCGACGACAAGAACTACGTCGCGTTTGGCGGAAAGAAGGGGATGAAGGACGAACGGACCCGGCAATACACGAACATCGTCTCGCTGTCCACGCTGAAGTTCTACCAGTGGAGGGAACTGGCGAGCGGCCCCTACAAGGTGGACGGCTTCAGTGCGCCGCCGGGGGTCTATTATTACGACGTGCAATGCATCCAGCGATTCCTCACCGGCGTCTGGGGTGAGCACCTGGAGACCCTACGCGCGGAGTATGAGGCGCTCAAGCAGGACCTGCCGCCGATCTATCCGTTCCTCCATACGATCGAGGATGGCCCGAAGCCGGCGGATGGAAAGGTTGCCATTCGCGGCGACGAGCACAATCCGGGAGAAGTAGCGCCGAGGCAGTTCCTGACGGTTCTCTGCAAAGGCGAACCGGAGCACTACACCAAAGGCAGCGGGCGTCTGGAACTTGCCCAAGCCATCGCCGCCCATCCGCTGACGGCGCGCGTGATCGTGAACCGGATCTGGCAGCATCATTTCGGCCACGGCATCGTGCGCTCGGCTTCGAACTTCGGCCAGATGGGCGACCGTCCCACGCATCCGGATCTGCTCGATTACCTCGCCTCGCGCCTTGTGCAATCCGGATATTCGCTGAAAGCGATCCACCGCGAAATTCTGCTTTCGAATACCTACGCGCTGTCCACCGAGCCGAACCATGAGGCGATGGAGGCAGACCCCGACAACAAACTGCTGTGGCGCGCCAATCTGCGGCCGCGGCTCGACATGGAATCGCTGCGCGACTCCGTGCTCGCGGTGAGCGGCATGCTGGACCGCGCCGTGGGCGGCCCTTCGAGCCCGATGAGCGGCTTCAACCACCGCCGCTCGCTCTATCTCACGGTGAGCCGCACGCGGCTTGACCCGACAATGTCGCTCTTCGATTTTCCCGACCCGAACGGCACGACCGAGGAACGGCCCGTCACGATCGGCCCGTTGCAAGGGCTCTTCTTTCTCAACAGCGAATTCATTGTCGAGCAGTCGAAGGCGCTGGCGGCGGAGATTGCGCAAGCCGGCAGGGACGATAAGGCACGGGTCACGCGCGCGTACAAGATGCTGTACGGCCGCGAGCCCGACGCCGATGAACTGCGGCTTGGAATAGAATATGTTTCATCCGGCGGAAATAGCTGGCGCGAGTATGTGCAGGTCCTGCTCGGGTCCGGCGAATTTACCGGAATGCCCTGACACGCCACCGAGGAGAAACTGGATGAACCGGCGCAGAATGCTCGAGACTTTAGGCGGCGGCTTCGGCATGGCCGCCCTGCGAGGCGTGCTGGAAGCCTCGACAGGGGACCCGCTCGCCCCGCGGGCGCCTCACTTCCCCGCCAAAGCGAAGCACGTCATCTTCCTGTTCCTGAACGGCGGGATGTCGCAGGTGGACACGTTCGACCCCAAGCCGGCCCTGGTCAAATACGACGGCACACCGATGCCTGGTCCGAAGATCAAGACGGACCGCGCCTCGGGCAGCCTGATGCGCTCTCCGTGGGAATTCCGGAAGCAAGGCAAGAGCGGCATAGAAGTGACTGAGATCTTCCCGGAAATCGGCAAGCGCATCGATGATTTCTGCGTCATGCGGTCGATGTACACCGACATCGGCAACCACGGACCATCGCTACAGATCATGAACTGCGGCCACCAGCTTCCCGGCCGCCCCTCGATGGGGGCCTGGGTCACCTATGGGCTCGGCACCGAGAACCGGAATCTTCCGGGCTTCATCGTCCTCTGCCCCGGGTTCCCGGTGCTTGGCTCTTCGCTGTGGAGCGCGGGCTACATGCCGTCCATCTACCAGGGCGTGCACATCATGAACGACGCGGTGGAGCCGGAAAAACTCATCCAACACCTGCGGAACACGGAATGCACACCCGATGAGCAGAAGCGCCAGCTCACACTGCTCGAAAAGCTGAATCAGAAATATATGGCGCACGCCGGCGCCGATGTGCAACTCGAATCCGCGGTGCGTTCCATGGAGTCCGCCTTCCGGCTGCAATCCGAGGCGATGGACGTCTTCGACATCCGTAAGGAGCCGGAGAAGATCCGGGCGCGCTACGACATTTCCGATTTCGGACGCGGATGTCTTTTGGCGCGGCGCCTGGTGGAGCGCGGCGTCCGCATGGTGCAGATCTTCTACGGCAACTTCCAACCCTGGGACAACCACGACGACATCCGCGTCCACGCGAAGCTCGCCGCCAAGACCGACGGGGCCATTGCGGCCCTTGTGGACGATCTCAAGGAGCGCGGGCTGTTCGAGGAAACCCTCATCATCATCGGCTCAGAATTCGGCCGCACGCCGATGATCCAGAACTCGGGGCTGGAGAAACTCGGGCGCGGCCGCGACCACAACGTACCGGGGTTTACGGTTCTTATGGCCGGAGGCGGCGTCAAGGGGGGCACAACCTACGGCGCCACCGACGATTTCGGCTTCAAAGCCGTCGACAAACCGGTTCATGTTCACGACCTGCACGCCACCGCGCTGCACCTGCTCGGCTTCGACCATACACGGCTCACCTACCGCCACGCAGGGCGCGACTTCCGGCTAACCGATGTTCACGGTAACGTTGTGCACGACATCCTCGCGTAGGAATGGCATACTCCAAGCCGCATAGGCTGCTGGCGGCAGCCTGCTTCGCCGTTCTGTGCATTACGCTCTCGCTCGGTTTTTGGCCCTTCCACACACCCAGGAACCAGGTGACCTGGAAGGAGAATGGAATCGAGTTCGGCAAGTATGGAACGGTGTGGAGCGCGGGCCCGTTGAGCCTGCCCGCCCCGCCCGAGTCTACGGGATACAGCATCGAAATCCTGATGCGCCCCTCGCGATGGGCCACCTCCGCGACGTTCCTTTCGTTCTATACGCCGGGCCAGGGCATTCCGCTGGCGCTCAGCCAGTCACTGACGAGCCTGCGGTTGGATGAGAACCTTCGCGGATCGATTGACGCGGTGAAGGAGCACACCACAGTGGCGGAAGTGTTTGGCCAAGCGTTGCGGCGCAACAAATTCGTGTTCCTTACCGTGACATCGGGAAGCGGCGGAACCACAGTCTATGTAGACGGCGCAGTCGCCGGCCGGGCGCCAGGGTTCCGCATTCCGGCAGCATCGTTTCAGGGCCAGGTGGTGCTGGGAGACGCGCCACGCCAGCCGAACAGCTTCACAGGAGAGATCCGGGACCTGGCTTTGTTCAACGCCGAGTTGTCCGCCGCCCAAGCCGCCCGGGACTTCGAGACATGGACACGGGAGGGCCGCCCCGATGCGGAAGGCGAAGCCCGGCCCGCGGCCTTGTTTCTTTTCACGGAGCGGAGCGGCGACCGGATTCACAACCAGGCGTCTCCAGGAATGGATCTGTACATTCCGCGAAAGTACGCGGTGCTCGATAAGATCGTGCTGGAGCCGTTCTGGGAGGAATTCACCCTCACCCGCTCTTATTGGTCCAGCGCCGGCAAGAACATCATCGGGTTTGTACCATTCGGCTTCATCTTCTATGCGCTCATTGGTCAACTGCTTCCCCGTCGAAGGGCCGTTTGGGCGACGGTGTTTCTCGGCACGCTGGTCAGCCTGACGATTGAAGTAGGGCAGGTGTATCTGCCGATGCGCGATTCAGGAACGACGGACCTGTTCACGAATACCTTCGGAACTTATCTGGGGGTGCTGTGCTTCCGCCACCTCTATCCGTTGGCGGAAAGGCAACTGCCCTGGGTGGGCCGCTTTTTCGGAAACGCAGCTTCCGGGCCAGCGGGGAGAGTAACAAGGCATTGAAGGCAAGCGGTGTGGCATGCTGGGAACGCTATGCGAGACTCGGAGATCATCGAAGCGGAAATAATGGAAATCAGCGCCATCGCCGACGACACGATCAAGTTCGAACGGATTGTTTCCTGGTGCGCGGCTCATCCGGACGAGGTAGCCTACGCGCTGCATCTACTTCTGGGCAGGCACGGCAAGCGGTCTGCCGGCGAAGCATAACGCCGGCCATGAGAGGGCGGGCCCTACCGCAGTTCACCGACGCGGTGAATCTTCAACATGTTCGTGGTTCCTTTGCGGCCGATGGGCTGGCCGGCGACGAACACCACCGTATCCTTCGGCTTCAGGCTGCGGCGCTCGCCGAGCATCTTATCCACCTGCGCCAGCATTTCGTCGGTGCTGCCGAGTTGCGGAGCGACGACGGGGCGGATGCCGAAGTTGACGGTGAGCTGGCGCGCGACTTCGTGGGTGTGAGTGAAGACGTAGACGGGGACGGGCGGACGGTAACTGGAGAGGAGACGGCCGCTGGAGCCGCTGACGCTGAAGACGACAATGGCAGTGGCATTGACGAGTTGTGCGGCCTCGATGGCGACGTGCGCGATGATCTGCGGGTCGGTCATGCCGGGAGCGGGATGGAGCGGGGGAAAGCCTTTGCGGCGGACCGAGATTTCGGTCTCGTTAGCGATGCGGGCCATCATGCGGACCGCTTCGACGGGGTACTGGCCAACGGAGGTTTCGGCGGAGAGCATGACGGCGTCGGTGCCGTCGTAGATGGCGTTGGCAACGTCGCTCACTTCGGCGCGGGTGGGGAAGGGGCTCTGGATCATGGATTCGAGCATCTGGGTGGCGGTGATGACGAACTTTGCCTTGCGTCGCGCTTTGCGGATGATCTCCTTTTGAATGGCGGGCACTTTTTCGACGGCCATCTCGACGCCGAGATCGCCGCGAGCCACCATCACTCCGTCGGATTCAACCAGGATGGAATCAAAGTTCTCCCATCCTTCGGGCTTCTCGATCTTGGCCACGATGGGGATGGAGGCGTCGTTCTCGTCGAGGAAGTGGCGCATGCGGAGCACATCTTCGCGCACGCGGACGAAGGAAAGGGCCACGAAGTCAATGCCGGCCTGGAGCCCTTCGCGGAGGTCGGCCATGTCTTTCTTGGTAAGGGACGGGGTAGTGAGTTTGACGCCGGGGAGGTTGATGCCCTTGCGATCGCTGATGGGACCGCCGGCCACCACTTCGCAGAGAACCTGGACGCCGTCGGTTGAAAGGGCGCGCAGTTCAACGCTGCCATCGGCGAGCAGGATACGGTCCTCCGGCTTCACGTCCCTGGCGAATTCTTTGTATGTGGTGGAGGCGCGGCGGCAGGAGCCGGCGACGGATTCGGTGGTAATGGTAAACTCGGCTCCCTTTTCGAGGACACACTGCCCGTTCTCGAAGGTTTCCAGGCGAATCTTGGGGCCCTGAAGATCGAGGAGGACGCTGGTGTTGGTGCCGAGTTCTTCGGCTATTTTTCGCACGGCAAAGACCAGCTCGGATATCTCGCCCGTCCTGGCGTGGGACGCGTTAATGCGAAAGACGTTCACTCCGGCCACGATCAAATCATGAATCGCCTGCCCGGAACGGGAGGAAGGACCGAGAGTGGCCACGATTTTTGTGGTGGGCATCTACAGGGGCTCCTACAAGGCCTGGGAGCGGCTGACGCAGGCGTGACTTTCATTTTGGCACGTCGCTGCCTGGCTTGTGTTTCGTTCGTTTCGATGGCTTCAGGAGGGGCGTAATTTCTGCCATAATGAAGAGCGCTCTGGCTATCATCCGGCGCCCCTAGCCCACCAGGGACAAGGATGAGATTTTTAGGACCGACACGACATCACAGGCTGAACGAAGCCGCGGGAGTAGTGTATCTGGTCGGCGCACTGGTATTGTCGCTGAGCCTGTACTCCTTTCATCCGAGCGATCCATCGTTCAATACGGCTACACCGGACATCCGGGTGCAGAACCTGATCGGCAAAGCCGGCTCGTATACTTCGGATCTGCTGTTTCAATTATTGGGGTGGGGGGCATGGGTATTGCCGGTAGCGATATTCGCCCTGGCGGTGAAGTGGGTGCGCTCACGGCCGATTCAGGTGCCGTTCGTCAAGGCAATCGGATTTTTTCTGCTGGTGCTTGGCTCCTGTACGGGTCTGGCGCTGATCCCGTGGCTTCATCCACTGCAAGGCGTGTTACCGCCTGGGGGGCTGGCCGGGGTTCTGGTTGCGGATTCCCTGGTGAGCGGGCTGAATCCGACGGGCGCGGCGTTCCTGACGGCCACTACGCTGTTTGTTTCCCTGTACCTGGTGTCCAGCTTTTCGCTGGCGAAGGTGCCGGTATGGTTTGCGGGGCCGCGGCAATGGCAAGAACGGCAGAAGAGCCGGTGGCGGAGATGGAAAGACCAGAGAGCACTGAACCGGCTGGCGAAGCAGCAGTTGAAGGAGGAAAGGGCGAGGGCGAAGGCAGCAAAGCGAAAGCCCGCGGGGATGGTTCCGGGGCAGGCCATGGAACCGGCGAATGCGCCGCCTGCCGCGCCGTACGCGCGGGAGGACAGGCCGCCTTGGGAGGACGCCGGGCAGCAGGGACAGTTCCGCGCAATGGAGACTTCCGTAGACGAACCGGCGGAGCAGGAAATCCCGATCTGTGTTCTCGAGGAGCCGGAACCGTTTCCGCCACCGCCGCCGCGCACGATGGTGGAGCCGGAACCGGCGCGGCCGGCGAACCCTCCACGGCGGCGTCCGGTGACGTTCGACCGGCCATCGACAACCCTGTTGAATGAGGCTCCCGCGCGAAGCGCCTATGACGGACAGGAGTTGAAGGAGATCGCCGGGCGCATCAAGTCGAAGCTGGAAGAGTTCAACGTGCTTGGCTCGGTGGTGCAGATCAATCCGGGTCCGGTGGTGACTACGTTCGAATACAAGCCTGAAGCGGGCATCAAGTACAGCCGGATTGTGACGCTGACGGAGGACTTGTGCCTTGGGCTGCAGGCGGAATCCATCTTCATCGAACGGCTGCCCGGGAAGCCGACAGTGGGCATCGAGGTACCGAACACGAGGCGGGAAGTGATCAGCCTGCGGCAGATTCTCGAATCGGAAGAGTTCAGCGATTCGGCTTCGAAGCTGACAATTTGTCTGGGCAAGGACATCAACGGCCGGATCAAAGTGGCAGCGCTCGACACGATGCCGCACCTTCTGATCGCGGGTTCGACAGGATCGGGCAAGAGCGTCATGCTGAACTCGCTGATCATGTCGATTCTCTACAAGGCGACGCCGGACGAGGTGCGGATGGTGCTGGTGGATCCCAAGCGCGTGGAGATGGGCATTTACGAGGGGATTCCGCACCTTTTGACGCCGGTGATCACGGATGCCAAGCAGGCGACAAACGCGCTGCGGAACGCGGTGCTCGAGATGGAGCGGCGGTTGAAGCTGCTGGCCTCGCAGGGGGTGCGCAACATCGAGCAGTTCAACAAGAAGTTGAAGCAGACGGCGGCGACGCCGAGGAGTCTGTTTGAAGAGGAGGACGAAGGGCAACAGGAGCAGTTGAAACCGCTGCCCTACATTCTGATCGTGATCGACGAACTGGCGGATCTGATGATGCTGGAGCGAGCCAATGTGGAGGCCTCGGTAACGCGCCTGGCGCAGATGGCGCGCGCGGTGGGGATGCACCTGGTTCTGGCGACGCAGCGTCCGAGCGTGGATGTGATTACGGGTTTGATCAAGGCGAATTTTCCGTCGCGCATCAGCTTCCGGGTGGCAACCAGGGTGGACTCGCGCACCGTGCTGGACGTGATGGGCGCCGAGCATCTGCTGGGGCGCGGCGACATGCTGTATCTGCCTCCAGGCTCGTCCCGGCTGGTGAGGGTGCACGGGTCGCTGGTGACGGAGAATGAGATCAACCGCGTGGTGGAACACTGGCGGGACCAGGCGCTGCCGGACTATGACGAAAGCTATCTGAAGCCGCCGCCATCGGAGGATGACGATGTGGAGACCGGCTCGGAGGAGGAAGGCGGCGGAGTGCAGGATGCCATGTACCAGGAGGCGGTGCGGGTGGTGCTGGAGATGGGCAAGGCATCGACGTCGATTCTTCAACGCCGGCTGCGGCTAGGGTATGGGCGGGCGGCGCGCATCCTCGACATGATGCACCGCGACGGGATCATCGGGCCGCCGGACGGAAGCCGGCCGAGGGAGGTGTTGAAACGCCCGGACTGGCTCGATGAGATCGAGCAGTGAGGCTTAGCTCTTGCGGCTCCCGCGGTGGTTGCGGCGAAACTCCTCATCGACGGGCTTGCGGCCGCGGAATCCTTCCTGTAATCCGTGCCAATGGGAGATGGCGGATTCGCCGAGTTTCCAGCAGAGGTATACTTCCTCGCCCTTGTACAGGGTGCGGAAATCGAGAAGGCCGATGTCGAGGTCCTTGACCTCGCAACCTAAGGAATGGATGTGCTCGAGGGTTGCCTTGAGCTGAGCGGCGCAGGTGTCGCGGCGGGATTTTTCCGCGTTGAGCCGCGGCGCGTCCACCATGGCTCCACCGCTCATCAGAATCCGGCGGGACTCGCGATCGAGGACTTCTTCCGCCTCGAGGTAAAAGCGCTTCAATTCGATGGCGGCGCGGATGGAGTTCTCGACTTCCGGCAGGAGCGCTTCGGCCTCTTCCAAGGTGAAGTACCGGGACATCCGGACGGTCAGACGCCGGAGACCTGAACCGCAAGGGTGCGGCTGCGAGGTCCGTCGAACTCGGCGAGGATGATGCTCTGCCAAGTCCCGAGGAGCACGGATGCGTTGCGGACCTGGAGGCAGAGAGTCTGGCCCATGAGCATTCCGCGCATGTGGGCATCGGCGTTGCGGCGCTCGCAATCGGAGTAGAGAGGATCGTTGTGACGGTAGTATTCGTTGCGGTCCACTACCTTCTCAAAGAACTCCTTCACGTCGTGGAGCAGGGCGTCCTGCCATTCGTTGATGAAGATGGCGGTGGTTGTGTGCAGGGTTTGCAGGTGGACGATACCATCCTTCACGCCGCTCTTGCGCACCACTTCGTTGATGCGCTCGGTGATGTTGGACAACTGCGTGCGGTCGCTGGAAATCCAGTCGATGATGCGGTTGTACACCTTGTAGCCAAGGTGGCTGGCTGTTGAAACTTCGCTAACCTCACTGGTTCCTATGGAAGCCTTTACTGGACTCATGTCCTCCCCTTCTCCTTCAGTTGATACACGAACCCGCAGTTGATACACGAACCCGCTGGCGAGATTCAAAGAATGCAACTGATCCCCGGTTAGTATAGCAGAAAACGAAATTAAGAGATTCCGTTTGAGCATGTTAGCACACAGTAACGGGCCTCCCTCACGGAAAGCCGGCCGAAGGCAATATTTCAGAGTATGTTAGCCGATTATCCGGAGGTTCAAATCCGCAGGAAAATCCCGCGCCGGTGCATCCAGAAGAGCATGAGCCAGAAGACGAGCAGGACAGCGGCTCCGCGGAAAAACGGTTCGAGTCCGGCTCCCGCGAACTGGAATGCGCTGGGGCCCAAATGGATCCGGAACGAATCGATGATGAATTTCTCGAACAGGTGAGCGATGAGATAAGCGGCGATGGAGTTCATGCCAATGACGACGAGCGGGAAGGTCCAGCGCTGGCAGCCCTGGACGTCGATGAGCCAACTGAAGCCGGCGAGGATGAGGAAGCATGCGCCGCCGCTCGCGAGGGTCCAGGCCGGAGTCCAGATTCGTTTGACGACGGGGCAGATGCCGGTGAAATGGAGGAAGAGCCCGGCGGCGATGCCGATGACAGCCGCGAGGAGCAGGCGCTTCATGGGGATGGATGGGGCGGCGGCGCGGAGCCAGCGTCCGGCGATGAGACCGAGGATCATGGTTCCGAGGGTGGGAATGAAACTGAGCGTGAGGTAGCCGCCGCCGTTATAGAGAAATGGCTTGACGCGCGGGAAGAGATTCAGGAACCAGATGTCGAAGGCCTGGCCGAGGTTGCTGTTCTTGTTCCAGTGAGCGGCGAAGCCGGTGAAGTTATGCTGCCAATCCGGCGGTACGCCGACAGCCTGAAAGTCGAAGCCGGGGCCGGGCGCGGGATAGAGCGCCCAGGCCAGCCAGTAGCCGGCGAGGATGACTCCGAGGGCGGTCCATTGCCAGCGGGCCGGGCGAAATCCGAGGAGGAAGAGGAAGGGGTAGCCGAGGCCGATTTGCGTGAGGGTGTCTTCAAAGGTGAAGTTGGTGATAGGGCTCGAGAGGGAACGAAGGAAGATGCCGAGCCAGACGAGCAGGAGGGAGCGCCACAGCGCGTGGACGAACATCCTGTGGAATGCGGCTCCCTTGGCGAGGCGGCTGGCGATGGAATAGGGGAGCGCGACGCCGACGAGGAAAGAGAACGAGGGCTGGATGAGATCGTGAAGCGAACAGCCTGCCCATGGCACGTGGGTTTGATTCCAGGCGAGAATGGTCCAGAACCAGTTGCCGGGGTAGGCGCGGGAGACGCGCGCGAGCTGGAGCACTTCGGCCATCATGAGGAACATAACGAGTCCGCGGTAGACGTCGACGGCGACATTGCGGCGGACGGTTTGGGGTTTGCCTCCGGGGTCGCGGGCAGGGATGGCGGATTCCAGAACGGCTTGCATCGGGCACCCTCCTCAGGAGTTTTCAATCTAACATTTCGGAATATAGCGGGGAAGGGGCCGCGGAGACGCGCGTATTGAGTAAGGCTCACTTGCGGCGCGGGGATTTGGTCTTCAGCACGATGGGCGTGGCGGTGAAGCCGAACTCCTTGCGCAGACGGTTGACGAGGAACCGCTCGATGGAAAAGTGCAGCCCGCCCCGGCTTCCGGTGAAGAGAACGAATGTCGGCGGACGGACGGAGGCTTGCGTGATGTACTTCAGCTTCAGGTCGGTATCCATGTTGAGCGACTCGACGAAGCGGTTCAGTTCGCCCGTAGAGACGCGATGGGACGCGGCGTCATAGGCATCCTGGACGTGACGGAAGATGCGGGAGACACCGGATTTCGTTTTCGCGGAGAGGAAGAGCACGGGAGCGAAGTCAAGGAACTTCAGATTGTCGCGCACGGCCTGGAGGAACGTCTTGCGGTTCGTTTCCGAAGTGATGTCCCACTTGTTGACGCAGATGATGATGGGGCGGCCGTCCTCGACGGCGTAGCCTGCGATGGTGGCGTCGAGGGCGACGAACCCCTCGGCGGCATCCATGACGAAGAGGACGACGTTCGCCATGCGAATGTGGCGGCGCGCCATGACGACGCTGAGTTTTTCCGCCATGAGCTTTGTCTTGCCCTTGCGGCGGATGCCGGCAGTGTCGACGAAGGTATATTGGACGCCGTCATGCTCGACGGTTTCATCGACGGCATCGCGCGTGGTGCCGGCCACGGGCGAGACGATGGCGCGCTCCTCACCGACAAGGGCGTTGAGGAGCGTGGACTTGCCCACGTTGGGACGGCCGATGATGGCCACTTTAATGCGCGGGGGGCCGATGGGTGCGGCGGATTCCTCGGTCTCCGGAAAGGACGCGGTGACGTGATCGAGCAGTTCTTCGATGCCGATGCGATGCTCCGCGGAGACCGGCAGAACATCGGCAATGCCTAAGGCGTAGAACTCGTGGACCAGCGACTCGCGGGCGGCGGCATCGATCTTGTTGACGGCCAGCGTGACGGGCTTGCCAAGCTTGCGCAGCAGGACGGCGAGTTCCCGGTCGGGGGCGGTGATCTCCGTGCGGCCATCGATGAGAAAGATAATGTGCGCGGCCTCTTCGAGCGCGACCTTGGCCTGCTTGAAGATCTCCGTGGGGATGAGGTCCTCATCGTTGGGGATGATGCCTCCGGTGTCGATGATTTCGAATTTCCGGCCGTGGTGCTGGGCCTTACCGCGAATGCGATCGCGCGTGATGCCGGGCTCATCCCCGACGATCGACCGCCTGTCCCGAATGATCGCGTTGAATAAGGTGGATTTGCCGACGTTCGGCCTGCCTACGATAACCACGACCGGCAGACTGCGCTGCGGGTCCATGCAACCTCATGATACCATCCGCGCATGTGTTACTACCCGGTGTTTCTGGACTTACGCGGCCGGGAGGTGTTGGTTGTGGGCGCGGGGAAGGTAGCGCTGCGGAAGGTGAAGGGATTGCTGGAGGCAGGCGCGAAGGTGACCGTGGTGAGCCCGCAATGGGAGGAGGGGTTTGCCGGGTTGGATGTCACGCTGCGGAAGCGGCGATTCCGGGCATCCGACGTAACAGAGAGTACAGCGCTGGTGTTCGCGGCGACGGATGAGCGCAAGGTGAACCATGCGGTGGCCCAGGCCGCCGCTCGCAGGCGGATTCCCGCCAATGTGGCCGATGCGCCGGAGGAGTGCGATTTCCTGGTGCCGGCGCGGTTGCGGCACGGCGATGTGCAGATCGCGATTTCCACCGGGGGACGGAGCCCGCGTGTGGCCAAGGCGCTGCGGGAAAAGTTGGAGAATGCGCTGGCGCCATCGAGCAACGAAGATACTTGAGGAACGCGCCGGTCGTGGTCCTCAGATGGAAGGCGAGCCCCGCTGCTTTCGGGCATACCAGCAAATTGGCCCCGCGGCGATCACGGCGAGGTATCCCCAGTTCACCATCGCTTCATAGAGCCACGCTCCCAGAAACCGATTTTCATCGCTCAGCAGAACCAGGTCGCCGCGATGCAGCAGTTGATGGCTTACCATGGACGGCCGCAGGCGGGCTGCGATGCCGCAGGTCGGGTCGTCCGCGAGGTAATACTCGTAGGTGAACAGCTTGAGGGCAAGGGCCGCAACAGCCGCAAGGAGCCAGATGTGGGCGAGTCTCATGGCCCGCTGAGCCCCACGTCTCCACGGATGCCGGGAATCAGCTTGTAGAGTTCTTCGCCGGGGCACTCGGTGCTGGGCTTGTAATCCTTGTGGCCGCCGAGTTTCTTGATTGTGGGAAAGCTCGCCATCAGGGTCTTGATCAGCGACTTCACGCTGTCCAGTTGCACCTTGGTCGGGTCGTCATCGGAATCCCACCACTGATGTTCGAAGTCGCCCATGACGAGGATACCGATCTTGCCGGTGTTGGCCAATTCCACGTGGGAGCCCTTGAAGGCGAGGTTCCGCCCTTCATAGATCCTGCCCTTGAGATTCACCATGTAGTGATAACCGACATCATCGTAACCTTTGGACCCCATATGCTCGGCTTCGATCTTGGCCGGGTCCTGTTCCCCCGAGTTGCCCGAGTGATGCAGGGTGACAATCTCGTAGTCCCAGTCCAGATCCATCTTCGAATAGTTTGGGGTCTTCTTGCCGTAGACTACGCGCGGAAAAACTCCGGCTGTGGTGATGACGTTGTCGATCACCTTACGCTTGTTGGGGACACGGATCACGTACTTGCCGCCGGTGGGGAACCCGGCGCGGGCGAAGGAGGAGTAGGGGATGTTCGGAGTGCCGCCATCGTCCAGGACGTCCACGATGTCCACCTTTCCGGCCGTGATGGCGGGTTCCTTCAAGTAGATCTCGCCGAAGAGATTGGTGGTGTACCACGCCTCCGCGCCACCGGGGAGCCGGAGTTTCACTTTGAGGGAAGAAAATCCGAAGAATCCGCTGCCTTCGGCCTCATAGACGGTGAGTTTCCATTCCACAGGAGGAGGCGGCGGGGGCGTAGCGGGCACCGGGGCGGGAGGAGGCTTGGGGGGAGCATATTCCGCGATGCTGAAACTGGTGACCTCGAGGGGCCAACCGGTCCGGTCGTGGTAAAAGCTGACGGTAACCTTGACCATCTCCCCGGTCTTGGCTTTCGGGTGGGTCATCGAATAGCGGGTATGGAAGGCAAACACCGGATTATGAGACGGTTGCCAAAGGCCGGAGGCCTTCACTCCGAAATTGCGGCTGACGGCATCGACGACGCGGTGATAGAAGTCCACGTCGTCGTCCTGCCAGGCCACGTTGAAGGTTGCGGTCCTGTAACCCATACACCTAACGTGCGATTTATGGGGTGGTTTCTAGCAGGGGAGGAGAAATTCTTTTTTTCGGGCCATGGCGCGCCCGATGCTTGACCCGGCCCATTCCACGAACTTCGTGATACGCTATTTTCGTGCGCAAGAACGTCACCATCACGTTGGATGAATCCGTCCTGCGCTGGGTGCGGCGCCAGGCTGCGGAGCACGACATGCCGGTCTCCCGCTGGGTGGGTGATGTGCTGGCTTAGCAGATGCGGCAGGCCCTCGATCAGCGTCAAACCCTAACGGATATCCTCGAGTTACTCGAGCAGGTTCCCGCTGGTACCGGATACGGCAAACGGGTTGCCAGGGATTCCGCCCATGACCGGCGTCCATGAATCCCTCGCCTCAGCGATACTTTCTTGACTCCAACGTCCTCCTCTACATGGCCGATGCGCGGGCGCCACAGAAAGCGGAACAGGCGAAGCGCTGGCTCGTCTGGTTGCGGGAACATGCGGTAGTCCAATTGAGTTGGCAGGTGTTGCATGAGTTCTATGTCCATGCGCTATGGAATTGGGATTGCCCGCTGAGTTGGCGCGCCGCATCGTCCTGCACTATCAGAAGTTGACCCCCGTCGATACCGATGCCGCTTTGGTGATTCGCGGATGGAGTTGGATGGACGAGGCACAGCTTTCCTATTGGGATGCATTGATCGTCGCCGCTGCGGAACGCGCCGAGTCCGGCGTGTTGCTCAGCGAGGACTTTGCGGACGGACGGCGCTACGGCAACCTGATCGTGGTGAATCCGTTTCTGCACGACCCGGCTTGATCGGCGCGCCACTCGCAATCAGCCGTCTCCACGTTTCTGCCTTGCTGAATCCTGATGTATAGTGATTCTCACCAGACCGTCAGGATGCAGAAGAGGGGAGTTTCCATTCATGTGCCTTTCCTTACGCCGCCGGACGTTCCTATCCGGAATCGCCGCTTTGTTCCCCGCACACCACCTGTGCTCGCAAACCACCAACGCCGATCCGCAACTGGCGTCATCCATAGCCGGTGCTGCGAACACATTCATCGCCACGCTGCGCCCGGAATTGCGAAGCCAGTTGGAATTCTCTTTCGAAGACCCGGAACGCAAGGACTGGAGCAATGTCCCGCATTTCGCGCATCCGCGGAAAGGGGCGCGAATGGGCGATTGCAACACCCAGGAGCGCAGATCTGCGCACAACCTGATCAGCTCTATCCTGTCGAGCCAAGGTTACGGCAAGGCGCTTGCGATCATGGAACGCGATGAGTTTCTCGGCGAGAACAGCCCCACCCCCACGGCCGAGGCGCGAGCGGGTGCGGTGAACTCCTCCGGGCGGTTTGGCTCCGAATTCTACTTCCTCGGGGTGTTCGGTAAGCCTGGATCCGCCGCGCCTTGGGGCGTCCAACTGGACGGCCATCACCTTGCCGTAAATGTGACGGTGGTCGATCATCGTGTGACGGTCACTCCGGCGTTCCTCGGCGCGGAACCGGCAATCATTCCGTCCGGCCGCCACGCCGGCTGGGAGGTGCTCGGAGGTGAATCCGCGAAGGGATTTGCTCTACGCCATTCGCTCAATGCCGCGCAGGCCCGCCTGGCCGTACTCGCCGAGACCGTACCACAGGGCATCTTCACCGGCCCAGGCCGCGAGGATGCGTTGAAGACTCCGGCAGGAGTTGCCTCACTGCGAGGAAGCCAGCGGGACCTGCTGGAATCTCTGATCGAAGAGTATCTTGGCAACATCCCTGCCGGCGTCGCCTCGGAATACCGCAAAGCGATTCAGAAGGCCGGATTTGATAGCCTGCATTTTGCCTGGATGGGTCAGGCGGAGATCGGCAAGCCAGCCTATTACCGCATTCATTCCCCTGCCCTGCTCATCGAGTACGAAAACATGCTTCCGCTCAACCCGGCTTCCGGAAAGGGCGCAAATCACATCCACACGGTACTGCGCATACCCGGCAACGACTTCGGCCACGACTGGCTGCGGCAACACCATCAGGAGGACAGCCATGCGGGCGGTAATCCGGACGGCGCTCACTCGTAGCGCAGTGTGATCATCGGGTCCACCTTCGCGGATCGACGTACCGGTCCGCAGGCGGCCGCCAGCGCGACTCCCGCAACGATCCCAAGGGCGAGAGTTACGATCCACGGGTCCGTCGGAGCCACGCCATAGACAAACGACGCAAGCAGGGCGCGCCATGTCCACATAAATGGGAGGCCAATGGCAATACCCAGAGCCACCATGAATGCGGCATCCGTGATGACCGTGCGCACGATCTGACCGCGGCCGGCCCCAAGCGCGAGGCGGATGCCGATCTCCTTCGTCCGGCGCGTTACCGCCTGCGAGGCAACGCCGTACGTGCCGATGGCCGCCAGCAATGCGGCCAGCGTGCCGAAGAATCCGCCGAGAGTTGCCACCAGACGCTCGCGCGAGAGGTGGTAATTGATTTCCGTCTCGATGGTGCTCATCTGAACCACCGGCAGGCTGGGGTCGAGGTCCGCGACCTGTTTGCGAATCGCCGCGGCCACATCACCGGCGTTGCCTGCAATGCGGGCCTGGATCGTCATCTGCTGCCAGCGGTCCGGCCCGAGCTGGGCGTAAGGAATGTACCAGTACGGTTTGGCGCTCTCGTGCAAATCAGCGTACTTGCTATTCCCCACGACGCCCACAACCTCAATGTCCGCACGCCCATTCCAGCCGATACGCCGGCCAAGCGGGTTTTCTCCGCCGAAGTAATGCTGCGCAAACCGTTCGTTGATGATGGCGACCTTGGGTGAGTTCGGACCATCACCGGCAGTGAAATCTCTGCCGCGGAGAAGGGGAATCCCGAGCGTCTGGAAGTGATGAGGAGCGACGACGTTGCGCACCGGCCAGTCCTTCGGATAATTCTCCTCCGCTTTGGAGGTGTGCCCCTCCACTGTAATGGGCATGGCGCCGACGGCGAACGTCGGTCCCAGCGGGTTGTAACGGGCAAGACTCACCGATTGGACAACGGGCAAACCTGCCACCCGCGGCAACAGTTGATCAAAGAACTGATGCGCCTGCTCCTGCCGGTAGCGGCCTTTGAGCGGATCGACGGTAACCATCAGCAGTTTGTCCGTGAGATAGCCGGGGTGCTCCGCCAGCAATTTCTTGAGGCTGCCAATCAGGGTGGCGGCCCCGAGAACGATAACCAGAGACAGCGCGACCTGCGCGGCCAGCAGCAGATTGCGGAGCGACCAACGCCGGCCGAGGGTTGTAACGGATGGCTCGCTCTTCAGAGCCGGCGCCGCCTCCTGCCGGGCCGCTCGCGCAGCGGGCGTCAGGCCGAACAGCAGTGTCGTGAGGAAACACATGCCTGAGAGAAACAGGAATGTGCGTAGAGTCAGACCGGACCCAATCTCGATTGGAACCACACGCGGAAAGCCGCCCGCGGGGACAAAGGAAGTGAGGAGGCTCGATGCCCAACCTGCGAACAACGCGCCGAGCAGAGCGCCAAACACGGAGAGCAGCAGGCTCTCCACAAGAAACATCCGCAGGATCTGGCTGCGGCTCGCGCCGAGCGCCAGCCGGACCGCCGTTTCGTGCCTGCGGCGCTCGGTCTGCGAGAGAAGGAGTCCCGCGAGGTTCACACAGGCAGCGAGCAGCACGGCTCCAGCCACCGCGAAGACAATCCACAGCGGCTGCGCGTAGATCCTGTTGAGCCCGTAGAGTCCGTGGTTGGCTTCCTTCACTTCCAGCACTGCATTCCGCGCGAGGAAGGTGTTGCGCTGTGCTTCCGGCAGGAATTGCGCCTTTTCCTGCTCGCGCGCGGCGTAGAGAGGACGAAGGTAAGCTTCCGCTTGCGTCAGGCTGACCCCTTGCCGCAGGCGCCCGATGACAAGGTGTGTGTACTCAACTTGCCGCTGCCGCTCAGCCAGTGGCGCCGCCTGTGCGCTCATCGGCAGGCGGAACTCCGGTGCGTAGCCGGGATTCAAACCGTAGAACCGCGGGGGAGTCACGCCGATGATCGTCACCGGACGGGAATCGACGCGAATCACCTTGCCGATGACGGCTGGATCCCCTCCAAACCGCCGCCGCCAGCATCCGAAACTGAGGACGGCGACACCTCCGGATGCGTTTGCATCGTCGGCAGGCTCGATGAGCCGTCCCAGGAGTGGCTGGATTCCGAGCAGGGAGTAGTAGTTGCCCGATACGTATTCACCGGACACTATCTCCGGGATCATCCCGTTCGCCTCGACGGTGAAGCGCTGGAAGACTCGCGTGGCAGCCACGTCCGAGAAGGCGTGCGTCGCACGCTGAAACGCTTCATAATCCCGAATGGAGTAAAGAGGTTGATCCTTGAACCGGGGAGTGGACGTGGTCAACGTAATCAATTGCCCCGCATCGCGTACGGGGAGATCGCGCAGGAGCAGTTGATCGACCAACGAGAACAATGCCGTGTTCCCACCAATGCCGAGAGCAAGAGTCAGAACCGCAACCGCGGTGAATTCCGGGTTCTTGCGGAACACTCGAAGGGCGAAGCGGGCATCCTGAACGAATGGCATCCTGTGATCTCCCGGAGAACTGTGGCTGTGGAGGGTAGCACGCGAGTTGCCATGCTTGAGCCCGAGGCTTTCAGGCGGGAAGACGTGATATTCGGCGGGTGCCTGTCCGTTTCCGGGATTCGAGTGTTCGCCCGCAGACAGGCCAACTCACTGATGGGATGGAACGCCGGACGCGCTTTATTCCACGCGGTAGTTCGGCGCTTCTTTGGTGATGATGACGTCGTGGACGTGGCTTTCGCGCAATCCGGCGAAGGTGACGCGGAGGAAGCGGGCGCGCTCCTGTAGTTCGGGGATCGTGGAGCAGCCGCAGTAGCCCATGCCGGAACGGACGCCGCCGACGAGTTGAAAGACCATCTCCGAGAGCGGGCCCTTATAGGGGACACGGCCTTCGATGCCTTCGGGGACGAGTTTG
>JADLBD010000183.1 GCA_020847975.1 Bryobacterales bacterium | reverse complement strand
GTTTTTCGAGTGAACCAAGCCATGGATGCGGCTGCTTATACAGACAACTCAACTTAAGTTAGCGCGGGTACGGATGGCCCCGCAACGTGGCGAAGGCGCGGTAGATCTGCTCGGCGAGCATGGCGCGGGCCAACTCGTGGGGAAATGTCATGGCCGAGAGCGACAGCAGCAGGTCGGCTTTGTCCTTCCATGGGGGAGGCAATCCGTCCGCTCCGCCGACGAGGAAGACGACATCGCGCGCCTCTTTTTCCCATCCCTCGAGCATGGAGGCGAACCTCGAGGAATCGATGCTTTTCCCGGCAGGGTCGAGGAACACCTTCTTCGCTGAGGGGTGGCGCGCGGGCAGGTCAAAACGGCGCGGATCGATTTCCCGCATCTCGCAGGCTGCCCAGCGGGTGGCGCGCTTGAGAAACTCCGCCGCAATCGCGTTGGCGTGCTCATCGCGCGCCTTCCCGATAAAATAAAGATACAGCTTCAAACGCCTGCCTCGACGCTTGGGCAGCTATGGCACAATGAAAGTTCCCCCCTTCATTCATTAGGAATGAATCACTAAGGACACCATCATGACAGAGATTACTAAGATCGTTGGCAGAGAAATACTGGATTCCCGCGGCAACCCGACCGTGGAAGCCGACGTGACCCTTGCGGACGGCAGTTTTGGCCGCGCCGCTGTTCCCTCCGGAGCATCCACGGGAGAGCACGAAGCGGTGGAGCTTCGGGACGGGGACCGCGCCCGCTATCTGGGCAAGGGAACCACACGCGCCGTGCGTCACATCAACCACGAAATCGCTGCCGCGCTGAAAGGGATGAACGCTGCCAACCAGGCGGAAATCGACGCCCGCATGATCAAGTTGGACGACACCGCCAACAAGGGGCGGTTGGGCGCGAATGCCATTCTCGCTGTTTCGATGGCGGCGGCCCGGGCCGCGGCCGCATCGCACAAACTGCCGCTTTACCGCTATCTGGGCGGGGTGAATGGCAACGTTCTGCCGGTGCCGCTGATGAATATCCTCAATGGGGGCGCGCACGCCGACAATTCCGTGGATCCGCAGGAATTCATGATCGCTCCGCACAGCGCCACTTCGTTTGGAGAAGCGCTTCGCATGGGCGCCGAGGTGTTCCACACGCTGAAGACCGTGCTGAAGAGCAAGGGCTACTCGACGGCGGTGGGGGACGAAGGCGGCTTCGCGCCGAACCTCAAGTCCAACGAAGAAGCGCTGGAAGTCATCATGGAAGCCATCATGAAGGCGGGTTATTCGCCGGGCGGCGACATCTCCCTGGCTCTCGATCCGGCAGCGAGCGAATTCTACGACACGGAAAAAGAGAAGTACGTTTTTAAGAAGTCCGACAAGAGCGAGCGCACGCCGGAACAGATGGTGGAATTCTGGGCCCGGTGGGCCAGGGAATACCCCATCCTCTCCATTGAAGACGGCATGGCCGAGGACGACTGGAAGGGCTGGAAACTGCTCACGGAGAGGATCGGCGACAAGGTTCAACTTGTCGGCGATGATCTCTTCGTCACCAACACCAAGCGCCTCGCCCGCGGCATCGAGGAAGGCATCGGCAATTCCATTCTCATCAAAGTGAACCAGATCGGAACGCTCTCGGAAACACTCAACGCGATCCGCATGGCCACCGCGGCCGGCTACACGTCGATCATCTCCCACCGTTCCGGAGAGACCGAGGATGCGTTCATTGCCGACCTCGCCGTTGCCACCAATGCAGGGCAGATCAAGACCGGTTCAGCCAGCCGCACGGACCGCATCTGCAAATACAATCAGCTTCTGCGCATCGAAGAGGAATTGGGAAGCGCCGCCAGGTTCGCGGGCCGCAAAGCATTTCTCCAGTAGATTGACGCGGTAAGGAACTAAATGCTCAAGAAACGTCCTGTCGTACTTACCATCCTGGATGGATTTGGTTATAGTCCCATCACGGAAGGAAACGCCGTTTTTCATGCGCGCAAGCCCAATTTCGGCCGGTTGATGAACGAGTTCCCGAACACGCTCATCGAAGCGAGCGGCCCCTGGGTGGGGCTGCCCGAGGGGCAGATGGGAAACAGCGAGGTGGGCCACCTCAACATCGGCTCGGGCCGCGTCATTCACATGGACGTGACCAAGATCGAGCTCATGATCCTCAACGGGGAGATCTATGAGAACCCGGTTCTCAAGGCCGCCTATGCGCACGCCCGCGGACGCCGGCTTCACCTGATGGGACTGTTGAGCGACGGCGGAGTGCATTCGCACATTACCCACCTCTTTGCGCTCCTCGAAATGGCGAAGCGCGAAGGGCTCACGGACGTGGTGGTGCACTGCTTCATGGATGGCCGCGACACGCCGCCTCACAGCGGAGCAGGCTTCGTCGAGCAGTTGCAGCAGAAGATGCGGGAGATCGGGATTGGCCGCATCGCTACAGTGGTTGGCCGCTACTACGCCATGGACCGTGACAAGCGCTGGGAGCGCGTGGAGGCCGCCTACAACGCCATTGTCCTGGGCGACGCCGCGAGATCCGCCGACCCGCTCGAGGCGGTGAAGCAATCGTATGAATCGGGCGTGACCGATGAGTTCATCAAGCCGGTCACCATCGTCAATGAGAAGGGCGAGCCCACGGGCCTCATCCGCGACGAGGACGCCGTGCTGTTCTTCAACTTCCGCGCAGACCGCGGGCGCGAACTGACGATGGCGCTTCGGGACCAGACGCTCGAAAAGCCGTCCCGCGCAAACATGCCGAAAAACCTCTACTACGTCACGATGACGCAGTACGACAAGACGTTCGGCGTGCCGTTCGTGATTGTCAACGAGCCGCCGGAAAAAACCTTCGGCGCAATTCTTTCCGCGCACGGCCTCAAGAACCTGCGCACCGCGGAGACGGAAAAATACCCACATGTTACCTACTTCTTCAACGGCGGCATCGAGAAGCCGTACGCGGGGGAAGAGCGCGAACTCGTGGCCTCGCCCAAGGTGGCCACTTATGACTTGCAGCCGGAGATGAGCGCGCGAGGCGTGTGCGACGTCGTGATGAAAGCGCTCGAGAGCGACAGCTTCGACGCGATCATCGTGAACTTCGCCAACCCCGACATGGTCGGCCATACCGGAGTTTTCGAAGCAGCGGTGAAAGCCGTGGAAACGTGCGACGAATGTCTGGGCCGCATCTATCCCGTGCTCAAGGAAAAGAATGGAGCGTGGATCGTCACGGCCGATCACGGGAACGCGGAAACCATGATTGACCCGGTGACCAGGGGACCGCACACGTACCACACCACGAATCCCGTGCCGCTGTTCATCGCCAGCGCGGAGAAACTGCCGCTGCGCAAAGGCGGCTCCCTGCGCGACATCGCGCCCACCATGCTCGGCCTGCTCGGAATTCCCAAGCCGCCCGAGATGACCGGAGAGGATCTTCGCATCATTGGGGACTGATACAATCGTCCCTTCAGGAGAAATATTTGTTGAGTACTCAAGCCATCCAGTTGCATGTCGACCTCGAAGTCGACCCGGCCAGGGAAGCCGATCTCGTCAAGACATACAAAGAGGTGTTCCGCCCCACGATCAGCCGGCAGCCCGGCTTTGTGGAGGTCGCACTGCTCAAGGCGCGGAAGAGCGGAGCATGGCGGCTGCTCATCAGCTTCGCCGCGGAAGAGCAGCGCCTCACCTGGGTGGCCAGCGACGACCACCAGGTGGTGTGGCCCCAGATGGAAGCCAACCTCACCGGCAGTAAGTTCTCTGCCGGCCTGTTTGACGTGCAGTAAAAAAGAGTTGGGTGAACCTGACCTGCTGCCGTTCTGTCTGAGGGGGCGTTCGAGCTACGGCGCACCGCCCTGCTTGATATTCTAGGAACAGGTCATCCCCTATGATCTCCATTGTCATCCCCATTCACAATGAGGAGCCGGCCATCCTGCCCCTCTACGACCGGCTCACCACCGTATTGGAAGGCATGCGCAAGCCTTACGAAATTCTCTTCGTGGACGACGCCTCCACGGATCGCAGTTTCGAACTTCTGGCGAACCTGGTGGAGACCGACCCACGCCTCAAGGTGATCCGTCTGCGGCGCAATTTCGGCCAGACCGCCGCGCTTTCCGCGGGCTTTGACGAAGCGCAGGGCGAGGTGATTGTTTCCCTTGATGGCGATCTGCAACATGACCCCGAGGACATCCCGAACCTGCTGGCGAAAATCGAAGAGGGATACGATATCGCTTCCGGATGGCGCAAGAACCGCATCGACAACGCGGTGACACGCAAGATTCCGTCACGCATCGCCAACTGGCTGATGTCGCGAGCGAGCGGGCTCGATCTGCATGACTTCGGCACCACTTTCAAGGCTTACCGCGCGGAGATTCTCAAGGACATCAACCTGTACGGCGAATTGCACCGCTTCATTCCGGCGCTCGCCAGCCAGTATGGCGCGCGCGTAGCGGAAGTGCCCATCCGCAACACGCCGCGGGTGAGCGGCGCATCACATTACGGCCTCAGCCGCACGTTCCGCGTCCTGTACGACATCATCACCATCAAGTTCCTGCTCAGCTACTTTACGCGTCCGATGCACTTCTTCGGCACGGCTGGGCTGGCAGGCACGGGGCTCGGCGGCCTGATCATGTTTTACCTGTTTTGCTACAAGATCACGGGCCATGACATTGTTCTGGAGCACGGACCGCTGATGATCGCGGGGGCAATTCTTCTGCTGATGGGACTGATGATGTTCTCCACCGGCCTGCTGGGCGAGGTACTCATCCGCACGTACTTCGAAAGCCAGGGACGGCGCATCTACGCCGTTCGGGAAGTGCGCACGAAGCGCGAACCTCAGGTTGCCGACGGGCCGGGTAGATGAAATCCCGACGCCAGGCCCTGCGCGCCGCTGCCTCGGCAGTGGCGGCGCTTCCCGTGCTCGGGCAGCACCAGCACTCCCCTGCCACAACAGATTCGGCGGCGCCCTACAAAGCCAGGTGGGCCACGGCCGGGGAAATGCATGAGCTTGCCGAAGCGGCCGACCTCATCATTCCGCGCACGGATACGCCCGGCGCCTCCGATGCCAAAGTTCAGGAGTACATCGACTATGCGCTCTCGGGCGACCCCAAGCGCCAGGCAGTTATCCGGGCGGGTCTGAAATGGCTTCGCGGCGTGCCCGCGGACAAGCGCGCGGCCGCGCTCCAAACGGCGAGTGAGAATCCGCGCACGCCAAACGGCCGCTTCTTTCAGTTGATGAAAGAACTCACCATCGACGGCTACTATCAGAGCCGCGAAGGACTGGCCGGAGAACTCGGCTGGAAGGGCAATACCTACCTGCCGGAGTTCAAAGGCTGCACCCACCCCGAACACAAAGGCTAATCCATGCAGATCATCAAGCCGGCCGAGGTCCACGACGTCATCATCATCGGAAGTGGAGCGGCGGGCGGCATGGCGGCCTGGAACCTCACTCGCCAGGGCATCAACGTGCTCATTCTCGACGCGGGCACGAAATTTCCGCGCCACACCTACTGGACCCACGTGAAACCCTGGGAATGGTGGCGCAAGCTCGACAAAGGGGACCGGCCGCCGCAGTTCGAACTCGACAAGAAGGAGCAGCCCTACGAGACGGAGGAAGGCCGCACTTTCGACCTCATCCGCGTGTGGGGCCGCGGAGGCAAGACCAACATCTGGGGGCGCGTCTCTCTGCGCTACTCGGATGTGGACTTTCTGGGGCCGGCCAGGGACGGGTGGGAAATCCCATGGCCCATCCGCTACAAGGATATCGGTCCTTACTACGACAAGGTGGATCAACTCATTGGCGTCTGCGGCGGCGATGATGACCAGGACACGCTGCCGGGCAGTAAGTATCATCTACCCGCGCCCGCCCCGCGCTGCGGAGAGCAACTTCTCAAGAGAGCCGGCAAAACAATTGGCATAAACATTGTTGCGGGGCGGCGGGCGGTCCTGACCAGACCGCACAATGGCCATCCGCAATGCCACTACTGCGGCGTCTGCGGCCGCGGGTGCGACGTGGGGGCGTTTTTCAACTCGAGCGACTTTCTGCTGGAACCCGCCTTCCGGACCGGCAGGCTGAAGATCATCGACAATGCCGTGGCCGCGCGGGTGTTGAACGACAAGAGCGGGAAGGCGAGCGGGGTACAGTACTTCGACCGGCACACGAAGCAGGAACACCAGGCGCGCGGCAAAGTTATCGTGGTGGCCGCCTCGTGCATCGATTCCACGCGTATTCTGCTCAATTCGAAGTCCACGGAATATCCGAACGGCATCGGCAATTCAAGCGACGTCATCGGGCGCTATCTGGTGGAGCAGGTGCGCTTCCACATGTACGGCTTTCTTCCCGAACTGATGGGCGCGCCTACGCAGAACGATGACGGCATCGGCGGAGCCCACATTTACCTTCCGCGCTTCAATCATCGCGGCGGAAAGCGCGATTACCTGCGCGGTTACGGGATGCAGTTCTGGGGCGGCGGCGCGCAATCGAATGCCAGTTTCGGAAAAAAGCTTCCGGGTTTTGGCGTGGAACTCAAACAGGCCATCAAGAAGCGCTACCCCGCTCTGGTTGCGCTTCATCCCTACGGCGAGGTGCTGCCCCGCAAGGAGAATCGCGTGACGGTGGACCCGGCGCGCACCGACGCCTACGGAGTTCCCATCGCGAAAATCACGTACGCCATCGGCGACAACGAGCGCAAGATGATCGCGGAGATGTATGACTCGGCTGAAGCCATCCTGCGCGCCGCCAAGGCGGAGATACTCCCGTTCGAGCGCGGCTGGATCGACACTCTCGGCAGCGCCATCCATGAGCATGGCGCCTGCCGCATGGGAGATGACGCAAAACGCTCAGCTCTGAATCGCTACTGCCAGTTCCACGATGTGAAGAACCTGTTCTGCGTCGATGGGGCGGCATTCCCCACCTGCACGGAAAAGAACCCGACGCTTACGATTCTTGCCAACGCGTGGCGCGCCACGGATTACCTTGCGGGCGAGATGAAGGCGGGGAGGCTGTAGGCGGTTCAGAGAATCGTCATCGAGACGCAACCCTCGCTTCCCAAGCCGGATTTCACCGGCATCTGGCGCTTCCACAAAGAACGCAGCAGGCTGGAAATCCCTGCGCCAGACCGCTCCCGGTTCGAGATCGAACACCACGATCCTCTCTTCCGCCTCACGCGCACGCTTGTGTACGGCGCCCAATCCAATACATTCACTATTGAACTCATTGCGAATGGCGAGCCTTCGGCAAGGCGGATCGGCGATATAACCTGTGGTCCGCCTGACCTGGGATGGAGCAGACGTGTCTGGGTCACTGCGTGCGAAATGACCCAGAAAACGGTGGGAGATTTCCCACTTAAGGGCAGGAGATCGTTTTCCCGGCCCTAAGTCTACAGTAACGTGTGGATTGGCCCGTCGATTGCATCCATCTACGCAAAGCCCGTGGGGCTTCGTGAAAGGACAATCGCCAATGCGACTCTGGAAGGACGCAGGCCACCTCATCCGGCTGGTCCTGCTGCTTGTGATCCTAGTGGTTGCGTTCCTTGTGATCCGCCGGGCGGTGATACCGGAAGGGTTCGGCCGCTACGGCCACTTCCGGCCAGCCGCGCTCGAGGAAATCCGCATGCGGCCGGTTCACTTTGCAGGCCGCGCGGCGTGCGAAGCATGCCATTCCGATGTCGTCGAGGTCAAGAAATCAGGTAAGCACGCCGGCCTGTCTTGCGAAGCCTGCCACGGTCCGCTGGGGAAACACGCCGAAGATCCGGAAGTAAAACCCGTCCTGCCCAAGGCCGTTGCTCTATGCGGCCGCTGCCATGAGGCCAACTCCGCCAGGCCCAAATGGTTTCCGCAGGTGAACACGAAGGAACATTCCGGAGGAGAATCCTGCGTGACGTGCCACAAGCCGCACAAGCCGAAGTTCGGAGAGTAATTCCCATGTCCACCAACCGCCGAGAATTCCTGACCGAGTGCGGCAAGTATCTGTTCCTCACCTCCGCCGCAATGACCGCCCTGGACTTTGTCATCGACGGCAAGGCGGAGGCGGCGCCCAACTACGTGATGACCAATCACTGGTGGGCGATGACCATCGACATCGAAAAGTGCATCGGCTGCGGCAACTGCGTACGTGCCTGCGCCGAGGAAAACAATGTCCCCGTAGGCTTCTTCCGCACGTGGGTGGAACGATACTACGTCCCCGATTTTCCTTCCACCAAAGTGGAAGTCGATTCGCCGAACGGCGGCAAGGACGGCTTTCCGGATCATCCGCATACCGGAGGGAAGAGCTTCTTCGTCCCCAAAATGTGCAACCACTGCTCCGACTCGCCGTGCGTGCAGGTGTGCCCCGTGGGCGCCACGTTTGAAACGCCGGACGGACTCGTGCTGGTGGACGAGAAATACTGCATCGGCTGCCGCTATTGCGTGCAGGCCTGCCCCTACGGCTGCCGCTACATTCACCCGGAAAAGAACACGGTGGACAAGTGCACACTGTGCTACCACCGCATCAGCAAGCAACTCGAACCGGCGTGCTGCGAAGCCTGTCCCACCGGCTGCCGCAAGCTCGCCGATCTCAAAGACCCGAAGGACCCGGTACATGAGTTCCTCCGCGTCAACAGCATCCAGGTTCTGAAACCGCACATGGCCACGGGCGCCAAGGCGTACTACCGCGGGCTTGACGGCGCGGTCCGATAAAGGAGGTTATCCCTTGCAAGAAGTGCTACACGGCGTGGAAGGGTTCATGTACCCGGACGAGGTGGAGTTACAGTGGAGCCTGCTCATTGTTCTCTATCCGTACATCACGGGACTGGTGGCCGGCGCTTTCATCCTCGCCTCGCTGGAGCGTGTTTTCAAAGTGGAGGCGGTGAAGCCCACTTACCGTTTGGCGCTGCTCACGGCGCTTGCGTTTCTCATCGTCGCTCCGCTGCCGCTCCAGCTTCACCTGGGCCATCCGGAGCGGTCGTTCGAGATGTACCTCACGCCGCATCGCACCTCGGCCATGGCGATGTTCGGCTTCGTCTACCTGTGGTACCTGATGGTGGTTCTGCTGCTGGAGATCTGGCTCGATTACCGCAAGGAGATCGTAGCCTTATCGAAGTCGAAGACCGGCATCATGAAGTGGGTCTACAAAGCAATGACCCTCGGATCGGACAACGTCAGCCCCGGCGCGCTTCGCGTGGACGACCGCGTCGGTTATGTCATCACGGTCATCGGTATTCCCTCCGCATTTCTGCTCCATGGATACGTCGGCTTCATCTTCGGGTCGGTAAAAGCCAACCCCTGGTGGTCCTCTCCTCTCATGCCGATCGTCTTCATTTTCTCCGCCATGGTATCGGGGATTGCGGCTGTGCTGGTGATCTACGCCGCCACTACCCTATTGCGTAAGGAACAAGTAGACATGCGCTGTCTGGACACGATCGCGCGCTACCTGTTCTATGCCTTCGTCATCGACTTCTCCCTCGAATTGCTCGATCTCGTGCATCGCATCTACGAAGCCGATGAATCCTTCCACACTTTGGACTTCATGGTGCATACGCGGCTCTACGTGTCACAGATCGTCATCCAGATCTTCCTCGGCACCATCGTCCCTCTCCTTCTACTGGCCGCGACGCAACTGGTGCGCTTTCAGGAAGCCGTGCGGCGGCGCATTTACCTGGCGGCGAGCGTCCTCACTCTCGCCGGCATCTTCGCCATGCGCTGGAACGTGGTGATCGGCGGACAGCTTTTTTCGAAAAGCTTCCTCGGCTATACCAATTACAAACTCGAGTTCGCCACGCGCGAAGGCCTGCTTCCCGCCATCGCGCTGCTTATCCTACCCTTCCTCATCTTGTGGGGGCTTGTGAAGTTACTTCCGCCGTGGCCCTCCAAGGAGGCTGCCGCATGAGGAGAGTGTTGTGCAGGAAACCGAAGTCGCCTCGTCCACGCGGCTTTCCGAACTTCAGGAGGAACTCCGCGAACTGAAACAACGCGTTGCCGCGCTCGAGCAATGCGTAGGAATCAAACCGCTGGTCCAACCGCAGCCGCCCCCGCAAGCCGCCTTGCCCGCGGAAGCGGCTGCCCCCAGCGCCACGAGCATTATTCCTGTCCTTGGCCGCGCACTGCTCGGGCTCGCCGGAGCCTATCTGCTGCGCGGCATTACTGAATCCGCACTCATCCCACCGCTGGCCGGAGTCTTCGCCACGGTGGTGTACGCCGCCTGGTGGCTTTATTCCGTCCGCAAAGCCGCGCTGCAAAGCGCGCTGGTCGCCAATATACACGGCGTGACAGCCGCGGCAATTCTCTATCCCATGTTGTGGGAGACCACCGTGCGTTTCCACGCCCTGCCGCCCCCGCTGACTGCTTCCCTGCTCGCCCTGTTCGCCGTGGCGGGCTTCCTTATCGCGTGGCAGGGCAATCTGAACGGCATCGTGTGGATCACTACGCTCTCGAGCATCTCGACGGCGCTGGCTTTGATCCTCGCCACGCGCGACGTGATTCCCTTTACCCTCGCGCTGCTCGCCATGACCGCCGCGGTGGAGTGGAGCGCCATGAAAGACCACTGGACGCAGGAACGGGGGACCGTGGCTTTCGCCGCCGACCTCGCGGTGCTGCTCGCCGTCTATCTGATCGCCCAACCGCGCGGCCTTCCGGAAGGCTACGTTGCCTACACCGCGTGGCAAGCCATGACGCTGGCGGTGCTCCTGCTCGTCATCTCGCTCAGCGGCACGATCGCCAGGACCTTGTTCCGCGGCCTCAATATGACTGCGATGGAGATTACCCAGATGGTGATCGTCGTGGTGCTCTCCGTCGGCGGAGCGCTGCGCATCGCCACCGTCACCGGAGCCACTGACGTTCCCGTTGCGCTGGTATCGCTTTCCGCGGGCGCGGCCTGCTACCTTGTCTCGTTTGCGTATCTCGACCGTCTGGCGGCGCGGCAGCGTAATTTCTATGCCTATTCGACGCTGGCTATCGTGCTGGTGACCATCGGTTCGATGATTTTGATGCGCGGCACGGCGCTGGCTCTCTTCTGGTCCGCCGCCGCGGTGGCCTGCACCTGGCTGGCCGCCCAGGCCAACCGTAATACCGTGCGCGTTCACGGACTGCTCTACCTTCTCTTCGCGGGGATGTCCTGCGGAGTGTTCGGCAACAGCCTGGCGCGGATTCTCGATCCTCCTTCCGCCTCCCTGCCGGTGTTCACGCTGCCGGAGGCGGTGGTTCTGGCCGCCGCGGCCTGCTGCTATGCGATTTTTGTCTACCGCGATCATCGGAAGATCGAATCGTGGAAGGACGGCTATGCTGTCTTCCTCACCGCGGGGATCGCGCTACTGCCGCTCGCCGGATTCCTGGCCGGCGCGGTAGTCGCTTCGATGCGCGTCTCCTTCACGCTTCCTATCCGGACAGCCATGCTGACACTGTTCGCGGTGTTGCTCGAGATGTCCGGCAAGCGGTTCCGCCGGCCCGAACTGGTCTGGCTTCTATATCCCTGCATGGCGCTGGCGGCTTACAAACTCATTGCACGCGATTTCGGCGAGGGCAGCACGGTTGGACTTGGGGTATCGCTGATCTTTTTCGGCGGAGCCCTGATGCTGCTCCCGCGCCTGTTCCGCGCCCGGGCCGCGGGATGAATTACATTTAAGGTTCAACCGTCACGTGCATCGCTCGCCGGAGGCATGGAGTTGTTGGCATTCCGACGGCGCCCTTGACTGAGCGGGCAGCAGACCGGCGATCAGAGAAGTCCTTGGGATTTCCTCGGACGATCTTCGGATGCTTCGTTATCACAGCGGGCCGGATTTGCCGGCCAGCAACTTCTCCACCTCGACGCAGCCCAGATGCAGATGCGCCAGTTTCGCTCCCACCGCCGTCAGCCCGACTTTGCCGTCAGCTACCTTGTGGCAGGTGGAGCAGCCGAATTCCTCGAAGCGCTGCGCCCGCTGGCGCTGCGTCTCCGAGCGCTGGTTCGCCGGGATCTTTGCGATGACCGTCATGGCTTTCAGGGTCGCAATGCACCCTTGGGACCCCTGTGCCCGCTCCTCGCCCTTCCTGGTGAAACCGAGTTTCCCGTCCTTGCCGGCGGTGTGGCAGTCTTTGCAGCCGTGAGTATCGAAAACGTACGCGGCCAGTTCTTGCGGACTCTTCCCCGCCGCGATCATCTTGTCGAGCGTTTCCGCCGTCGATTGGGTCCACGCCGGCGCCGCCATGCAAAGAAACAGAATCATCGAGTGCTTCATGATCTCCCCCCTCCAATGAGCCCTACCTCCTCTGTAATCGAACGACGGCCGTGGCAAGCGTATTCTCCTCGGTAAGCGGTTTCCCGCCGCTGACATCCTGAAGATAAAATGTCATTCCATCCGCCACCCAAGGACCCGTTTGAGCCGATCCCCGGTCGCCACCACTGACCAGCAGCGGGCCGTCCGTGCCGTTGACGCGAACCTCCACAGCCTCCGCGCCCGGCGCATTCCAACTGATAGTGGCCATACCGAGATCCGCGTCGCCCGTGACCGTGATTGGATTCGGACTGGCGGTGAGCGACGGCGCTGTGGGGGCCGGGCAAGGCGCATTGAGAGACGTGAGACAAACGTTGGCTTGGAACGTATTGGCGTCCGCCGGGGATAGATTCAGGATGTCGAAGCCCGAGGTTTTCGAGGTGTGGTCGATCGAAGCCTCCACACCGGGATTTCCCATGACGAAGTTTTTCCGAACGAGATTCCCCGTGGATGCCGCAAACAGAATTATCCCATTGGCATTCCCGACAAGAATGTTCTCCTCGATGATGTTGCCGGTAACGGTAGCGCCGCCGGGCGTGCCGATACCGAAGTTGTTGCCTGGAGTTGAGAACCCGTTTCCACTGATCCGGTTCGCACGGAGCCGGTTGCGACTAGCGCCGCCGGCCAGTCATATACCTCCGCACGCTGAGGTGACGTGTCCGTTTCGTACCGAAACGTTGTTCTCCAGCAGGTTGTTCGATCCGTTGTTCAGTTGAAAGCCGGAGGCACAGTTGGTGGAACTCGTCACGTCCCTTATGGTCGAGCCGCTACTGTTGTTCAGTTGGATGCCCTGAGCCCGGAATCGTTGGACCAGCCCCGGTCCGCGGATCGTTACGTTGCTAAAACCGTTCAGGAGGATGCCAAACTCTCCGCCTGCCCCTGCAATGGCCCCGCCGAAGCAGGACGTGGCGGGATCGGCGCGCCCGGTCATGGTGAAGCCATTCAGATCCAGCGTCACGCCGGCGGCGCCAACCGCAATGCAAGCCGCACCTGTGACGGTACAGGTCACATCATCCACCAACCGGCTGTCCTCGGTGATGGTGAGCGTCGTGGAAATGGCGCCCCCGATATCCGTGGCATGCACGCTGCCGGCGCACGCGAAAAGCGCGCTAAGGCATGCGGCGAGCCAACCAACATTCCTGCGAATCATGGTCGTCTCCTTCCGTTCTTAAGGCCCAACATAAGCTAAGCCGGTGATACCGGACCTCCGCCCAAGGCGACGGTCGCGCGGCTTGTTCTGGCAGTCTACAAAACGGTGGCAAGGGACAGCCCTGTATAAATTCTGAATTTTTTATGAACGAGTACAGCGCGCTGAAAACAAAGCGTTTCTAGCCCATTTCCAACCTCCGTTCAATCCGGGAATCCTGCTGTTGTTACGGCCGGGCGCTGTCGTTCCGCTGTCCCCAAGGCTGTGGAAACCCTGCCGGCGCCGCTACGGAGCACCGGGCAAGGATGGAGAAGGCGGTCCTCATCCCGGCCGTCTGGAAGCAATCCACGACCGGGAGCCAAGTCATCACTGCCACCCCTCCAGTGCCGTTCTTGGATTGCCGTTCTTGGATTGTCCGCCTCGATGGGCGGAAATTCTGAAATAGCGTGCGGAGAACTTCCTCTGCTGCCCGTTTGTTCGAGCAGTTCGACATTCGGCTGGTGGCCGAGGCCACAGTTTGGCTCAAATCAGGCCCAGGAACCCGTCGATGGTGAGGCGGGCGTCTCGAATAATCGCCCGCAGCAGTGGCTCCTTGATGGTCCGGCCAGGATGGATTGGAACGACGGTTCGCGCTTTCGTCTCGGGATGCACCATAATGAGATGGCTCCCTCGCTGGCGGTCCTCAACAAATCCCGCACGCTTGAGCGCGCGCACCACCTTCCGCGAGGTCAAAGACGGAAGCTCGGACATGAATCAAGCAGGGACCGCCACGGGAACCGTGACCCTTCCTTGAAACGATTGTCCCTCCTCGGGAATCGGCTCCCCGTGAGCCGCGAGGCTCTCCAGATACAGCGCGATAGCCTCCTTGACGTTGCGCCCGGCTTCTTCCAAGGTGTCGCCTTGCGTGTGGCAGCCCGGCAATGCAGGCACCGAGACAACGTAGCCTCCTTCTGGAGCCTGTTGGTAGAAAACCGAATAGGAGAATTCCCGGGCTCTCTTGCGGGCCATCATCTTCTTCATTGTAGTGGGTCACATTGGGATCGGCAAAGAGACGCTACACCTCCGATCTGGAATAACGAAGGGGGCGCCGCAAGAGCGGCAGAGCGGTTGACCGGCCAGGGGCGGCTCATCGCTCCACGCCCAGAGTTCTTTGTGCTCGAGTACAAGTCCGGTTGCAGACGTCGATCCTCTGCTCGCGCCCACCGCCGCCGAGCGGTTCGATGCCGGGCGCGCGGCGGCCACACCCCCAGGCGCAAACGCTACCCAAGGGGCAGCCGCACGCAAAACTCCGACCCCACACCCGGCGTACTCGTCAGGCTGATCTCCCCGCCATGCTGCTCCGCAATACACCGTGCGATCGAAAGGCCGAGTCCGGTTCCCCCGGTGGCGCGTGAACGGTCCTTCGAGACTCGGTAGAAGCGCTCGTAGATATGCGGCAAGTGCTCCTCGGGAATCCCAATGCCGGTGTCACGGATTCGCACCTCGACCGCGGAGTCCCGCCGCCTGAGCGAAACCGTCACATGGCCCCCGCGCGGGGTGTACTTCACCGCGTTGTCCAACAGGATCAGCAGCAGGCGGCGCAAGGCGTGTTCATCGCCCTCGATGGCGCATTCGGCGAAGGGCCCCTTTTCGAGCCGGATGCCTGCCGCCTGGGCGAGAACGTCCGCATTCGAGCAGACATCGCGCACGACCTCCGCCAGATCGAGCGGCTCGCGTGCGATGTCCATGGAGCGGGCATCGGCTCTTGCGAGCAGCATGAGGTCATCCAGCATGCGAGTTGCGCGCTCGCTTTCGTTGAGGATGCGGTCGAGCGCCTGCGCGTACTCTGCTTCCCGGCGCGGCTTCGTGCGCGCCAGTTCCGCCGTGGTACGGATGATGGCGACAGGGGTCCGCAGTTCATGCGAAGCGTCTGCGGTAAATTGCGTGATGCGCCGGAAGGCCTCATCGAGGCGCGCGAACATCGAGTTGAGCGTCCCGGACAGCCGGTCGAGTTCATCGCCGGAGCCGCGCAGGGGCAGACGCCCGGAGAGATTCCGCGCCTCGATCTGCTCCGCTGTGCGGATGATGCGGTCCACCGGCTCGAGGGCTCGGCGGCTCATCCAATATCCGCCCGCCGAGGCCAGCAACAGCAGCAAGGGACTCGCCAGCAGACCGGTCCAGGTGAACCGGCGCAGCATCTTTTCGAACGCATCGAGCGGAAGACCGAGTTGGGCAGTCCCGATGGGCACCGGAGCCGACAACAGGCGGATCGATTGGCCTCCCGCTTCGATGGTTTCGATCTTCCCAAGCGCCGGGAGGGAAGAAGCGCCGGCTGCCGGCGGAGCCCACTTGCGGCTTGCCGGGGATTGCACCAGCCAGCGGCCGTGCGGATCGGCAATGCGGTAATCCGTGCCGGCGGGCAGGAAGGCCGCAGGCTCGGCGAGTTCCTCGATCCGCAGGCCGCCGTTTTCGCTCACCTCCATCTCGAGGTAGCGGCGCAGGGCGAGCAGGCGCGAGCGCAGGTCCTGATCCACCGTACGGTAAATGCTCTCGCGGATGGTCCACCACACACCGGCGCCGGCCGCGGCGAAGGTGCCGGCGAGAATAGCCGCATACCAGGCGGTCAGCCGCACACGGACCGGAAGCGCGATCATTCCTCCTCCCGAATCACGTAGCCGAAGCCCCGCACGGTTTGGATCAACTTGCGCTCGCGGCCGCGGTCGATTTTGTCGCGCAGCAGCTTGATGAACGCGTCCACGGTGTTGCTCTCAATCTCTTCCTCGAAGCCCCAGATGGCCTCCATCATGGACGATCGGGAAACCACGCGGCCGGCGCGCCGCATGAGGAATTCGAGAATGCGGAACTCGGTGGCGGTGAGATTTACCAGAGCGCCGCCGCGCCTCACCTGCGACGAAGCGGGATCGATCGACAGGTCGCTCACCTGCAGCGTGGATACGGCCGGCCGCGGCGCGCGCCGGGAGATCGCCCGCAACCGCGCCAGGAGCACCTTCCAGGAGAACGGCTTGGTGAGGTAGTCATCGGCCCCAGCATCAAGTCCCTTCACAATGTCGGCGGCGGCGTCGCGGGCGGTCAGCATCAGGATGGGCGTCTGGCGGCCGGCGGCCCGCAAACGCCGCGTCAATTCCACCCCATCCATTTGTGGCAGCATGACATCGAGCACGATAGCGTCAAACTGTGAGGCCTCGGCGGCGTGCAACCCTTCGGCGCCGTCGCGCGCCACGGTCACCGTATGGTTCGCCTCCTCCAACCCCTGGCACAGCAGGTCCGCCATCGCCGGCTCATCTTCCACTACGAGGATCCACACGATCCCCATCGTACCCCCCGCGTATGAAGATTGGATGAGCGGCGGAAGTTGCGCCTCGTTGGGTTTTTCTTGCCTACCTCGCCTCGACCATCTTGACCCGGTTTGTTGAATTCTTGTGACTAAAGTCACAGACACCACCCTTCTTGCGCGGTAGCGTCATTCCGCGATCGGATACTCAGCCAAATCGAGGGCAGAGAAGGGGGTTGGGCGCGTCCAGTCGTCAAGGTAGCGGCACGGCGCATCACCGCGGTGGCGCTCGTCTCCTTTCGGGCCCAGTCCCACAGGCCGGTTCCGGTGGGCGAAATAAGGAGGCGTCGAGCTAACCGGGAGTCGAGTCCTGGAACGACTTTAATTCTGGAGAGGGGCTTCGCATGGACAGGTTCACTATCAAGTATGGGGAGGAGGTGACCGCGCAGCCGCTTACCGTTGTGGGAGAGGAGGAACTGGACCGCATCGATTGCCGGATCATTGAATATTCGTATCGTCCACCAGCCTCGCGGATTACCGCCGATGGTAAGACCGCCGTTACGCTCGTTGGGGGTAAACTGTGGATCGGCAAAACGACGCAGGAGTGGATAAAAGCGGAAGCGTATAACGAGTTGGCGGGCGCAAAGGTCACGATCGTGGTCACCAACCCCTATCGGATCAGCCCGCCACTTTGGGTTGGCAAGTCGTGGTTATTCGAAAGCTCGGCGAGGATGATCCCCGAGCTTGCGCCTTGTTCGACGAACAGGTTCCGGGCTGAGGTTCTTTGTCAGGAAGACATCATCGTACCAGCGGGAGTGTTTACAACGTATAAGGCCGGATTTGAGTTGCTGGCTGTGGACGGTGTTGCATTGGACGCTCCGGTTTTGGAAACGGTGATGTGGTTTACGGCGGATACATACTGCGAAATCAGAAGAGAAACCTATACAACCTGGAAAGAGACTGAGTTTGCCGAACTGGCGGCAGCCGAGGGACTGAGAGAGATGGGAATCCTACGCTACCACGCTCCGGCCTGATCGCTTGAGCCTAGGGATCGCTGAAGATCCCTTCCTCTGGCTCCCTGCCCCAGAGGCTGTGCCCTGCCATCTAATCATCTTGCGCAAGTTGTCCCCAAAGGAATGACAAAACTCTGACAATCAACTACATGCGTTTCATGTCATAGTGGGGCCATGTGCAATCCTATGATCATTCAGGGTGGTATGGGTGTGGGAATCTCGAGTTGGAAGTTGGCGCGGGCCGTGTCCGGGTGTGGCCAGTTGGGGGTGGTATCCGGAACAGCGCTCGACCGGGTGTTCGCCCGGCGGCTTCAGGACGGGGATCCCGGCGGCCACATGCGTCGCGCGGTCGAGCATTTTCCCTTCCCCGCCATGGCGAAGCGCGTGTGGGATCAGCATTTTGTTCCGGGCGGCAAGATGGAAGGCGCATCCTACCGGAACCTCCCGCTGCATACGAAAGAGAATCCGCGCGATATACAGGAATTGTTGATAGTGGCCAATTTCGCCGAAGTTTTTCTGGCGCGGGAAGGGCACGGCCATCCGGTAGGCATCAACTACATGGAAAAGATCCAGATCCCGCACCTGCCCTCGATGTATGGCGCCATGCTCGCCGGAGTCGAGTACGTGTTGATGGGGGCGGGCATCCCGCTGCGTGTCCCGGGAGCGCTGGATTTGTTGGCGAATCATGAACCGGCCACCTATCCGCTCCAGGTGACGGGGGCTCGCGACGGGGATGACATGACCTTGACGTTCAATCCCCGCGAGTACATGGAATACGATCTGCCTGCGCTCGCCCGCCCGAAATTCCTGCCCATCATTGCGTCCAACATCCTCGCGATGACGATGGTGAAGAAGGCCAACGGCCGCGTGGATGGCTTTATCATCGAAGGACCCGTCGCGGGGGGCCACAACGCGCCGCCGCGCGGCAAGTTGGAATTGAACGAGGATGGGGAACCCATCTATGGGGAACGGGATCGGGTGGATCTCGGCAAGATGCGGGAGTTGGGCCTTCCCTTCTGGCTCGCCGGAGGGTATGGCTCCCCCGAGAGGGTGCGCGAAGCGCTCGATGCCGGCGCGGCGGGTGTCCAGGTGGGAACCGCCTTCGCGTTTTGTGATGAATCCGGACTGCGAGAAGATTATAAGCGCGCCTTATTGGCGGATGCCGCAGCCGGCAGCGCAAGGATCAGGACCGATCCCCAGGCGTCGCCCACGGGGTTCCCGTTCAAGATAGCCCAACTGGACGGAACGCTATCCGAACAGGAGGTTTATCAGGCACGCGCCCGAATTTGTGACGTGGGATACTTGCGCGAAGCCTACCGCAGAGACGATGGCTCCATCGGCTATCGCTGCGCCAGTGAACCGGTGACAATCTACCTGTCGAAGGGAGGGAAGGAGGAGGATACAGCGGGACGGAAATGCCTGTGCAACGCGTTGTTGGCGAACATTGGCCTGGCGCAGGTGCGCAACGGCAAACACGTGGAGCCAGGCCTCGTCACAGCCGGCGACGACCTGTCCGGAATCTCGCGGTTTCTCGCCCCCGGGGAAACGGGGTACACGGCGGCGGATGTTGTGACAAAACTGCTGGTGGCCAGAGCTCCGGAGGCGGTTCCCGCATACCATCTCAGCGAGGAAGCGGTCCTGGCGAACGCCTAGCGCTCTAGCGGCAGGGACGCAAGCCGCGCAAGATCATGTCGAGGCCGTTCTCGATCAGCCTCTCCTTATCCACCCAGGGGAAGTGAGGGTCGTTCTGGGTGAACTGGAGCAGGAGGAGCGAGGTGATGCCGTGGATGAACATCCACGTGGTCTGGCTGGTGGCTTCCAGGTCTTCGAATTCGAGCACTCCGGCCTTGCGGCAGCGCTCGAGGGCGCGGCGAAGACAGTCGAACGTCTCGAGGGCCACCTGGTTGGTTTCCTTGAAATCCTGGGAACTTTCCTCCAACTCATACTGATGCCGCGGCGTGTTGAAGGTGAGCACATACTGGTTGGGGTGTTGCAGACCGAAGTCGATGTAGGACCGCAGGCCTTTGCGGAGGCAGAGGACAGGATCGGTCTCCTCGCGCTCGAGGCGCTCGAGTTCGTCCTTGAGCTGCGCGAATGTCTCTCCACAAAGACTTGAAAAAAGGTGGCTTTTGTCTTTGAAATAGAGGTAGATGGTAGCGGGGGAGTACTCGATGCGGTTGGCGATTTTGCGGAGGGAGACATTGGGGAGTCCCTCTTCGACGAAGAGTTGAGAGGCGGCGTCGAGGATTTTGGAACGAAGGAGTTCTTTTTCGCGCGCGCGGCGTTCGGCGATGCCCATGGTCTATTTGTAATTTACCGAACACCGTTCATCTTGTCAACGTTCCGCCGTCGATTGTTGCCAATTGCTAACGATACCTGTTTGTCTTTTCTCCCTCCCTGCGGGACAATCATCTCCATGAGACGGCGTGACTTGCTGCGGTTCAGCGCTTCCCTTCCTATCGCCCTCCAGGCGGCCAAGGATGATTACCCCAGGAGCATTCCCGGCTACGAGCAGCCATTATTTCACCTCCACAGCCAGCTCAAAGCGCCGGTGAAGATCGCCTCCATCGAGTACCTTCGCAAGGGCAAGAGCACTTTTGTCCGCTGCACCTCCACGGACGGCGCGACAGGATTGGTACGCACCAAGGAGATCGAGGATTTCGTCCCCATCCTGCTCCACCGCATCATCCCGGCCTTCACCGGCAAGGACGCCCGTGACCTGGAAACACTGATGGATGACGTCTATGTGAAGCACTACAAGCTGGCCGGACAGCCGTTCTGGTCGCCGGCCGCCGCCGTGGAGCACAGCATCTTCGACATGCTGGGCCGAACAGCGGGAAAACCCGTGGCGGAATTGATGGGCGGCATTCTGCGCCGGGAGATCCCCGTCTACCTCTCGGGTTCCATCCGCGAGACCACGGCCGAAGAAGAAGTGGACACCTACGTCCGGGGCATTCAGGAAACGGGGGCCAAAGGGGTCAAGTTCAAGATTGGGGGCCGGATGACGCGCAACGTGGACGCCTATCCCGGACGCACCAGGAAGTTGGTGGAACTGGGCCGCAAACGGTTGGGCGACAAGGTGATCCTCTACGCCGATGCCAACGGGACCTACGACTCTCGCGTGGGCATCGAAGTGGGCAGGATGCTGCAGGAATTGAACTACCAGTTCTTTGAAGAACCCTGTCCATGGGAAGAGGTGAGCGAAACGAAAAAGGTGGCCGATGCGCTGGAGATGAAGGTGGCGGGCGGAGAGCAGGATTCCTCGCTGTGGAAGTTCCAGGACATGATTGAGCGCCGTGTCATGGACATCATGCAGCCGGACATGAACTACTGCGGCGGGCTCATCCGCGCGTCGCGGATCGCGCGCATGGCGGCCAAGGCCAACATGACGGTGGTTCCGCACAACACCCAAACCGATGCCGCGGCCTGCAAGATGATCCAGTTTGCCGCGGCAACGCGGAATATCGGACCATTTATGGAGTTTCCTTTCCGCGGGAATCAGAAGCACGAAAGCTGGTACACGCCGAATTTCGTGATCCGCAACGGAGTGGTCCAAGTGCCCCGTACTCCCGGTCTCGGTGTCGAGTTCGATCCCGATTACGTTCGGGGACTGGAAAAGGTGACAGCCTAATCCGCCGCGGCTGCCGCGAGGAGGACCGCCCCATAGACTACCCATCGCAGCCGCCCTTTGCGCGCTCGCATCTTCCTTGATGATTCGCCTGGAGACGCAGGCAACCGGGCTCAATCCACCGGCCGCAGAGAAGCTACCCCTGTGGCATGATCCGATACTGGGAAGAACCGTGAAATTCCAAGACGCGCGACACGGTAGCCCCAGTAGTACACGTTGCCCCGGGTAACCGCCTGACGTCCTTCCAGAACAAAACGCCGCGCCAGCCGCCGGTAGAATCCTTTCCGCTGCACCGGAAGGGGATAGTCGGACCCGGCAATTTCGAATGGCCTGTTGCATTCCCGGATACGAACCACCGCCATGCGGCCATCCGTCACCGTGTCGGGGCGGGAGAACCCGGACAACTTCGGCCGGTCGATCAGATTCGCTTGCTCGACGCATCCGGCAAATTTCAGGTCTTGCAGCACCTTGAAACGTTCGCGGTCGATGAAAGGATCGGTTTCGTGGGTGAATCCGAAGCCAGACGGGCGGATCGCGGTGTCATGCGTGGCGGCCGCGGCCCAAATGTCCTTGCCCTCGTATTCCCCGGGACGTTTCCAAAGGCGGATGTGATGGCGCTTGGTGAAGGTGTTGAGGGACTTCTGGAACATCATGTCGGGCGAAGCCCCCTCCAGGCGCAGCAGCGACATGGGAGCCGTTGGGTATCCCCGCTGGGCGCTGATCGCCCGGCAGATACGTATCCCCGTCTCGCGATTCAAAGGCTCGGAAAGATTCCAGCCGGCTTGCTCGAAGGCCCGCTCCACCTCTTCTTTCGAACCTACAAACAGCAGATTCGTGATGTCGGCGGCCGAACCGGAGCGCGGACGCATGGACTCGATAGGTTGTGCATTCGCCAACTCGACCAGCGGTTCCGGCACAGGCTCGGGAACGGTCTCCGGTTGCCGGACGCTCGTCTCGGGGGTCGCCCTCAGACTCAGCAGCATGTCCGTACCGGGGCTGAAATGGATCTCCGGCTCCGGCCAGCGAACCACGAGAAACCGCAAAGCCACTACGCCGGCAACCCCTAAGGGTGTGAATGGAGCCTTCATCAATAGGAACCGCGAAACACCGGCGAATCCGTAGGCTGAGCGCACTAAGGTCGAAGGATCGGGCTCCCGCCATAAACCGAGGATGAAGCCGGGAGCCCCGCCCGCGGCCAAAATCCCTTTCACCTTTCCCTGGTTCGTCACTTCCTCTCTGGCGTTGTCAATCAGCACCAGATCCGCCGAAAGCTTGTGGCGGGTACCGTCCGGATGCTCCCATGCATTGAACTCGAACTTCAGCGATGCACGCTCCCGGACCAGGCCATAGCCGACTCGATGGGCTTGGACGACATGACCGATGGCGATGCTGCCGCGCGGAATCAGGACATATCCATCTTTCTTGCACGGCGTCACCACTACCGCGCGGATCTCATCGCCCGGACGCGACAGATAGCTCGAGACATGCGTCTGCAACCGCACTTCGATCACCGGCCCTTGTGACAAGGACGAAATGCTGCGGGCCTTGCACGGGCACGTCATGGCCACGGCGAGCGCCAGACTCGCGACAAGGCGATGGAGTCTCCGGCCAGGTGATTCAATCACGGCGCACCATCATACTAAATCCCAGCGCAAAAATGCTTATCACGAATCCGGCGACGGCATCCGCGGCATAGTGGTAACGGCCGTAGACGGTAGCGACGGCGACGAGAATCGCCATCACCAACAAAACCCTTCCCACGGCTGGCTTCTCCGGCAGAGTCCGCATCATGCCAAAGGCTGCGGAGAAGGCGGCGGTCACGTGTCCGCTGGGAAAGACGCTGGTGTGGATGTCGCCTCGACCGAGGATCCATTCATTCAGGCGCCGCCAAACCGTCGAATAGCTGGGAAGGTCCAGGCCGGGGAAATCGAATCGCGGAGAGGAAGTGGGGAAATGCGGTAACAGGGCGTAGGCGCAGAAGGTACCGAGTAAGAATGGAAACAGGAAGCGGTCCACACGGTCGCGCTTGCGGTAGAGGTACAGCGCGGCAATGCACAGCGGGGGAATAGCATACAGGAGCGTGTATGCGATTTCCAGCAGGGATGGAATCACGGCGCCCATACTCTCGATCGCCTTGTGGAGACCGGCCTGGTTCAGAATCGTTTCATCGAACCGGAGAAAGATTTTCTCCAGACCCACCATCTGGTGGGGGGACTGGTACCAGTCCAGTTGCCAGTAGGCGCCCAGCACCAGGGCGGTGGGTAGCCAGTCGCGGACGATACTTGTCCAGCGCCGGGAACTCCATGAACCGGCGACTCCCAACGCGAAGAGCAGAACGGGAGCGGCCAAGGCGACAAACCGTTGCCCTGGCTGCAATGGAAAGGTCACCGCCAAAGCCCCTGCGTATGTGAAGTAGAGCAGGACAACCCACTCGCTTGGCCGGAACAAGCCAAACATCCGGCTCCAATCCACAGGCATCACCGTAACATAAACCGGACGAGGCGGGACTCCGCTTAGTTTTTCATTCATTCCAAGCCGTCTTAACCCTTTTTCACCCTGACCTGTCTGGTCTAGCATAGGACAACTTGCCGTGATTCGCCACAGGGTTGAAACATTAATCTTTCTTCTTGTTTCCTGGACCTCCCGGTTGTCTACTGCCGCCAGGCAACCCTGAAGCGCCTGATCACTGCACTGTCCGAGGTCCGGTCGAAGATGGCGCTCGACCGCCGCGCCGGCCACTGATGCGGATTGCCCTCCTGTTGGCGGTAATCCCGCTGTGCGGGCGCGGAAATCATGGCTGCTGACTTACACTGCCCGGGCCAACTGCATCGAAAGCGCCACCAGCGCGAGCACCACGTAGGCGGCCTTGTCGCGAATGACAAACCACACGGGGTCGTGGGTCAATTCGCGGCGGCGCGCCAGCAGCCACAGGCGGTTCAGGTAATACATCAGCAAGGGGCAGGCGGGCCAGAGGAAATGGGGCTCGTGATAAAGAATCCGCACACTGTCGCTGTTGATATAGAGCGCCAGCACCAGGATCGAGATCATCGCCGAGCCGATGCCCATCGCCGCCAATAGCGGCGCATCGTCCTTCTCGTAGGCGCGGGATTCCGACTCCGTTTCCGAATCCTGAAACTCGACGAAGCGCTTGAGAAAAGCAAGGCTCGAGAAAGTGCAGACGGAAAACAGCAGCAGCCAGGGCGATACGACAATGCTGGTGGCCGCGCCGCCGGCAAGGATCCGCACCGTGTAAAGGCCCGCCAGTACGGTCACGTCAGCCATCAGCAACCGCTTGAGCCAGAAACTATAAGCAAGCGTCCCCCCCTGATACAGCAGCAGGAGCCACAGGAAAAGCCGCGGCAGGCTCCCCGCGATGAGCAGCGAACCGGCCAACAGCACGGGAGCCGCGAGGAATCCGAACGAGAGAGGCATTTCCCCGCTCGCGAAGGGGCGGAGGCGCTTGGCGGAATGGCGGCGGTCGTTTGGAAGATCCACCAGGTCATTGATCAGATAGCAAGCCGAGGCCGCGAGGCAAAAAGCGAGGAGACCCCAAAGCGCGGCGAGCATCACCGCGCCGCTCATCCACCGCATGCCGACGAAGGCGGGTACGAAGAGCAGAAGATTTTTCGACCACTGATGCACACGCAGTGTCCGCCAGATCGCCCCCCGGCCCGATGGGCGGGAGAAAACGGCGGCAATGGGGACTCCCGCCGCCTGGACGCGGCGGTGGAGCCTGGAATCCCGTCCCACGATGAGCGCGTTGCGGGCGGCTTGCATCACAGGGAGATCGGCGGCGGAATCGCCCACGTAGTCGAAGCCGCTTTCCCCGTACAGCGCGATGCATAGGTCGCGCTTGCGGATGCCGGTATTGTTGAAATCAGCCCCGGAGCCCGCGGCCTGCTGAAAAATGCCGAAATGCGCGGCGATTTGCTGAGCCCACATCTGATTCGCTCCGGTAACCAGAAGGAGCGGCCGCCCGGCGGCGTGCTGCAGCCGCAGAAAGGCGATCAGTTCCTCGTTCCAGACGAGGCGTGAAGGATCGAGAGATGCATGGCGGGCCAGCCTGGCCTTGAAGGCGGCTTTTCCGCCCAGCAGCCAGAACGGGCAGAGCAGCAACAGCCACGGGCGAGTACGCAGCAGGATCGCGATGCCTTCCCACAAAGAATCGCCGCGAAGGAGCGTGCCGTCGAGATCGACAGCCAGCGGGACCAGCGAACCGGCGGCGCCAGTGGAAACGGGGCCGCCATCAGTGGAAGTTTGCCGCATGGAGACCAGGTGCGCGCGTGTTCGCTACAAGTTTGGCATGCGGCGAAATTGCGAGGCAAGCCCAAGTGGACGCGTGGGGTACGGCATGATACGCTACCCGGCAATGAAACAACGAATCGCGGTCCTTTCACTCTTCCTTGTTTTCGTTGTTGCCTTCGAGGTTCGCAACAACCTGACTGTGTCAACAGCTCGCCCAGGGCCCGCCGGCTCGCCAGTACAGGAAGAAACTCGCGCATCCACCGGCGGTCGAGGCGCCGTTGTGCGAGCGTTTTCCTTGGAAGCCTTCCAGATCACGAATCCGCAGCCGGCTCCGGGCGAAACAGAGCTACAGTCGGTAACGCTGATTTTCGGCTCCAAGGATGCGGCGCCCACCGCGTGGGATGGCAGCGTGTCGCTGAGCAGGGGAAAGCTCGAGCGCATCGCCGGGTATCACTTCACCGAGAACGACAGCGCGGAGGGGAACTCCTGGAAGTGTTCCACCTATGAATGGGGCGCCTTCAGCGCGGGTATGCATCCGAACGAGAAGCCGCAGCCGCAGCCCACGCCGGTGCAGCCGTGCGGAGTGACGCTGTATTTCCGCGCCCCCAGGGACGCCGGGATCGCGGTGAAAGTACCGAAGGGTGAATTCTCCTTCCGGCCAATGGACCTGCCGGAAACCGAGGGGCTGTTCCCGCTTGGCGCCACCATCGAAATCTACCGCAGCGCGGTGATGGAGCAGGTCACCACACCCGAGTACGAAGACGACTTCCCCTCCCTCATCGCCGGCGGCGACCGGCTGTGGCTTACGTGGGTCGCCTATAAGAACGGCGCGGATCAGGTGTTTCTGCGCTCCTATCTGAACGGTGGCTGGAGCGAGCCGTCCCTGGTCACGGAAAAGCCGGGCGATATCTTCATGTCCGCCGCCGGCATGGTGAACGGCAAGCCGATGGTGATCTGGAGCGAACGGGACAGCCGGGGATTCCAGTTGAAGGCGCGCGTACCCGGAGGCACGGTGGAGACGCTTACGGACACCGAGGGGAACAACCTGTTCCACAAGGTGGCGGCGGACGGGCGCGGCAATCTGCATGTGGCGTTCATGAGTTCCCGCAAGGCGCACAGCGACATCTATCTCAAATCGTACGTGGGCGGCAAGTGGCAAAACGAAATCAGACTCAGCGACGCGAGCCGTTATGCGCGGGCGAACGATTGGAACCCGGCCATAGTGGCCGATCACGACGGCACAGTGTGGGTAGCGTGGGACAGCTACGCCACCGGCAGCTACAACATCTGCCTCCGTTCAGTAAAGAACGGGCAGCCGGGGCCGCTCCTGAAGGTGACCGATACGACACGCTTCCACGTGCGGCCGAATCTCGCGGTGGACGGCCAGAACCGCGTATGGATTGCCTGGGATGAGTCGCGCGAGAACTGGGCGAAGGATGTAGGCTTCCTGCTTTCGGGCGGAACAGGCATCTACGACTCGCGAAGCATCAAGATCGCCATCTACGCCGCTGGCAAATGGCTGGCGCCTCTTCAGCAGGTGGAGGATGTGGTCCCCTACGGCTTCCGGCGGTTCACACAGACGCCGCGCCTTGTGGCGGACTCCAAAGGCCGCATGTGGATGTTCTTCCGCCCGCGCAGTAACACGAAACTCCCCACCAGCTTGTGGGCGGCGGGCGGCAAGTGGGAAGTCTACGCCGCCTATTATCAGGGCGATCACTGGACCGAGTTGATTCCCGTGCCCGAATCGGCGGGGCGGAATGGAGGCGAGATTAGCGCCGCGGCGGACCGGCAGGGCAACGTGTACGCCGCGTTGGTGACCGACCACCGGCTCTATGGAGGGCCGAACTTCTCCACCAATCCGCGGAACAACGACATCCTGCTGGCGCGCCTTCGCGCGGATGGTCCTGCCGTGACGCATGTGGGCGCACGCGGTGTGGAACCGCCGGCGGGCCTGCCGAGCGAACCCCGCGAGCGCGAGCAGATTCAGGCGCTGCGCAACTACACCATCTCCGCCGGCGGCAAGACCTACAAAATCTACCGCGGCGACATGCACCGCCACACCGAGATCTCGCTCGACGGCGCGGGCGACGGAACGCTCTACGAATCCTACCGCTACGCCATGGATTCGGCGGGTATGGACTGGCTCGCCGTTACAGACCATCAAAGCGGCCAGCCGAGCGCGAACCTCTCGGATTACCCCGTGTGGCGCATCCAGAAGGCGGCAGACATGTTCCACGTGCCGGGGTTCTTCACCGCGCTATACGGGGTGGAGCGCAGTCTCGGTTATCCCAATGGGCACCGGAACCTGATCTTCGCCAAGCGCGGCGTGCCCGTTCTCCAGATCAGTCCGCAGGAGCAGAAAGCGGCCGTGAACACCGGATCGGTGCTCTATCCGTTCCTCAGAAAATGGAATGGTCTGACCTCGTCACACACATCGCATACGAACATGGGCACCGACTGGCGCGACAATGACCCGAACCTCGAGCCCATTGTCGAGATCTATCAGGGCGCACGCACCAGCGCGGAACGCGAAGGGGCGCCGCTCTCCCCGACGGGGAAACGGACGGAACTCTGGGCGGGAGGCTACCGGCCCCTTGGGTTCGTCTCGAACGCCTGGGCCAAGGGCTATAAACTCGGGGTGCAGGCGAGTTCCGACCACGTCTCGACGCACCTCTCCTACGCCGTAATGCTCGCGGAGAACTCGACCCGCGAAGGGCTGATGGATGCCATGCGCAAGCGGCACACCTATGCGGCCACTTCGAACATCCTCATGGATTACCGCATGAACCTGGACGGGAAGACCTACATGCAGGGCGATATTGTGCCCTCGCAGTCGCTTCCGGAGTTGACGGCCAAGATTGTCGCAACGGGACCGATCAGGCATGTGGTGGTGGTGCGCGACAATGAAGTGATCTACTCGCGCGAACCGGCCGGTGAAACTTACGATCTGCGTTTCCGCGAGTCGAGCCTCACCCCGGGAGAGCATTTCTACTATGTGCGCATGGAGCAGAAGGACGGGAACATGGCGTGGTCCTCGCCGATTTGGGTCGAGCGGAAGTAGGCCGGATGCCTGCCTCTGACCTCCTGGAGCGCTACCCTCATCGACGCTTCAATCCGCTCACCCGCGAATGGATCCTGGTTTCGCCGCACCGCGCGAAGCGGCCATGGCAGGGACAAGTGGAAAAGCATGCCGAACCCGTATCCGTGCGCCATGACCCCGGCTGCTATCTGTGTCCCGGCAACGCGCGCGCCGGTGGGCGCCGGAACCCGCCCTACGAATCTACGTTCGTATTCGATAACGACTTCGCCGCCCTGCTGCCGGATGCCCCGGCAGCAACGGTGAACGAATCCGGATTGCTGGTGGCCGAAACCGAACGGGGTATCTGCCGTGTCGTGTGCTTTTCCCCGGATCATAGCCTCAGTGTCTCCCGTCTCCCGCGGAAGGCGATTGAGGATGTCGTGGATGCCTGGGTGGCGCAGTACGGAGAACTGGGGGCCATACCATGGATCCGCTCGGTGCAGATCTTCGAAAACCGCGGCGGCATGATGGGCGCCAGCAATCCGCATCCGCATTGCCAGATCTGGGCGAACTCCACCATCCCGGGAGAACTGTCCAAGGAACTCGCCGCGTTCGGCGCCTATAACGGCTGCCTGCTCTGCGACTATCTGGCGCTCGAGAAGACCCGCTGCACACGCGTCGTGCTCGAAAACGATGCGTTCACCGTCATGGTCCCGTTCTGGGCCGTGTGGCCGTTTGAAACGCTGGTCATCCCCAGGCGGCACCTGAGCGGCATGGATCAACTCGAGCCCGGCGAGCGGAGCGCGCTCGCGGACGTGTTGAAGCGCATCACCACGCGCTATGACAACCTTTTCGAAACCCCGTTCCCCTACACCATGGGATTTCATCAGCGGCCCACGGATGGCGGGGCGCATGACGGGTTTCATTTCCATGCTCATTTCTATCCGCCGCTGCTGCGTTCGGCCACCGTGCGGAAGTTCATGGTGGGCTATGAGATGCTCGGCAATCCGCAGCGCGACATCACGGCGGAGACCGCGGCCGAGCGTCTCCGCGCACTGAGCGACCGCCATTACGCGGAGGCGGCGCGATAAACTATCCCACATGCCTAAGCCCTTGCCCGGAGCCGCGACGCTCGCCGCGCTGGCGATTCTCTCCTCCTGCTCCTCACCGAAACCGGAGCCGCCCAAGACCGTGAAGATCAACAAACAACCTTTTGGACAAACGAGGAACGGGGAGTCCGTGGAACTGTACACTCTCACGAACAAAAACGGCGTCGAGACATCCATCACCAACTACGGGGGGCGCGTGGTGACGCTGAAGGTCCCCGGCCGCGCGGGCAAATTCGCCGACGTCGTGCTTGGCTTTGACAGCCTGGATGGCTACCTGGGCAATAACCCATATTTCGGCGCGCTCATCGGCCGCTACGGCAACCGCATCGGAAAGGCGAAGTTCACACTCGACGGCAAGGAGTATAAGCTGGCGGCAAACGACGGAGCGAACTCGCTCCACGGCGGAGTTGTGGGCTTCGACAAGGTGGTGTGGAAGGCGCAGGAGGGCACGGGCGAAGAGCCGTCGCTCAAACTGACTTACCTTTCCAAAGACGGCGAGGAGGGCTATCCGGGCAACCTCTCCGTGACCGTTGTCTACACGCTGACGGATAAGAACGAATTGAAAATTGATTACACGGCCGGCACGGATAAAGACACTGTTTTGAACCTCACCAATCACGCCTATTTCAATCTCGCGGGAGAAGGCGTGGGAGACATTCTGGGCCACGAGATCATGCTCAACGCGGACCGTTTCACTCCCATTGATTCCGGACTGATCCCCACCGGCGAATTGAAGCCGGTGAAGGGAACTCCCTTTGACCTGACCAAGCCCACCGCCATCGGGGCGCACATCAACGACAAAGACCAGCAAATTCAATTCGGCAAAGGCTACGACCACAACTTCGTCTTCAACGGCGGCGGAGGACTGGCCCTGGCGGCGCGAGTGGTCGAGCCCAAATCGGGCCGCGTCATGGAAGTCCTCACCACCCAGCCGGGCGTGCAGTTCTACACGGGCAACTTCCTCGACGGCTCCGTTCACGGCAAAGGCGGGAAAGCATACTCGTATCGATCGGCATTCTGTCTCGAAACCCAACACTTCCCCGATTCGCCGAACAAGCCGGACTTTCCGTCGGTGGTATTGAAGCCGGGAGAGAAATTCGAATCAACAACAATCTACCGGTTCACGACACAGTAGGATGACACGCAAAACTTGCAGATTTTGAATCCCGGGACGGTCCAAGGGCGAGCCGTCCCGGGGCGGTATGAGGAAATGAGGCTTATCCCCCCAACGCATCACATTCCCCGGTTCCCGCCATGTCTTCAATCTTGGAACCGTGGTTGTCGATATGTTGCGGAATAGTCAGCCTCATGCAAACCAGGCATTCGGTGTCAGTGCAGTCTTCCGGGTGTGCCGCAATCGGACGATCCGGAACTTCCGGAACAAAGAGTGCAGAATCGCTTCGAGAGAGCATTCAATGTGCTCCTTTCGCTGTGCTCATTATAAGGCAGTCCCGCGAATTTCCAAGCGAAAAAACAAGGCACATCTCACGAAGGTAACGCATGCGGGCGGCGGCGCGTCCAAACCCCCAGAGTTCCCCAATGGCGCGCAAAAATTGCCTGTTGCCATTTTTCCTGGCGGCTGGTCTGCTGACGGCGGCCCCGGACGATACAGCGGTCTTCAAAAGCGACGTTGCTCTGGTTCGCGTCGACGCCCAGGTGTTGGATCGTGACAACCGCGCCGTCACCGGCCTGCGCGCCAGTGATTTCGAACTGCGCGACGAAGGCCGCGTCCAGCCCATCCGCAACTTCGCCAGCGAGGAAATGCCCATCGACGTCCTCTTGCTGCTCGATGTGAGCGGAAGCATGCGGCCGCACGTCGAGCGGATCTCATCCGCGGCGCACCAGGCCCTTCAGGTACTTGGCAAGGATGACCGCGTCGGGATCATGGTATTCGACCGCTCGACGCGTCTGCGGCTTCCGTTCCGCAACAGCCGGGACGACGTCGAGCGGGCCCTCGAGACGCTCCTCCGGCAGGAGGGCTTCAACGGCGGCACGGACATCACGCGCGCCATGCTGGATGCGGCGGCCTACGTGCAGCGCTCCGCCCGGGTCGAAGCTCGCCGGGCGATCGTGATTTTGACCGACGATGAAACCGAGTTCGGCAGAGATGACGAAAGGGTCGAGCGGGCTCTGGTGAAGGCGGATGCCGTCATGAGCGCGCTCATCGCCCCGGACGCCATGCGTTACCGCCGCCAATATCCCGGAGGCGGCAACTATCCAAATGATCCGTATCCCCAGCGGTACCCCCGCCGCGGCGGCTGGGGGTCCCCATATCCCGGAGGGGGAGGTCCCCTCGGCGGGGTCATCATCGGCGGAGGCGGCGGAGGCCGCTACCCGGGAGGCCGTTACCCGGGAGGAATGGGCTCGCACACCCGTTCCGCCGGCACCTCCGAGATTGCCCGCGCTTCCGGTGGCGATAGCATGCCCGTCGACGATTCCTACGCCCTCGAAACCACCCTTTCCCGCCTGCGCCAGCGCTATGCCCTGTACTTCCTTGTCCCTCCCGGCGTCCAACCGGGACAGGAGCGGCGCCTCGAGTTGCGGCTGGCTGACGCAGCCTTCCGCCGGTATCCCGGAGCGGAGATCCGCTTCCGGAAAACCTACTTTGCCCCCGGCAAGCAGGGCGATCCTGTGACTCCCGAAGACCCGAACCTGGTGACGCAAGCCCCGCCGGCTTCCGCGGGCGCCGATTCGACATCACCCACAACCGCCGCGGACAGCCAGGCGCCGCGTATGCGGCGAAGACCGGCTGTCGACGGCGCCAGCGGCCGGGGTCCCAATGTGGACATCATTGGCACCGCTTCCACCGAGGGGTCGTCTTCCACTCCCGCACCCTCCGCCTCAGCCAGCACTCCCGCCCCGGAGCCGGCGCCGAAGGCAGCTCCCCATCGAGGCTGGCGCCGCGTGGATGAACCGGCCCCCGTCTCGGGACCGATCGAGCAATCGGGAACCCCGTCAAAACCCGAATAATCCGACGGGCTTGTCTGTTTCCCAAAACCAGCGATGGATTTTCCCGGCGAATCGCACGTAGTACTACGAGGAGCCAAGATCTATGCCCATCCTTCCCAGTTGCATCCGGCGTCCCGCGAGTCCGGTCGCTCGCGACTACAGGCCCGCCGGCGGAGAATCCCGCAAAGTAACCGATCGCGATAGCTGGGTCTCCCTGGCGCGCGAAAAGGGAATGACACCGTGGGAGTTGATTCGCTTCAACTACCCAGGCTTGCCGGCAAACGAGCACGAAGCCGCCCGCGAGGTGAATTGGTACCTCCAGGAGTACGTCGGCTGCACTAAACTCACCACTGATCAGAAGAACTATTGCTTCAGCAGCTCCGCCAGCCCCGGAATGGTATGGCTGCCGGGGCGGATGAATTCCTCCATCTACCACGCGGTTCCCATCATGAAGCAACCACAGACCTGGTCCTGCTGGTACACCTCGCTTCAGATGGTGGTGAAGTACTGGCGCGACCGCGGCCAGGGCGCCGGATTGATTGACCCTTCCGAAGATCCGGAAACCCAGAAGCTCTACACGGACAACAAAGGCATCGTCGACCGCGAGCGCATCGCCCGCAAACTCGGATTCACCGTCCTCTATGCCTCCCTGACGAACGAGGGCATGTGGGACCTCCTGCACGATGGTCCGGTGATCTACGCCGGCGCATGGCCCGGGCAGTTGAGCGGGCATTGGGTAGTGATTGTCGGCATTTCGGATGATCAGCTCGCGATTAACAACCCGGCAAGCGGCATGCAGACCTGGAACTACAACTACTTCATGAGCCAGTACCTGATCCAAACTGCCGAACGGCCGCTGATATACGCGCCGTAGCGGGAGCCGCCTCCGTCCGTTGGGGACGGAAGCCCTCGAGAATCGCCTCGAGCGCCGGGCGCATCCGCCCCACGCGGCGCAGGCGGATGACAGCGTCCCACAAGGGCTCGAACTTCTTCCACCCCGCGGCGTAGCCGGCATGCCGCAGACGGCCGGCCCACTCCGGCTTCGTGCAGGCGCCGCGCAGGATGTTGCCCCAGCGGTAAAAATCGCGGTACGCGCGCCGGTAGCCTTCCTCGAGTTGCCGCGGCGTCATGCGGGCGGGCCGGAAAACGCAATGGCGGGTGTCGTAGAGGTCCCAGTCGCGGTGCAGGAGCCGGCCTTGCTGTTCCATGCGCTGGTAGAGAGCAGTGCCGGGGTAGGGGGTCAGGATGTGGAACGTGGCCGTCTCAATGCCATGCGTGACCGCCCATTCCACGGTCCGTTCGAACACGGATTCGTCGTCGCCGTCCATGCCGAACACGAAACTGCCGTTCACCATCACTCCGAGGCTGTGAAGCCGGTCCACGGCGGCTTTGTAGTCGCCGTTCAGATTCTGAAACTTGCGCTGCTCGCTGAGGTTGTCCGGATTCATCGTCTCAAATCCGACAAACAGACTCCGTAATCCGCATTGGACGGCCTTTTCGAGCAGGCCGGGAGCGAGCACCGAGTTCACGGTCCCCGCCGCCTGCCACAACCGGCCCATCCCGCGCATGCCGTCAAACAGCGCGGCCGCGAACCGGCGGTTGCCGAACAGATGATCGTCGAGAAAGTAGAGGTGGCGCCCGGGAAGCCGCTCGATTTCCGCCAAAGCGGCGTCAACCGTCTGCGTATAAAACGACTTCCCGCCTTCGAAAAACGCCTCCTTGTAACAGAAATCGCACACATGCGGGCAGCCGCGCGAAACCACGATCGAGTTCGGCACCAGGTACAGATGGCGCTTGATGAGGTCCCGGCGCACCGGCGGCGCACCCTCCAGCGTGCGGACCGAAGACTGGTAGCGCCCGGCCGTGCGCCCGCAGCGGTAATCCTCCAGGAAGCGCGGCCAGGTGTCCTCGCCTGGACCAAGGAAAATCGCATCGGCGTGCGCCGCCGCTTCTTCCGGAAGTGACGTCACATGCAATCCGCCGAGGACAACGAAGCTCCCTTTGCGGCGGTAGTGATCCGCAATCTCATAGGCCCGCCGTGCGCTGGTGATGTAGACCTGGATGACGACCAGGTCCGGGCGGTCGTCGAGGCGGAGCCGCTCGACATGCTCGTCGGTGATAGTGATGGAGGCGTCTTTGGGAAGGTAAGCGGCCAGGGTGGCAAGCCCGAGCGGGGGGAAGAGGGAGTACTTGATGGGGCGGAAGAGAGGGGAGGAGGCTTCGGTGAGGGCGGGGAGGATGAACTTGGCGTGCATGGGGATATGATGGCAGGGAATCCATCTTTTGTAAAGTACTTTTTATTGAAAAGTAACGCGCGCGCCCTTCTTCTTGCGCCGTTACACCGTGCTTGAAGCGGGACGACAATAGATTGATGGCAATTCGTACCCCGCTCAACATCGAAGCCGTGAACCTCGACAATGAGCGTGAGCTTGATGCTTTCCACGAAGCGTGGATCGACAGTTGCGAGGACAAATTCCAACAAGACTTCCGCAAGTTGCGCGAACTTGGCATCGTTGACGCGGAGGGCCGTCAGTTGAAGGCCGTTGTTCCCGAAGACATGCTCGACGCACAGGCTGAGTTTGGCGGTTGATCCGGAAACCGTGGCCGCGCCCCGTATGGTTATCGTCGCCGGACCTCCCGGCGCGGGCAAGAGCAGTCGTCTTTCCGTACGAAACACTGGCGTGGAGTGGTTCAACGCCGATGACCGCGCCGCGCAACTGAATGCGGGCCAGTACCAGAAAATTCCGCCTCATTTTCGGCAAGCCTCCGGCGCCGAGTGGAAGGCGTTCATCGATAGCCGCACTGAGGCGCAAACGTCGTTTGCCTTCGAGACTACTCTTCGAACCGGTGCCGGCTTCGAATGGAAACAGGTTTTCACGTCGAGCGTTGAAAGCGCTGCTGGAGAAATACAACCGCGAGAGCCGCGGCGCGGCGCTCGCGAAACGCGGCTACCGGCAGCAGCGCTCCACTCCCGAAGGCCGCGAGGCGACAGGAGCCGGCCGTCCCGCCGCCACCTCCGCCGAGCGCTGCGCCACGAAGACATTCGGGAACAATCCCCCCAGCACCACGAACAACACACCCGCCGCAAGAATCCACCGCTCGCGAGGCAATGCGTCGGCCATCGCCGTGAACCCGGTGCGCCGCTTGCCCAGGAACAAGCGTGTGAACAGACGAAAAACGCTGACGGCGTTCATCGCTGTAGCGATGGGCAGCAGCAATCCCACGAATCGATGAGACAGCAGTGTTCCATGGATCAGCAAGTCTTCCGAACAGAAGCTCAACGTGCCGGGCAGTCCCACTAGCGCCAATCCGAATACGGCAAAGAACACCGCCAGCCGCGGGGCGTGTTCGGCTAACCCGAGGTGCTTGCTCGCCGTCAGGTTTTCCCCAAAACGCACTTCGAGCAGCCGCAAAATCGCGAAGAGGCCCACCGTCGAGACCGTCACCACGAACCAGTGGACCAGCGCTCCTGTGACTCCCTCCGCGGTCCCACTCTCGAGTCCGGCGAGGATAGCGGCGGACTGGCTCAATGCGAGAAAGGCCAACAGGCGGCGCGGCGAATTCTCCGTCAGCGCGCGGATAGCAACATACAGAGCAGTGGCGATGGCCAGATAGGAAAGGACCGGCACGAGGTTGCCGGGCGTTGCGGGGAACAGCGGGACAATCAGTTTGGCCGTCAGCAGCGCTCCGAAATGGCCGTTCAATAGAAGAGCCGCGGGGATTGCCGGACTGCCCTCAGCGGCGTCGGCCACCCAGGCGTGCGCGGGCAGGATTCCTTTGCGGAAAATCACGGCGGCTACCAGAAGCCCGAACACCAACATTCCTCCAGGGCTTCTCCCTCTCAGGTCATCAATCGACAGCGCATGCCTGTTGGCGGCGATCAGACCGGTGGCAACGGCCAGCGCGAGGGCCGACAGGAACAAGCCCGCCCTCGGGCGCCAACCTCGGGGTTGGAACCATCGCGGTACGAAGAAAGGAATGGCGGACAGAATCCAGGCGGCCAGCAGGACCAGCAGGTTTTCCGCCGAATAGGCGAGCAGCGTGGCGCCAAGCATGAAGAGGATTCCAGCGATGGTTCCCGGGTTGCAATCGCGGCGCGGCAGCACCAGGGCGGCGCCCAAGGTGAGGCAGGAGTACAACAGCATCAAGGCCTGGTACAAGGACTCCCCGGCAGGGGCGGCCGCCAGCAGGAGAGCGCACGCCGCCACGGCTACCAGCGCCGCCAGGAAACCGGTCCAGCGCGCCTGCCTGCGATAGACGGCCACCAGGAAAGCCGCAAACCACGGCACCGCGATCGCGACGCCGCGCAGCAGCAGTGCGCAGGTGATCTCCACGGACGGTGTCATCAATCGCCCCCCTGCCGTGCGGGATCCGGTACAAGAATCGGCGCCTTCTCACGCCGCACCGGAGGCGACCCGATGTGGTCCAGCTTCGCGAAGACCCGCGAAACCTCGAGCAACGGATGAATCACCCAACGGTCCAGGATGGTGTCCAGGTGGCCGCGGTCAAAAGCCCAACGGTACAGCCACAGTTGCACTCCTTCCGGCAGCATGCTCTCGAGGTGCCGGCCCGTGTGCGGCATCTCTCCTCCAATGGCGGAGCGCATCTGGTGATCGTCATGCAGCATGGAGGGAGCGCGAAGAAACTGCATGGTGCGGACGGTGGCGTGTCCCAGAATATGGGCCACTGCAATGGAGGTCCAGCCCATTCCAATTTCCACGAACACTACGCCCACCTGCGTCAATGAGGCGTAGGCGAGCGATGTCTTGGCGTCGGCGCTGGCCCGGCCGACGATGGTGCCATGGATCGCCGTCATCACCCCGGTCAACACCACCAGCGTCGAGGCCAGCTTCGATTGCGCAAGCAGCGGCTGCACACGCAGGAGCAGATAGGCGCCGGCGTGGATCGAGATTGCGCCATAGAAGATGGCGCTCGATGGAGTAGGCCCCTCCATGGCCCGCGGAAGCCATCCCGAGAATGGAACCTGCGCCGCCTTTCCCGACGCCGCGAGGAGCAGCAACAGGCAGATGGTTACAGCCTCTGCGCCGGTGAGAGTTGGGAAGCCGTTATCGAATGCCGCCGTTCCCGCCCAATGATGCATGGCGAAAATCCCGACCAGCAGTCCGATGTCGCAGGCTCGGTAAACGGCAAACACGCGGAGGCCGTTCTCGACGGGAGCGGAGCGAAGCTGGAAAAAGGCGATCAACAGAACCGACGTGATGCCGACAATCTCCCACCCGGCGGCGAGCAGATCGAGCGAGCCCGCGGCGAATGCGAGCAACGATCCGAACGCGAAAAGGTGGAGCAGAAGGAAGAACCGGAAAAAGCCGCGCTCCCGATGAAGGTAAGTGGCTGAGAACTGTCCGATGAGCCCGGAAAGCATGACCGTCATGGCCAGAAACGGCAGCGACAGGCGATCCGCCATGAGCACCAGTGGGAAGTGGTAATCATGCACGGCAAACCAGTTGCCGAGCGTCACCACAACAGCCGGGGACCCGGATCCCGCGAAGCTCTCCGCGCCGGAACCGAGTTTCCACAGCAGCGCCGCAAGCGCCAGCACACAAGCGGAAAAGGTGGCGCCCGTGATCCTCGAAACGATCCGCTCGCCCGGAGTCCAACCGAGCAGCCAGAGAAAAGCCAATACGCCAAAAACGACGCCCGGCGACAGTACGACGAAAGCGAGGATGGCTTGGGGAAGGTTCATCTAAACCGGGCCTCCCGCGGCAGTTTGCGACCACGTCTGAATCCAGGCCATGGGGAGATGCTGAAGTTTCCCCGAGTACCATTCGGCGGAGGAAAGCGCAACCGGCAGACGTTCCAAACGCTCGCGGAATTCTTCAAAGCCGCCGTCCCTCCGGACGTGTACGCGCCCGGAGGCGGGATCGATGGTGGCCACCCGAATCCAGCGATTTTCGACCAATTGCTTCAGAGCCGGACTCGCGTCGATCAGCTTCTCCAGGCGCTCCGCCGTTGTCTCCACCACGAAGAGAATGCGCACGGGTTCGTGGATCTCCACCATTTGCCAGGGCAATCCGGTACGTAAGTCGCTGGCGTGCCCGTCCATCACGCCAACCAGGCCGGTAACGTTGTGCGGGAGTTTCGTGCCGCTGCCGTAGCGATCGTTGTCCACGAAGGAAAAGTAGTATTCGAGACTGATCCCCGCGCATACCGGAACCACGGCGCTCATCAGTTTGGCCAGACTCTCATCAGCGGGATCCTGATTGGCGTCGTAGGAAACCAGAAAGGCTCTCCGGTCGAGGAAGAGTCCGCGGGTAAGGCTGCGCCGGCCGACGACGCAGACGGCATTGGTGCAATGCCCGTACTCGGGTCTGGGCTGCGCCAGATGTTCGCTGCGCTCTTCCACATGGCGGAGTGCATCGCCGGGATCCGCGCCGGGCGCGCTCGATTCGAACCTCCGGGCCCGCTCGTGCGCATCTCGAGCCTTGGCCAGATCGAGGGTCTCGCGAATGCGGTCCAGATCAGCCTGATGGGTTGCGGGCAGCGCATCCAGGTCAAAGAGTTCCACGTCATCGCTGCACGTATCGTGATACCCGCCGATGAACCATGTGTCCGGGGGAATATCGATGCCCTGCTCCCGCAGCAGGAGGCGAACCTCCGGGCGGTTTGCCATGGCCGCGAACAGCCGGGCGTTGGGCCCGCCGCGGCGCCCCCCGCACGCTCCGCAATCATGCGCCGATTCATGCGGGTTGTTGAGACTGCTCGATCCATGGCCCAGAACCACCACCACACGCGCGAACCCGCTCTTCAGGCCCGCCGGACCCAATACACTCGCCACCCGGTCCGCTTTTTCCCCGGGATGAAAGCCGGTCAACAAACCTGCGACAGCGCTATGCGATTCCGCGGTATTGCGCATGAACGTCAGTTCGGTGCGCGGTTCGGGAAGAAACGCCTTGTTGAGCCATTCGCGGAGAAGGGCGTAGCGCCTGGGAGCAAGCAGGTGGCCCACAAGCGGCACCGCCGAAAGCACCCCGAGCACGGAAGTGGAAAGCCAGCCCCGCACCAGGGTCTTCGAAGAGACGAGCGAACTCCGCATCAGCAATCCGAGCACCCGCCTGCGCCAGCGGCGGCGTTCGAGCAATCCGCTGTCTTCCGCCTTGGGCTGTTCGAGCACGGCGTGCTCCGGTTTCACGACGACGGGGCAGAACGCGGCGCCGTGCGGATCGTCGATTCCCTTGTAGTCCACGGCCAAGCCGAAATATCCGGCGGAGCTGAAGGTTTCGACGCTCGGGTCCACTTCTTCGAGCGCGCGCCGCATCGATTCCTCGCGCTCGTCAAGACAGAAGAAAACCTGCGCCGGGGGACGGACAGGGGCGTCCGGTATGCCGGATAAGCCGCGGTACTTGCGGTGGCTCGCCAGCCCCCGCAGGATCTCCCGTTCATGCCATCGCTCGTACGCCAGGTGGAGTACCCGGCGCCGCTCGAGTCCGTTGAACGCCTTCACTTCTTTCACGAAAGACGCCCAGTCGGATTCGGAAAGCCGGGCGACCTCGTTCGAGGAGAGCCGGATCACACGCGCCGCGTCATACACACGCGCCGTCCGGCTCAGGCGCCGTTTCTCGTGGGTCTTGAGCGGGCTTTCCTCGGGGGCGGCTTCGGCGGCGCCCATGCGCGAGGCCACGCGGGACATGGTGAGGCGCACAGCCAGGAAATCCATCAGGGAACAGGGCAGCGCCATATGCGGCGCCAGGCGGGGATCCTCCTCCAACCGGCGCATCAAGCCGGCCCAGCCAGGCAATGCCAGCAACTCGGATGGAAGCACATCCTGCCAGGCGGATTCACGGTAGTACTGCGTGTCCAGAAAATCCAACACCGCATCCACCGCGGAAAACGAAAGGCTCTCCTGCCGCCGGAATTCCTCGTCCAAGCCGTCGAGGTATTTCGGAAATATGCCCCCACGCTGCCCGAGCAGCATCCGCACGCTCTCATAGAAGCCTCTCTCGCGATGCGGCATGGGCCAGTAGGCCGTGCCCTGATCGAGAAACACGGAGCATAGCCGGATCAGCCACGGGTGGATGATCTCATCCACGGGCCGGGGCGGCGCAGGTTCCTCTTCATGGGCGATGGTGCGGTGGAAGCAGGCCTCAAATAGAGCGCGCAGCGCCGCCTGGCGGAAATCCCGCGCCAGGTCGCCCTGCTCGGTGCGCCACAGAATGGTGGCGGCGTCGAACTCCCGCACCCCCGGAGTGATCATGGCTCTGCGCAGAGAGCCCCGGCCCAGACCGGCGAACACGGCTGCGTCGGGCTCGCCATCGAGCACCGCGTCGATATCCGCCAATTGGATGCGGCCCCGCGCCAGTTCCCCCCGGTAGGCAGCCTCGCTCATGTAGGGTTCGGCGTCGAACCAGCGCGACGCTTCCACCACCGCCTGCTCGAAGGGCAGATGCTCGAAGGCATGCAGCGTGTTGTGATGCACAAAAACGCCGATGGGGCCCTGCCGTGGAAGCAGATGCGCGGCGTGCTCCACCGCGGTGCGCAATTTCTCCACACGCCCCTGCTCAGCCTGACTGCGATTCGTCATCGTTGCGTGCCGGTGCGAGACTTGGGCTCCTCCCTGGCGGCTTCGCGAAGCAGGCTGACCGTGGTGCTGAGTTGAGAGTAGAAATAGCGGCGCAGGATGTCGAGAATCTCAATCAGCGCATGGTCGCGGATCGAGTAATAGACCTGGTTGCCGACCTTTCGCTTGACGACGATCTGTTTGGCCCGCAGCACGGCCAGGTGCTGCGAGGCGTTGGCCTGCTCGATACCGAGCTTTTCGATTAGCTGGCCGGCGGATAGTTCGCCATCGCGCAAGAGTTCGACAATGGCGATCCGCGTGGGATTGGCGAGACCCTGGAAGATCTCGCTCTTGAACTGCCGCAGCTCATCGCCCATGAAAACCAGTATATTCGAAAAATCGCATATTGTCATGACAGCATGGATCGACCGGCGTTCAATCAGGCTCCCCCAGTGGCTTTCCGCGGCAGGACGCTCGAGCGCCGGAATGCTGGGCAATCGCCACGCCGTTCCTGAAAGCCTTGCTTTGTCAGTGCGAAGGAGGCCAAAATGACCGTTGGGCATAAGCGCCCTGGCTTGGTTCACCGAGATGAGTCCTGTACGTGCTCTGGAGTAGAGGGATCGGCCGGAAAGTTCAACCGCCCGCTTGCATCGGGTTCGCCAGCCTTGGGAGTTCAGTTCATCAGGAGAGTACCATTGAACATCAAAATTGAGATGGTAGAGCCTGAGATCATATTCTTTTTGATGTATTCCGTTATTTTGTGATACACTGATGGTCGATGAGACGGTAGAGTGGTCGTTTTACGGCTATGTTACGCCAGCGAACGGGAGAGACGTCCAGGACTGGTTCAAGGCGCTTGACACGGACGCCCAGGACGAAGCGCGAGACGTTTTGGTGTACCTCCAGCAGTTACCCGTTAGCTCATGGGGCAAGCCTGAGTTCCAGCTGCTTGGCGACGAAATCTCAGAAATCAGATTCAAGGTTAATACGGAGCATGCCAAAGGAGTCTATCGGATCTACGGCGCATTCTGGCCTAAGGGTCAGCGATACTCTTATACCTTCTTGATCGGCAAGGAAAAGAAGGTGAAAAATGACAGGCACGGAAAGCACGAAGCGTTGAAACGATTAAGGTTGCTGGCACAAGGAAGGTCATCGATACATGAATTTGAATTCTCGGAAGACGCTGATCGCAAGGCTTAGGCGTGGCAGGCAGGCAAGACAACGATTCGTTGAGTCGCATTTGAACAAGACCCTCGCTCATCAGATCCGCGCATCACGTGACAAGCGTGGGTGGAGCCAGGAGAGATTGGCAAGCGAGGTCGGCATGAATCAAAACGCGATTTCCCGGCTTGAATCCTCTCACTACGGCAAGCCGACGATAACCACATTGAAGAGGCTCGCCGCGGCATTAGATGTTGCTTTGGTCGTACGGCTGGTTCCTTTCAGTGAGTTGGTCGACTGGGTCAGCGGGACACCGAGAATCGTGGCCGGACTAACCACTGAAGCTTTGGCCGTTCCGGATTTTGAAACGGAAGACAGGGGAGGAATCTACGCGCCACGAGACCGTTCTCTCTTGACAAGTGCGGCACGCTGCGCGGACCGCGAGACTGAGATTCCTGTCACTCGGCAGGCAGACCCTAACATAGCCCCTCAAACGTCGATTTGGAGACTCCAGTCGCCACATCAACCGATCAGTCGCGGGGCTATCGACAAGGCCTACTCCAGCACAGGAACGTTCCAGTGAAGCTTCTTCACGTCAGACAAGCACGCTCGATATGGTTGTTTGACATCCAGGACCTGAATCCCAGGGGGAAGAGTGTGCTGGGGGCGGTTGTAGACTGGATCGGCGGAAGGTATTCCTTTGCCGATACACCAGATCTGGAGAAGATTCTCAAGGAAGGCTCTACCGATCTGCCTTCCGCGGGCCTTGTATTCCAGCGGGGCAGTTTTCAGGCCCGGGAGGATCTTTTCCTGGACATAAACTGCTTCACTATCTACAACGACGGGGTTGTTGTAGACACCGCGGCCTCAACTCAGGACGGAGATCAGTTCCTTGGTGATCTCCTCGCCGGTCTTGCAAGAGAGTTTGGACTCACCTACGATCCGGCAATGATTCGTAAACGCCTCTACCTGAGCACTCTAATCGTGCAATTGCAAATCACCTTGGATGCGGGATACCCGGAGTTGGCGTCTTTCGCCGGAGCCATTTCGGAGGCGGTGCACGAAGCATCCTCTCCCTTCAGATTTGCCGGAATCAGCTTTTGGACGGAACCCAATGACGCCGGCAATAGCAAAACCTTTTCTCTGATGCCCCAGGCCGGCCGCCCCTTTGCAGAAAATCGCTACTTCTCCGAGGCGCCATTGAAAACCGATGATCATTACCGGCTACTCGAAGAGCTCGAGAAGACGCTCACGAAGCGGTGATTGATCGAACACTACCGCCCCGCCTCCAACAGCCGGCGCATTCCCCCCATCAGCACATCCTCCACCCCGGGATCGGTGCGCGAGACCGGGCCGGTCTCATAGCCGCCCTGCGTGTAGGAGATCCGCGTTCCCACGTAGCCTGGCCCGTAATCCCCATAGGCAGCCATTGCGACAAAACGGCCCGGCCTCATCTGCTGGGCCGCCAGTTGGTATTCCACGAAAAGCTCGCCCGGCATGTAGAGCACCGCCGCCGGCCCCAGCGTCAGCAGAAACAGCGGAATCCTGTGCTTTGCCTCGTAGCGCCGCACCCAGTTGAGATCATGCGCCGTCCGCAGCCGCAGCCGCTGCGCCTGGTGCTCGTCTGCCATCAGTCTCCGTAACTGTTGTTGATCTTCTAATGACTTGGTGGGCGGCAGCAACACGGGGACAACCCGCCAGCCGGCATCTCCGGCCTGAATGGGCGTGCGCACGGTGGAATCAAACGCCGCCTTCATCCCATCCGCGAGCCGCCGCGCCAGCACGGGACGCATCTCCCTGGACCCGTCGTTATACTTTCCCGCTGCCACATTGCCCCCGGCACCGTTGAAGTGGATGTGCGCCACGCCAGGCAGCGCCTGCTCGCGAAACCCTCTGGCCATACCCACGAAATCAGCACTGACGCCGCCCTGTCCGTAGTAGCTCTGCGGGTGCGTAGCGTAGTAGGTGATCACCGCCAGCGGCCGGGTTCCCTGCCAGAAACTCACCATTCGCACGTAGGGATCCACCACTCCTTCCGGCGCCTCCCTTGCCTCCGGAATCCTGCATGAACTCATGCGGGCATATTTCACCTTGCCGTCTTCCCCGAGAACCCGGCGCGAAGAGGCTACCTTCTCCACCTTCGCTTTGCCCAAACCGAGATGGGAGACAGTGACCGGATTACGAGCCGCCGCCCTCACCGCGGCCGCCGTCCGCTCCAGAGCCGTGCGCGCAAATGCACGGTTGTAGAGCGTGCCGCCGAGTCCCACGCCTTCGAGCAGCCGGTCGGCGGCCGGGTCGTATTCCGGAGCGTCATGCTGGTGCAGTGTGTTCACCGTGACATGATCCGCGTCCGTCCCCGCCGCCTTGGCCAGTTCCGCCCGCCATTCGTCCCACCCTTCACTGGCGATGCCCGTCCAATCCACCGCCACCATCACCACCGGCTTGGGCGAAACGAAGAGTATGATGCCCCTCGCCGAAAGCGGATCAACAATCTCCCGGGCCGGCTTGACGCCGCCATCGCAGCATAGCGGCGACCCGATCGGCGGCGTTACATCGGCGCGGAAAGTGGCGATACGCAGTGGTTCCCCGGCTGAAAGTGTGGCAAGCATGCTCAAGAGAGCAATGAGGCGGAAGAGCGGCATGGTGAAGACCAGTCTACCTTGCCAGCGCATAGCGTGGCGCTTCGCATGATGGCCTCGCCTCCCGGCGAAAATCCCTCGATCGCGCCGCGGAGCCAGCCGGGTCTCGCCCGCTTCGCGCGGGAGGTACGCGCAGAAACTACACAGTCCCAGCTTCCCTATTCCCATGCGGCGTGAACGCCGTGGGGATTTTGCCTCATGGGGCGAAGCCCGCGTGCCGGTTGTGCCTTTATACCGAACGCTGAGGTTTGGCTCGGCGTTTGCTTACCGTTCTTGCGGAGGCGTGATCCCATGAAGGTTCTCGTATGTATCGATGGATCGCCGTCAAGTGAAGCCGTCGTTCAGGAAATCATCCGGCGGCCTTGGCCACCCGGCACGGAAGTCAAGCTGCTATTCGTCGTTCACGCATTCCCGTTCTTTCCCGACCACATCTTCTTCGCCGCCGCCGCTCATGAGGAGTCGCTTCGAGAGGCAAAAGAGAATGGAGCGAAGATTCTGGAAACAGCCGCCGCGCTCATCCAGGAGCAATCCCCAAACCTGCGCGTGACCACGGAGTTGCTGGAAGGCTCGCCGAAGAAAACGATTGTGGATGAAGCCGAACGCTGGAGAGCCGGCCTCGTGGTGCTCGGATCCCACGGTCACGGCCCTGCAAGGCGCTTCCTGCTGGGCTCCGTCGCCCAGGCGGTGACGCTTCACGCACCCTGCTCGGTCGAAGTAGTGCGCACCCCACACGTCGCGGCCGCGTGATGATCCGGCTGGGCATCAGCGCGTGGACTGCGGCGGCTGTGCTTCCGCTGCGGGTAGTCCGGCTGGTTCTCGATTGATCCCTTCGCTCGGGCTATTGCGCCAGACGCGCTATCCACTGCTCCACCACCGTATACGGGTCTACCCTGCGCTCGGCCACCTCTCTGGCCGCGGCCTCGAGATCGCCCGGCGGAAAGAGATCGAGCAGCCGCTCCCGCAGCAATTCCCGCAACCGGAGTTGCCACAACTGCGCTCCGTCACGCCGCACACGGGCCTTCACCGCGCGCATCGCAGCCAGAGCCTCCGCGATTCCCTGCCCTTCGCTGGCCACGGTCTTCAGGATCGGGATCTGCCTGCCATGGGAGTTGGGCGCGATACTCAGCATGGCGTGCAGTTCCTGCTCGAGCCGGGCGGCCCCAGGCTGGTCCGCCTTGTTGATCACGAATAGATCGGCGATCTCCATGATGCCGGCTTTGATGGCCTGGATATCGTCGCCCATGCCGGGCACCAGCACCACCGCGGTGACGTCGGCCAGGCGCGCAATTTCCACTTCGTCCTGCCCGACGCCCACCGTTTCAATCAGGATCACTTCGCGCCCCGCCGCATCCAGCATCAGCGCCATCTCGAGCGTCCCCCGCGCCAGCCCGCCCATGTGGCCGCGCGTCGCCATCGAGCGAATGAACACCCCTGCATCGCCGTGATGGCCCTGCATCCGGATGCGGTCGCCCAGAATGGCGCCTCCCGAAAACGGGCTCGATGGATCCACCGCGATGATCGCAATGGAAATGTTTTCCCCCCGCAGCGAGCGCGCCAGTTGATCGGCAAGCGTGCTCTTGCCCGCCCCCGGCGGCCCCGTAATGCCCAGAATCAGGGCGCGTCCCGTGTGCGGAAACAGTTCCTTCAACAGCGGCACCGCCTGTGGAGTGCGGTTCTCGATCGCAGTCGCCGCCCGCGCCATCGCGCGGACATCCCCGCTGAGGATTCGCTGTGCCCAGTCTTCCATCAGAGATTCAACAGTTGCCGCGCGATGACCAGCCGCTGGATTTCGCTCGTGCCCTCTCCAATGGTGCACAGCTTCACATCGCGGTAGAACTTCTCCACCGGGTAGTCCTTGATGAAGCCGTAGCCGCCGTGAATCTGCACCGCTTCGTTGCAGATGCCGACAGCCGCCTCGGAGGCGAACAGTTTCGCCATGGCGGACTCTTTGGTAACACGCCGCCCCGCGTCCTTCAGGACAGCGGCCCGGTAGGTGAGCAGCCGCGCCGCTTCGAGCGACGTCGCCATGTCCGCCAGTTTGTGCTGGATCGCCTGGAATTCCGAAATAAATCGCCCGAACTGCTTGCGATGCTTCGAATAGGCGAGCGCGGCGCCGTAGGCGCCAAGCGCCGTGCCTACGCTCAAGGCGGCAATCGAGATGCGCCCCCCATCGAGCACGCGCAGACTGTCAATGAACCCCTCGCCGGGTTTCCCCAGCATCTGCGATCCCGGCAGGCGGCAGTTCTGAAATAGCACCTCCCCGGTGGCGCTGGCCCGCATTCCCATCTTGTTTTCTTTCTTGCCCACCAGGAACCCCGGCATGCCCGTCTCGAACAGAAACGCCGAGATGCCGCGGTGCGATTGCGCCCGGTCGGTTACCGCCATGCCGACGCAGACATCGGCATAGTGTGCATTGGTCGTAAACGTCTTGCCTCCGTTTACCACCCAATCGCCGCCATCCTTCACCGCCGTGCTGCGGGTGCCGGCGGCATCGGAGCCGGCTTCCGGTTCGGTCAATGACCAGCAGCCGATCCATTCACCCGTGGCGAGTTTCGGCAGGTAGCGCCGCTTCTGCTCTTCGCTTCCGGCCAGGAAAATGTGGTTCGAGCAAAGCGAGGTATGCGCGGCAACAATGAGCCCCACCGACGGGTCCACCCGCGCCAGTTCCTCGATGATGATGCAGTAGTCGAGATACGTGAGCCCCGCCCCGCCGTACTCCTCGGGGAAAATCGAACCCATGTACCCGAGCCGGCCGCATTTCCGGATTACCTCGAGCGGAAAGATCTGTCCCTCATCCCACTCGAGCACGTGCGGCGCGATCTCAGCCGCCGCGAACTCCCGCACGCTCTTGCGCAATTGCTCCTGTTCCGGCGTGAAGTCGAACGTCATGGTTCGCTGATGCTAAACGATCTCTTCATTCGCCGCATCCCAGCGCACCGTGCGTCCCCGGCGGTAGCTTTCCACCGCCATCCGGCAGGCAATGGAAACGCGGTAGCCGAGTTCAAACGGACAGTTCGTTTCCTTGCCGCCGCGAATGCAATCGAAGAAATTCTGCATGTGCGCCCGCGGCTCGGTCCGCGTCTGCCCCAGTATTTCCTCGCCCTTCGGCAGATTCACCTTCTGCGGCAGGTAGCGGATCTGCTGCGCCTTCATGATGGTTCCGTCCGTGCCGAGAACATGCTCGGAAGCGCCCAGTTGATTGTTGCCGAAACCCGAAGCCCAACTCACCAGCAACTCCTCGGGATGCTCCATCGAGACGTTCATCGTATCCGGCACCTCCCGCCCGTCTTTCCACAGAAACACACCCCCGGTGGTGGTGACCGCCTTGGGAATGTGCAGATTCAACGGCCGGTACCAGAACGCCAGCTGGTGGCACATGTTTTCGTAGAAATTGCCACCCGAATAATCCCAGAAAAAGCGCCAGTTGACATACCTGTTGGCGTCGAAGTCATGCTTGGGAGCCTCGCCCAGAAACTGGTTCCAGAGGATGTTCTCCGCGGTCATGTCCGGATAGACCGGGCGCGACCACTGCGGCTTGCCATGCGGCGTGTTGCGGAACATGTGGGCCTCGATCATCGTGATCTTCCCCAGCCGCGCCGGGTTCACCATCGCCAGAGCATCCGTCATCAGACCCGACGAGCACCCCTGGTGGCCGATCTGCACCGTGCGCTTCCCCTCCACCTTCTGGTAGGCCGCCCGCATGCGCTTGGCGTGCTCCACCGTGAACGCCATCGTCTTTTCCTGGTAAACATGCTTGCCGGCCTCGAGCGAGGCCACGAAGTGCTCGCAGTGCAGGTGTTGCGGCGTGGCGATCAGGACGGCGTCAATCGATTTATCGTCCAGCAGATACCGGTGATCCAGATACGTCTTCGCGCCAGGCGCGGCGGCTTTCGCCTCTTCCAGACGGCGCGTGTAAATATCGGCAAACGCCACAAAATCGATGTTCGGACAGCCCATCGCGTCGCGCACGATCTCCATGCCGCGGGCGCCCGCGCCGATAATGCCGGCGCGGATCCGCTCATTGGCGCCCAATACCTTCGAAGGCGCGAGACTCGTGGCGAGGCCGGTGGCCACACTGCCCAGAAACTTACGGCGGGAATCCATAGATAGGGGAGGCTCCTGTCTCATCGTAACATTATGACCGCGCGGGGCCGCGCACCAAAACGCCCTCTATCTTCCAGCCCAGTACTTTCCTCCCTCATGGAAAGGTACTACGGGGGGGTAGAGCGCCCCGATCACTGCTGATACAACTGGTATCAGATTACCGGCAAAACGGCATTTCGAGGAGGACCATGGAACAGATTCGCACAGCCGTATTCTCCACAGACAAATTCGTCAGGGAGCAGGTCGAGGACGTACTACGCCGCATTCACGCCGTAAGCGTGGTTCACCACACCACCCCCATCGATGCGGAACAATCGGCACTGGCAAGTTTTTTTCAGTTGCAGGCGCCTTGGATCGTCTTCATCGATATCGGCGACATCGAGGCTTCGGTCGAACTGGCGAAGCGGATCGGGAATCTGGCTCGGGGCACACAGATGGTGGCCGTCGGCATGGACAAAACTCCGGAAACCGTCGTAACCGCCATGCGTGCCGGAATGCGGGAGTTTCTGACGGTTCCGGTGAGCACCGATGAGACGCTGGAAGCCCTGGCGCGATTAATGGGGGTCCTGCGGGAGAACCCGCCCGAGAACGGTGCACAGCAGCACGTCATCAGCTTTCTCCCGGCCAAGCCCGGCGCGGGAGCCTCCACCCTCTGTGTGAACGTGGCAGCGGCGCTCGCTGGATTTCCGCAGATGCGGGTTGGGTTGCTCGATTTCGACCTCCACTGCAGCGTGCTCGAGTTCCTCTTGAAGATGCAGGATGGTTATACACTGTTCGACGCGGCAAGCCGCGCGGCGCAACTGGACGATGACATGTGGCGCCGGATGGTGAGAAAAGCCCACGGAGTGGATATTCTGCTCTCGAACAAGCAGGCGGAAGCAACCCGCGTGGACGGTTCGGAACTTCAGGTGGCGAAGCTCATTGCCCACGCCAGAGGATACTACGAGGCAATCTGTATGGATCTGCCCGGGCAATTTGATTCTTATTCCCTCGAGGTAATGCGCAATTCCAATCGCATTGTGCTGGTTTCCACTACCGAGTTGACTTCGCTCTACAGCGCGCGCCAGGCAGTACGAATGCTCGATCAACTAGGCCTCGCTTCGCGGATCAGCCTGGTGCTCAACCGGGTAGAAGCGAAAAGTACGCTCAGCATGTCGCAGATGGAAGACCTGATCGGAAGAGAAGCCTTCGTGGCCTTGCCGAATGACTACGCCGGCGTTCAGATGGCGGTGAGGGAAGGCTCCCCGGTGGATCCCAATTCCCGGCTCGGCGTGAAATACCGGGAGATTGCCCGGAAGATTGTAGGCCAAAAGCAAGCCCTCGAGGAAAAACCAGCCAGGAAGCGACTGTTCCCATTCCTTGGCGGAAAGCCCGCTCCCCAGGCAAAGCCGGCAGCCTTGTAGCTTACTTGTGCTTGTCCCGCTTCTCCGCAAACGGCGCGGCTCGAATTACGGGGATCAGCGTATTGATGGGCTCCGGCTCCGAGCCGTGCGGTTGCGTGGCCAGTTCCAGGTTCAGCCTGGCGACAAACTCCTCAATCTGGCGCTGCATGGCGCCCATCTTCTCCCGCATGTTGAGAATGATCTCCACTCCCGCCAGGTTCACTCCCAACTCGCGGGTCAGTTGCAGGATCACCTCCAGCCGCTCGAGATCCTCATCGGTGTAAAGGCGAGTGTTGCCCTCGCTTCGTGAAGGGCGCAGCAGGCCCTCTCTTTCATAGAGGCGCAGCGTCTGCGGATGGATGCCGTACTGCTCGGCAACCGAAGAGATCATGTACACGCCTTTAGACCGTTTCGTCATGGCTCACACCTGCCTCCAGATTTCGGCTCGCGGATCTTCGGGATGCAGGCTGGCAAGCTCTCGCATCAACTCCCGGGTACGTTCGTCATTGGCCTTCGGCGCTTGCAGATTCACCTCGACAATCTGATCGCCGCGAGTGTTCGTGCGCGCGCTGAAGATGCCCTTTTCCCGCAGACGGAACCGCTGCCCGTTCTGCGTGCCCTGCGGAATCTTGAGAAGCGCTTTGCCATCGACGGTCGGCACTTCGATCTTTGCCCCAAGACAGGCTTCCGAAACCGAAATCGGCACCTTGATGATCACATCATCCCCGTCCCTATGGAAAAAGGGATGCTCGTCCACGCGAACCGTAATGTAGAGATCGCCGGACTGTCCCCCCATCAACCCCGCGCTGCCTTTCCCCGCAACCCGTAGCCGCGAGCCCGTGCGCGCCCCCGCGGGAATTCTCACTTCCACCGTTTCCGGCTGTGTGACGCGCCCCTCGCCGTGGCACGCCGGACAGACGTTGCGCAGTTTTCCCGAGCCCTCGCAACGCGGACACGTCAGGCTGAACCGCATCGCCCCCGCCATCTGCGTCACGTTCCCCGTCCCATTGCACTGCGGGCAGGTTGCCGCCCCCCCGCCGGAAGACCCCGTCCCGCCGCACGTGCCGCAAGTCTCCTGCCGCTGGATCGTGAGGCGCACCTGTGTGCCCTTAATGCTTTGCCAAAAGTCGATATTCAGGGCGTACTCCAGATCCGACCCGCGTTCCGGCTTCGGAGCCTGTTGCCGTCCCCGCTGGAAGAACTGGCTGAACAGGTCGCGGAACCCGCCATCCCCTGCTCCCGCCGCGCCTCCCGCCGCGCCTCCCGCCGCGCCGCCGAACACATCGCCGAAATCGAAGCCGCCAAACCCGAACCCCGCTCCGGGCGCGCCCTTCCCCGGACCCGCCCCCGGAAACCCCTGCTCGGAGTAAAACCCGTACTGGTCGTACATCTGCCGCTTCTTTTCGTCGCTCAAAATGTCATAGGCTTCCTGTACCTTCTTGAATTTGTCCTCGGCTGCTTTGTCTCCCGGATTCAGGTCCGGATGATGCTTGCGCGCCAACCGGCGGTAGGCTTTGCGGATATCGTCCGCCGAAGCTTTCTTCGAGACTCCGAGCGTTTCGTAGTAGTCCTGTTGTTTCGAAGCCATCGAGCCACCCCTATCCCCCGTGAAGGGCGGGACGCCCGGAAATCCCCCCGGCCGTCCCGCCGTGTCCACATGTCACACCACCCGACCCGTTTACTTCTTGTCGTCGACGTCGACGAACTCGGCGTCCACGACATTGTCCTTGGGTTTGCCGGACCCGGCCCCCGCGCCGTCCCCGGCCCCGGCCGCGCCTGCTCCCGGAGCGCCGCCGCCAGGCGCCCCCGCGCCACCCTGGGCGCCGGCCGCGCTGTACATCGCCTCCGCCAGTTTGTGCGAAGCCTGCGTCAGCTTTTCCACCGCGGCATTGATCTGTTCCACCGTGCCGCTCTGGATGATCTTCTTGGTTTCTTCAACGGCCTCCTCGACGTTCTTCTTATCGGAATCACTGATCTTCGAGCCGTGCTCCTTGAGCATCTTCTCCACGTTGTAGATCATCGAGTCAGCCCGGTTCCGGGCGTCGATCTCGTCGCGGCGCCGGCGGTCTTCGGCCTCATGCGACTTGGCGTCCGTCGCCATCTTCTCCACTTCGTCCTTGCTCAAGCCGGAGGATGACGTGATGGTGATCTTCTGCTCGTTGTTCGTCGCCCGGTCCTTCGCCATCACATTCAGGATCCCGTTGGCGTCGATGTCAAACGTCACTTCCACCTGCGGAATCCCGCGCGGAGCCGGAGGAATGCCCACCAGTTGGAAGACGCCCAGCAGCCGGTTATCCCGAGCCATCGCGCGCTCGCCCTGATACACCTTGATCTCCACCGACGTCTGGTTGTCCGAAGCGGTCGAGAACACCTCGCCCTTCCGCGTGGGAATCGTCGTGTTGCGGTCAATGAGCTTCGTGAATACCCCGCCCAGCGTTTCGATGCCGAGCGACAGCGGCGTCACGTCCAGCAACAGCACGTCCTTCACTTCGCCGCCCAGCACACCACCCTGCACGGCGGCGCCCACTGCCACCACCTCGTCCGGGTTTACGCTCTTGTTCGGCTCCTTCCCGAAGAAGTTGCGGACTTTCTCCAATACCTTCGGGATTCGCGTCGAACCACCCACCATCACCACTTCGTCGATCTGCGCCGGCGTGATTCCGGCGTCGGACAACGCCCGCTTGCAGGGCTCCATCGTGCGCTCGAAAATGTCTTCCACCATCTGCTCGAAACGCGCCCGCGTCAACTTCATCGCCAGGTGCTTCGGACCCGTCGCGTCCGCGGTGAGGAACGGCAGGTTGATCTCCGTCTCAAACAGCGTGGAAAGTTCGATCTTCGCCTTCTCGGCGGCTTCCTTCAGGCGCTGAAGCGCCATCTGGTCATTGGAAACGTCGATCCCCGTCTCCTTCTTGAAATCCGTCACCATCCAGTCGATAATCCGCTGGTCAATGTTATCGCCGCCCAGGTGCGTGTCGCCGTTGGTGGATTTCACCTCCACCACCCCGTCGCCCACCTCGAGAATGGAAATATCAAAGGTCCCGCCGCCGAAGTCGAATACGGCGATAGTTTCATCCTTCTTCTTATCCAAACCGTAGGCAAGAGCCGCCGCCGTCGGCTCGTTGATGATGCGCATCACCTCGAGGCCGGCAATCTGGCCCGCATCCTTGGTCGCCTGGCGCTGCGAGTCGTTGAAATAGGCGGGAACCGTGATCACGGCCTTGGTAACTTTCCCCCCAAGGTACGCCTCAGCCGCTTCCTTCAATTTCTTCAGCACAAGCGCTGAGATCTCCGGAGGGGGCATCTTCTTGCCCTGTATATCCACGCGCGCGTCGCGGTTATCGCCCGGAACTATGCGATAAGGAACCAGCTTCGTCTCTTCGCCCACTTCCTCGAAGCGGCGTCCCATGAACCGCTTGATCGAGTAAATGGTATTCTCGGGGTTGGTGATCGCCTGGCGCTTGGCCACCTGGCCCACCAGCCGTTCACCGGATTTCGTGAAGCCAACCACGGAAGGAGTTGTGCGTCCGCCTTCCTGATTGGGGATGACAACGGGCTGCCCGCCCTCCATGACGGCGACCACGGAATTGGTGGTGCCCAGGTCGATACCGATTATTTTGCTCATGTTGGTTAAGTACGCCTTCCTGAAACGCTGTCGGCGTTTATTGCGCTCGATCCCATTATTAAATGTTAGTGTCTTCTTGTCAAGTCTCCTTTGCAGCCCCACCCCCCTCCCCGCCAGCGAAATCGTCGTCGCCACCGCCTCCGATCTCGCCCCCGCTCAAACCGATCTGGCTTCGTCTTTCCATCGCCTTACCGGCATCCACGCGAAGTTCGTCACAGGTGCCAGCGGCATGCTCGCCCGCCAAATCGCCAGCGGCGCTCCCTACGATGTCTTCCTCTCCGCCAACAAACTCTACGTCGACGACCTCGTCCGCTCCGGCGACCTCATCGCGGACTCTGTCGTCATCTACGCCAAAGGCCGGCTCGGCTTGTGGTCCCTCGCGGGAACCATGAAACAACTCGACGACCTCCGCCGCCCCGAAGTAAAGCACATCGCCATCGCCAACCCCCAGCATGCCCCCTACGGAGCCGCCGCCCGCCAGGCACTCGAGCGCGCCGGGCTGTGGAGTGCGGTCAAGGACAAGATCGTCTACGGCGAAAATGTCCGTCAGGCTCTCCAGTACGCCGAAAGCGGAAACGCCGACGCGGTCATCACCTCCTGGAGCCTCCTCGAAGGCCGCGGAACCCTGCTGCCCGAAAGCCTCCACGATCCCATCCGCCAGGCCGGCGGGATTCTCACCCGAAGCAGCCATCAAAAGGAGGCGCGCGCATTCCTCCAGTTCCTCATGGCCCCCAAAGGCGTAGAAGTCCTTCGTAGATTTGGCTTGCAGCCACAAGGCAGGTCAGCCCGTCCGGAACCCGGTCCATCCACGCCGTCTACCAGGGAAACGCCTTTTTCCTCACCAGCACGTCCAACACGATTCAGGTGAGCGTCCGCTGAAGGTAAGATGCATAGGATGATCTCCCGCCGCACCCTATTCTCCTTCGCCGCACCCGCGGCGCTCGCCCGCGCCGAGCGCAAGCCGCTCGAGTTCAATATCCACTGGGTCAATCCCGGAACGAACCTCCCGCGCGGCGTCACGCACAAGACCCTGTTCTCCAAAGCCATGGGCCACGACGTTGGCTTCCATCTCTATCTGCCGCCCGGCTACGATTCCTCCTCGGACCGGTTCCCTGTCCTCTACTGGCTCCACGGCGCCGGGAGCGATGAGACCGCCGGAATCCCCTACGCCGCAATGCTCGACCGCGCGATTCAGGATCGCCAGATGCCCCCCGTCATCATGGTGATCCCCAACGGCGGCAAGCGAAGCGAATACCGCGATTGGGAACCGCAGAAAGTAATGGTGGAATCCTTTATCATTCGCGAATTGATTCCCCACATCGACGCCACGTACCGCACCATCAGGGAGCGTCGCGCCCGCTGGATCGAAGGCATGTCCATGGGGGGCAACGGCTCCCTCAAACTCGGCCTCAAATATCCCGACCTGTTCGGCTCCGTGGTCGCCTACGCCGGCTCCTACCGTCCTCTGCCCAAGGACGGCATCCTTTACCCCGGCATCGTTCCCGAAAGCCGCCTCTGGATCGAGCAGCTTTCACAGTGGTATTCCGCCGCCGATGATGTGTTCGAACTGTCCAAGGAAAATCGCTTCCGCCTTGACGGCATGCGCATCCGCCTCATCGCCGGCACACGCGATGTCTCCCTTCCCGACTCCGAAGCCCTCCACGCCCATCTCCAAAACATCGGCGTCGTGCATGAGTACGAGGTACTGCTCGGAGTGATGCACGCCACCGCCGCCTATTACAACCGCGCCGGAGTAGAAGGATTCCGCTTCCACCTGCCCGCTCTTGGTAAGAATTGACCTGCCGCCACCCGCCGCTATAGGATACCGGCTGGGTCCTGAATAATCATGAAACCTGCGGCATTTTTCTTTCCCCTGCTCTTCACGGCGGCGCTCTACGCTCAAAACGCAACCACCGCCGGACGCTTCCTTGTCGAACACCCCACGCTGCTCAACCTCGGTTTCGAGTGGTCCATCTCGGGTGACGACAACCGCAATGCGCAAGTCACCGTGCAGTACCGCGCCGCCGGCGAGCAGGCCTGGCGCAACGCGCTCCCCATGCTCCGCATCGGAGGCGAGAACGTCGGCCGCGACGCCGAAAACCTCCACTACACCGTCCCCCACGGCTTCGCCGGCTCCATCCTCAATCTCAAGCCCGGCGCCGAGTACGAATGCCGCTTCACCCTCACCGACCCCGACGGCGTCTCCGGCCCGTCCACCCAGACCGCCAGGGTGCGCACCCGCACCGAACCGCAGCCCTACTCGGGCGGGCGCGTGCTCCACGTCTACCCGCCGGACCACAAAGGTCCGCGCCAGGATCCCAGCTTCACCGGCGTCCTCGAAGCCTACTACGGAGCCGGACTCGGCGACTGGAGCGTCGTCCGCGAACGACGCGCACAACCAGGCGATATCCTCCTCATCCACGCGGGCCTTTACCGCCCGGAACGCCTCAACTACGTCGACCCCCTTGCCGCCCCCTTCGACGGCACCTTCACCCTGTCTCTCAAAGGCACCAAGGAAAAACCCATCACCATCAAAGCCGCCGGCGATGGCGAACCCATTTTCGATGGCGCAGGCAACCACATTCTGTTCGATGTGATGGCCTCGGCGAACCATATCTTCGAAGGGCTCACCTTCCGCAACACCGACGTGGCCATCCTTGCCGGCAAGAAAGAAGTCCTCGGCGCCACTGGACTCACCGTGAAAAACTGCCGCTTCGAGAACATCGGCTTCGGCGTCTGGACCGAATACGCCGGCTCGAGCGATTTCTACATCGCCGACAATCTCTTCTTCGGCCGCGATGACCGCTTCCGCCTCATCGGCTGGACCGGAGCCCGCTGGGGCAACATCGGCCCCTACCCATCCCACTTACTCACCAGTTACTACGCCATCAAGCTCTACGGCCCCGGCCACGTCATCGCCCACAACGCCATCGCCTACTTCCACGACGCCATCGGCATCTCCACCTACGGCACACCCGAACCGGACCCGGAACGCCAGGCTTCCTCCATCGACATCTACGCCAACGACATGCACATGTCGAATGACGACTTCATCGAATCCGACGGCGGCGTGCACAACATCCGCGTCTTCCGGAACCGCGGCGTCAACGCCTTCCACGGCGGCTACAGTTCCCAGCCGATCTTCGGCGGACCCGTCTACTTCTTCCGCAACCTGCTTTACCATGTCCAATCCGGCGTCGCCTTCAAGCTCGACGCCCGCCCCGCCGGACTCCTCATGTACCACAACACCCTCATCGGAGAGCAGGCCGTGCGCAGCCCCAACGGCAATGTCCACTGGCGTAACAACCTCTTCCTCGGCCGCGACACGCCGAACCGCGGCATCATGATCTGGGCCAACGCCACCGCCAACTACAGTTCCGATTACAACGGCTTCCGCCCCAACAAAGGAGTCGACGCGCAGTACCTCTGGCTCGCCCCCACCGAACCCGGCCAGACCCTCTACAAAAACACCCGCGACCAGTGGAAATCCTTCCGCACCCTCGCCGAAGTCCAGGCCGCCACCGGCCAGGAAAAACACGGCCGCGAACTGGACTTCGATATCTTCGAGAAGATGGCCCCGCCCGACCCAACCAAGCGCCACGCCGTCTACCACGCCATGGAACTCGACTTCCGCCTCAAACCCAACTCCAAAGCCATCGACGCGGGAGTCGCCCTTCCCACCATCAACGACGGCTTCACCGGCACAGCCCCAGACCTCGGCGCCATCGAATACGGCCAGCCCGAACCCCACTACGGCCCCCGCTGGGTGACCTGGGCCCCATTCTACCGGTAAGCCCCCAACCGATCAGGGCCACGCCACCGCGGCCCTGCTGTCCACCCTCTACTACCGCGGATCCGTCCGCGACACCAGCCGCCACATTTCCCGCCGAATCGTTTCCCCGTGCTTCTCTGACCGGCTCGCCGCGCTCGAAACCATCGCTCCGATTCCCGGCGTTTGCTTTACGGTAAACGTCTCCCGGCCGTTCACCGAAACTAAGTCATAGGCACGGCTGGTGCCCGCTGGCCAAACCACCGTTTGCGCCACCCATCCTTTCAACGCTCCCGCCTTGATTTGCGCTTCTGCAATTGGCTTCCATGCTTCCATCTCGTCCCGGCGCCAGTCAGCCAGCATGCCCGGCTTGGCCTTGATGTAATTCACCGTGACCCAGGGCCACGATGCCCCCATCTCACCCGCCGTGGCAAACACCGCCAGGACGTCCGCCCGCAACAGAGTCCGCAGCGGGCCCACCCCCGTGTCCCGCATCCTCTTGAGTTGCTCTTCATCATAGGGAGTCTCCAATTTGCCCATATCCGGATACGCTGTCACCGTTGCAAAATCGTACTCCCGCGCAGCGCCGGCCGGGAAGCGCACCGCGTACAAACTCCAACTCAGAATCATCCCCTTCTTGACACGATCCTGGTGAACCGAAGTCTTTACGGCCTCTTCCGCCTTGCGGTAATCGGCCGCCTTGCCCGGCGCTACCTTCATATAGTCCACCTGAATAATCACCGTGGGCTGCTGCGCCAAGGCACAAACAGCCATTGTTGCGAATAGCATCCATTTCATGTTCAGCCACCTCTTTTGCCGGAGAGTCCCGGAGTGGCCCCCCTCTCACCGACTTCCACAGCATCTGCCCTCCGGGTTGAGCAAGTATACACTGGCCGCCATTTTTGGAATCTGTTTTTTTTTGTTCTTTTTTTTCGATCGCTCAGGTTGGCAAGCTTCTACGCTTTTTCGCGGACTGCGCCGCGAAAAAGTGGCTTTCAGCAGTCAGCTTTCAGCGATCAGCCTGGCTTCAGAGGTAGGTTGAAATCGCGGATCTAGTGCGTGTACCGTTGGCTTCATGACGGACGGATTGAGCCATATTTACCAGGACCTTCTGGCCGGTAGTTATGATTGCGTCGACCGCATCGTGCTGAATGCTTATTATCGGATGGGGCATGATCCCGCCGGTTTCCGGCTGTGGTGGCGACGTTTGACCGGTTCCGACGAAACCCTTGACAACAACCACCTGATGCGACTGGCCGGCCGCTTCAGACTGGCGCGTCCGGGGTTATGCGAAGGCCCACCAGATTCCCGTGATCGACTGTGGGGCCGGCGAACGCAAACATAATATTGCGGAAGAACATTTAAAGACGACCGAGGTCAAGCAGGGACTGTTCCTCATCCTGGTGGGCCGCGCACCGGCACGCGTCTGGGATGTGGGGAGGAACCACCACATCGAAGCAAAGAAACCGATGCCGTACGTAAACCACTACTCCTTTCACATCCTGGGCCCGGATTGGGGGCACATCGCGATCAAGATCAGCGGTCATCCTCCGTTTCCAGCCCAGGTGATGGTCAACGGGCATGAATACGTGGCTTATCAGGGAGCCAAAGCTGGAATCCAATTCACCAAGGAGGGGAATTGCTTTACTAATATTTCTGATGCCGCAGGTTTGGCGAAGATCGCAGACACCTTGTCCGAGGAATCGGCGATAGGGCGGTTGAGCCAGGCCTGCGGGCGTTGGATTTACTCGACATGCCTATGCTTCGGATTGGATCTGGAGGAGCAGGAGCGGAGCGGGTTCCAATATCAATACTCGAATTTTCAAGTCGAATACAGCCGGAACCTGTTGTTCGAAATCGGCGGGCAGATTGAGCAGGTATTCCAGGCCCTGATTGATCGCAGCCGCGCCCCACTGGGGCTGAAAACCATCAAGACCATCCTTGGCTACAAGCATCGTCCCAAATACCGAAAGCGGAAGGGCAGATCGGCTGAATGGGAAGTCGCGGTCGAGAGACCTACGTATGATCTGATCATCTTCAAGCTGCATTGTGGCAGACTGACGTTGAAGATCTATACCAAAGGCGAACGCGTGCTCCGCATCGAGGCCGTGGCGCACGACACGACAGAACTACACTGCGGTCGTGCGCTGGAGAAATTTCCGCGCATCGTTACCGAGTTACGAGGCATTCTGGAGAGGTTCACGGAAGCCCTGAGTTGGATCGATCAATGCTTTATCAGCGATGAGACTCTGGAACAGCTCCCGGCCCCATCGCAGGTCGGCAAGACAAAAGTTGGGGGAATTGATTTCAACAAAGCACGCATGCGCCACGTCACAGAAGCGGTCATCGCCCTATCCGCCTCACCGGGCGGGTTTACTGCCTCGCAGTTAGCAGCGCGCGTGCCGGACGGCGGCGAATCCGACTACCAGGCGCGCCAAGCAGCCTACGACCTGAAAAAGCTCCGCGGCAAGGACATGGTCCGACGGCTTGGCAACACGCGGCACTATGAACCGACCCCGACAGGTCTCAAGGCACTGGCCGCGCTGTTGGTTTTGCGTGACAAAGTCATCAAACCTCTACTCGCCGCCTCGACGGAAACCCGTCCCACACATGGAGCCCAGAATCCAAGACCACTCGACAACTACTACGAGACTATCCGTGTCGGCATGCACGGCGTCTTTCGGGAGCTGGGATTAGCTGCCTGAACATCGACAATTATTTTTTCGGGCTTCGCCCTCAAGTGCCGAGCGTCGTGTTTTATTTCCAAAACTTCTCAGGTATCACGGGCTGGAATCAGGACATCACCTATACTTTCCACGCCGACAATGCGGGCGCAGTGGGCTCGGTATTGGCCACTGGCGCTGGGCAGAATGTAGTCGCAGTCGACTCTGGATTGCCTTGGTGCTGCGGCGGCAACGCTTTTCAAGTGACGTTTGATCTTCAAAGTGCATTCAACGCGGCAGCCGGCACCACCTACTGGCTGGAGCTCGGCGGAACCACTGGCGGCACAAGTGCGTTCTGGGTGACGGCGAATGCCAACGGTACACACACGGCATATAGCGGCGCAAATGGCGTCCTGGGTCCCACTCCAGATCAAATGGCATTCGCGCTGCTCAGCTCTCCAACTACGGTGCCCGAACCGGGTACGTTAATGTTGTTCGGCGTTGGCGCGATAGCGCTTGGGGCGATCCATAGCTGCCAGAGACGCAGACGCACGTCTTTACGGTAGTTAGTCCAAGTGCTCCAGGAGATTTACCGAAGTATATGGAGAACCAATCACTTACAGAGCGTCTCCCCGAGCCCCAAGGTTCCTATTTCCCGTAATGTAGCGCTCGGGGAGCCAACGGCTCTCTGTTTAGTGCCGTTACTGGAGTTCGATCAACACGACGTCAGAGTTGTCTCGGATGCGATCGAAGATGATCTGCTTGCCGTCTGGACTAATGTCGAAGCTTCGCGAAACTGCTCCCGGCGGCAGGTTCGCAAGCTTGCGCCGTTCACCGGTGGCCATGTCGACTACCCACAGCCGCTCGCGGTCCGATATGGCCAGGGCCCTTCCCGGGCAGAAGGCGGTAAGAACCTGTTTTGTAGCCGACTCGCAGATCCGGCAGGGGCACCGGCGTGCCGTCCGGAGTCACGGCCTTGATCCGAAGGTCCCCTCCGGCCAACGGCTCGGAATAAAGGATAAGCCGCCCGTCCGGTGACCAGACCGGATTAAAAGCAAACCCATCGCGGAACCGAACCGGAGACTCGCCCCCGGCAGGTATCTTGAAAAGACCGGAGCCTTTTTCATCGCTGCCGCTCATGATAATCCAGTTTCCATCCGGAGACCACGAGGGGGAACCGCGGACGTGGAGGTTGGGAGCCAGGCGAGCTGGGTTCGCGCCCGAGTCGCTCATCCGATGCAGCGCTGTTTGACCTTGCCTGCGGATCGCAAAACAGATCTAGCTACCATCGGGGGAGATCGCCGGCGGCGCGATCAATCCTCCGCCGCTCGGCTTCCACAACTCGGCCGCCGAGCCGTTCTTGAATTTCCAAAGTCCATCGGCTCCGCTCGTGGAAGACAGGTAGAGCAGATAGTCAGGTCCGAACCGTGGAGACACTGCGCGCCCCGTCGGAAGCTCAACCCGGCTCGCCGCAACCTGCTCCTGAACGCCATCGGAGAGGGGGACAGTCCATAGGCTGCCGTTGGGTTTTGACTCGGTAACCACAAGCCGTCTTCCATTCGCGCTGGCTGAGACCGACGAGTACTCCTGGACACCGGTCATGATGACCCGCGGACGGCGTTTTTCGACATCCATGGCATAGAGTACGACACCGGGGCCGTCCTCCGATGTGGCTGAGTATACCAATGTGCGATTGTCGAGCAAGGTCGGGTAGGTAATGCGGGCGTTATGGTGCGTGATCCGCTCGGGGTCTCCACCCGTGGCGGCCACGCGCCAGATGTCGAGCTCGTCGGCAGTCGGAAAACCTCGGGTGTAGTAGATGAATCGCCCATCCGGTGACCAGATCGGGTAATGACAGTGGGCACCCGACGCGTCTACAAAAACCTGTTTCGGATTGTTCCCGTTGGCCTCGGCAACGAAAGTCGGGTCGCCTCGTGCCACGCTGTGATAGACAAGTTTAGCCCCGTCGGCCGACCACATTGCTTCAAAGCCCGGCTGCAGAAAGGGTCGGGGGATTCCGCCCATAACAGGAAGCAGCCATGTGTCGGGACTCTTGCCAATCCACGACAGCGAAACGTTCGTACCGTCCGGCGTAAACGCGAGCGGCCGCAAATCCAAGTCCCAATAAAAAGCCAAACCAGGGAACCGGCCCTTTGACAGATTTGTGAACTGGCCGCTGCCAACCTGGCTGATCCAGATGTCTACCGGCCCGTCGCGGTCGGAAAGAAACGCGACGAACTTGCCATCGGCGGAGAGAGCCGCCTCCCCTTCCGCACCTTCAAAATTGGTGAGCCGGCTAAACCGGGCATTGGCGAAACGAGCATCCCAACTTGCGGCCGAGCGGTAATTCCATAGCACCCCGGCGAACGCTAACAAGACTGCGGCAGTTGCTGCGGTCCAGACCCGCCAGGACCGGGGCAGTCGCGCGGCGGTGGCTTCCGATCCCTGCCCTTCGTCGAGATCCGCGGCGAGGCTTGCGATGGATTGATAGCGGTCTTCCCGGTCTTTTTCCAGAGCTTTCAGAATCAACCGGTCCACGCGGGCCGGGACCGCGGGATTTAACTCAGACGGTTTTGCGGGTGCTTCCGTCAGGATCGAGCCCAGGATGCCGGCGACCGTCTTGCCACGGAAAGGAGGCCGCCCGGTCGCCATCTCGTAAAGCACGACGCCCAAGGAAAAGATGTCACTGCGCGCGTCTACTTCCTCGCCCAGCGCCTGTTCCGGGGACATATAGGCGACGGTTCCCGTGATAGTTCCCGTTCTGATGAGCGGCAGATTCGAAGCACTGCCGGGTTGGAGCGCCGCACCCTCGATGCCAGCGCCGCGTCTGGCCAAGCCGAAATCAAAGATCTTCACTTGCCCGCTCGGAGTCACAAAAATATTGCCTGGCTTCACGTCCCGGTGCACGATGCCCTTCGCGTGCGCCGCTATGAGAGCTGCCGAGACTTGCCGGCACACGGACACGAACTCCGGAAAAGGGATTGGTTTGCCGGCAATCCGTTCCTTCAGAGGCTGCCCTTCGAGTAGTTCCATGACGATGAAGGAGCGACCCTGGAAATCCCCCACATCGTGCACCGTGCAGATGTTTGGGTGGTTCAGCGCCGAGGCTGCGCGAGCCTCGCGTTGGAACCGTTGCTGGGCTGCGGAATCGCCTGTAATGGCATGGGCGAGGAACTTCACAGCAACGTGTCGTTCCAGGCGATTGTCGTAAGCTTTGTAGACCTGACCCATCCCGCCCGAGCCGAGCAATTCTTGGATAGTGTAGGGTCCAGCTCGCTTGCCCTTTGGAACAGGCTCGCTCGTGATGGGCAAAGGAGTGGCCGGTGTCCGAACGGTGGTGGCAAGATCATCGCCAGATTCGAGAAAGCCGGCGGCTGAATCCTCACAGGCGAGCAGCGACTCCACTTCGAGGCGGAGGTCCTGATCAGTGCCGCACATGCCGGCAAGAAAACGTGCCCGCTCCCCAGCCGTCTTTTCGTGTGCGGCGTCAAACAGGCTCTTGATCTGAAGCCACCGCTCGATTTCCATGTTGCTGCTCCTGGAGTGGAAAATCGTAACGCCCTTTTTTCAGAGTGTCAACACGAATGCCGGTATTTGTCACACGAATGCCGGTATCCGCGCTAGGACACCGGATCGCGCCGCCCGACGTGGCGCACGCTCTCAACGCTCTCAACGTGCCGCGTCGACTCTCGTGTCGACGCCCGTTTCAGGTTGTCCCTCTTAGGCCCAGGATTACTGCGCTGGGATGTCCACGGTGGGACCTGGAATCCATGCTGCGGTAAGTTGGATAGTTGCCATGCCCGCCGTGAGACCCGATGGCACCCGGACATCCACGCGATAGAGATCGACAGCGCCGGGCCAACCGACTTTGTTGATTACCTCGAGGGTTTTCCCGTTCATCGTCACGTCCACGGGTGAATTGACTTCCTCTGGCGAATCGGCTTTGAACGGTCTCACGCCTGGCGGAAGCAGATCGGGGCGAACAGGGCCGAGATTTCTGGCTCTGATGATCAAGAGTTCACCTACGCGTGCCGGGCGACCTGCACTCACGGGGGAAAAATCTTCGTGGAAGATGGCAGGCCCGGAGGGTGTGATATCCACTTCGGGGCGGTATTTCGGGTAGATGTAAAAGGTGAATTGGACCTTGCCACCGCCATTAAGTCGCCGCTTGGCCGGATCTTCTGTGGCCGAGGCACTCCGCGGGGGCTTCGTTACTGCTGTTACGCGCAACTCTCCTGTGACGCCGAAGAACGCCCCTTGCCCACCCAGGATTGCATAGCCCCGCCCAGACGCCGCTGTGCCACGGCCCCAGAAACTCCCGATCCAAGTCCCGTCCGACCCAAAAATCTGCCAGTCCGCGGAAATGGGGGCGCTGCCATTAAAGTCCGCAATCGCCTGCCCGGGCTGTGGAGCTACGCTCAATGGCACGCTCCCGACGAACGTAGAGTTTAGGCCTTTGGCCGGCTTCCCATTGATTGCAACCACATCGGCGAGTTGGTAAGTGATGTAGAACGACCTGCCGGGCCCAGGTATCGTCACGTCGGTATCTCGCGACAGCTTGGTGGCATCGGTCACGTCCCCGACATACGCGGTAAGGTCTTCCGTGTCAATGACGAGAATGATCGGTTGCTCGACGGTTTGGCCCAAGCCAAGTGTGCTGCTTGCCGCCAGAACCGTGGCGAGCGCGATGATTTTCCTAATTGCCTTCATAGTAACCCTCCTCAGTAAGCACTGAACTGCGTTGCACCTGAATCACGAGAAAACCTCGGCGAAGCCGTCATGAGGCCGAAAATTTCTTTGTGTTATACTTCGCCTCACCATGGCGGCAAGGACACCCTTGGACATCAGCGGCCTGCTTGTCGCCTGGGCCAGAGGAGATCAGGCGGCGCTGAATGACGTGATTCCGCTGGTTTATGACGATCTCCGCGGAATCGCCCGGCGCGTGTTACGCCAATCCCGTGGGGGCATCCTCCCGTCATCCGGCACTCTGGCGCAGGAGGCATACCTCAAGCTGGTTCACGCGCGCGGCATCCGCTGCCAGAACCGCGGCCATTTTTTCGCACTGTGCACCCGGGTGATCCGGCAGATCCTGGTGGATCACGCCCGCAAACAGAGGTATTCCAAGCGGGGTGGCGGGCAGTTGCTAATCCCGCTTGACGAAGTTCTGCTCGGAAGCAAGGCGCGTGGCGTTGACGTAGAGGCGCTGGATGAGGTGCTCGCCGAACTTGCCAAAGTCGATGAGCGTGCCAGCCGTGTGGTCGAGTTGCGGTTCTTCGGGGGCCTGAGCGTCGAGGAAACGGCCGACGTGCTGGAAGTCTCAGAGGAGACCGTAACGCGCGACTGGCGCGTGGCCAGGACATGGCTATTCCGGGAGTTGGGCGGAAGCAAAACAGGCGGGTGAGGGCGACGGTCCGCCCGAAAGGGCTCCTCAGACCTTCCGGATTCGTTGATTCCACAGAATCGTGGGCCGATACGATCACATTCCCAAGTCATGGTCCACGGGAATTTTCTGCCGTCGGCAGGCGCCGAACATGTTCTGAACGACAACATCTACCAGAGTCTCTCTCGTTGTGCTTCTCGTGCCAGCACAGGGATTCGTTTTAGCCGGCAAGGAACATGGGTTCGAGATACATCCGCTCTGGGTGCCCAAATTGGATCGCATTACTGGTTTCCATCCGATCTTCCTGGGAGCAAGCGAGTTAGCGCGGTTCGAGCGGAGCCAGTTTTTAGGCTCCGATGGTTCTAATTACGTCCAGGGTGGGTCGCGTGCCATGTTCGCGGACGGTGCTCGTGCCTGCGCCATGGCTCGGGGTGCCGGTTCGGTGTGGCCCCCCACGAAGCTTGTAAGCTGACCGCCAAAGCTGAGTGCTGATCGCTGAATGCTGAAAGCTTCTGCGAGACGAATTCTCAGATTTTGCGGGCAAGCTTCTACACTGTTTACCGCTTCAATCCGGCGGTCCAGTTGAGTACCACCGTAATGGGGGCGGAGACCGCGTCTGCCGGTGCCACGTTGACCAGGAACCGCCTCCCATCGGCCGCCGGCGAATAATGGAAGAAGGTTCCGAACGCTCCGCCGCCGGCGATCCGCGTTCGGAAGAGCGCCTTGGGAATTCCCTGTTCGAACCGTGGCGTCGTCTTGATTTCCACCGCCATCAGCGTCCCGTCCGGCGCAACAATAGTACAGTTCCCTTCCATCCCGCCGCCACCTCGGCTGGATGCCGCCGTTCGACGAGATGTGGTATTTTCCCACCACCGTCGAGGCGTCTTCCGAGAACGGCTACACGTAGACCTCGTATCGCCCCGACTCGTCGGAGCAGTAAGCCACCCACTTTGGGGGTCCGCTGAGGGCCGGGAAAAACTGCCCTTGGGTCTCATTGTAGGGAGTCACCAGCAACGGTCTCGGCTTCCGCGTGCCGGTTGTGCCGGTTGGATCCGGCAAGATCCATAAATCCGACTTGGTCTTTGGATCGTCCACGCTATAGAGGAGGAACCGGCCATCGGTGGACCAATCGAACGGGCGTTTGGAAAGATTGCTTTTCAACAGAGGCTCTTCATTGCCCGCTCCGCCAGAGCTTTTTTGATACAGGTCGCTGACACCCGACAGTGAGGCGAAGACCACCCGGTTCCCATCCGGCGACCAGACCGGGTCGTAGTCCTCCCCAGGATTGAAGGAGAATCGCGTAGGAATGCCGCGCGCGACGTCTAGCAGCCAGATGTCGCTGTTGAGCGCTCCGCCTGCGTCAAGTCTGGACACCGCCACCCTCCCGCCATCGGGCGAGAGCGCCAGACCCCGGTAATCTCCAGGCGCGCCTACCGCTCCCAATCCCTTGTCCTCTCTGTCAAACCACTCTAGTCGGGTGCTGCCGGCCGCGCCGCGGACGCGATAAACCAACACGCGGTCGGAAGAGACCGAGAAGTAGGGATTGCTGATGAAAAACCCCACCTGCTCGGCCACGGGAAGCGCCTCGCCCGCAGGGTCGAAACTCCTGGCATTGAGCGGCAGCGCCATCAGTGTGCCGTCCCGCAGAAACAGCAAATAGCCATTTCCCCCGCTGGACGAGGAAGGAACGTAGGCCGCGCCTTGCACAGGGGCCACCAGGCGCTTGCGCTCTTTACCCTCGAGCGACGCCAGGTAGATGCCGCTGTTTTCCGGCGTGGAACTGTTTACAAGAAATAGAAACCGCCGGCCATCGGGCAGAAACCAGGGCTGCGCGTGAAAGATCTCCCCGCGGGTGGTGTCGCGAGTGGTTAATGGCACGGCCGAGCCGCCGCTATGCGGAACGCGAAAAAGACCGCTGCTGTTGGTTCCGAAGACAATTACCCCGTCACGGTTCCACGAGCCCCCGACGCCGGTGTTGGGAACTTCGCATACCGTCTGGGGAGGCCCTCCGGACGCCTCAACTGTTCTCAGCTTCCCCGGCACAAAGAAAGCAAGGAAGCGGCTGTCCGGCGACCAGAAGGGGAAGCTCGCCTCGTCGGTGCCCTCCAAACGCTGCGCCGTGAGGGAATCGAGCGAACGGACCCACAACATCCGCCTGCCCTCGGAAGCAGCGATGAAGGCCAGCCGTGTGCCGTCCGGCGAAATCGCCATGCCACTGCTCGTGGATTCGCTGTAAACAGTCTTTTCCGGCGCCGGAATCTGGAACCGTATCACCACCGGCTCTGGCAGTTTCTCACGCAAGTGAACCACGGACACTGCCGCCAAGCTTACTCCCATCAGAGCCGCAGCCACCCACGGCCACAGCCGCATGCGCGGTGCAACCGCCGGCGGCATCACCGTCCCGCTAGCATCGCTAGCAGGGTCGGCGAGATACGTCTCGATCGCAATGCGCGCCTCCCCTATGTCTCGCAAACGCCTCTTAGGGTCACGCTCCAGGCAGCGCCTCACCAACTCCACAATCGGCAAGGGCGTCGAGGCGGGAAGCTTGCTGACGTCGATCGGCGCACGCAATACGTCAGCCAGCGTGTGCGAAATCGTCTCACCGGCAAACAGCCTCCCGCCGCTGAGCATCTCCCACAGCACCACACCGAAGCTCCAAATGTCACTGCGCTTGTCGACCGCCTTCCCCGCCGCTTGCTCGGGACTCATGTACTCCGCCGTCCCCAGGATCATCCCCGCAAGCGTCGGCGAATTCCCCCGCACCACCGTGGTTGCGTTGGCCGCATCTTTGGTGGAATCTGAAGGATCGGCCAGTTTGGCCAACCCGAAGTCGAGCACCTTCACCTTGCCATCGGGTGTGACCTTCACATTGGCGGGCTTCAGGTCACGATGGATGACACCCTTCTCGTGCGCTGCCTCCAACGCCTTGGCGATCTGCCGTGCAATGGGTAGCGCCTCGTCAAGCGGCAATGCCCCTTGCGCGATGCGATCGGCGAGCGCCGGCCCCTCCACCAGCTCCATCACGATGGCGCGCTCTTCGATGCCGTAAATCGCCGCGATGTTCGGATGATTCAACGAAGCCAAAACCTGCGCCTCGCGAACAAACCGCGCCAGCCGGTCCGCGTCATGGGCGAAGGCATCCGGCAACACCTTGATGGCCACATCCCGCGCCAGCTTCGTGTCGGTGGCGCGATACACCGCCCCCATGCCGCCTTCCCCAATCTTGGAGACGATCCGGTAGTGGGCGATAGTGGATTCGGGAGTCATTGCCGTGACTTCGCCAATCCAGCGGTCCAGTTGAGTACCGCCGTAATCGGAGTGGAGCCCGCACTTTCCGACACAACGTTGATCAGGAATCGCCTCCCATCTGCCGCCGGCGAATAGAAGAAACCGCCCAGGGCCATTCCGCCTTGGAAGATCCGTGTTCGGAACAGCGCTTTGGGAATGCCTTGCTCGAACCGTGGCGTGGTCTTGATTTCCACCGCCATCAGTGTCCCGTCGGGCGCAATGTAGTACAGTTCCCTTCCATCCCGCCGCCACCTGGGCTGGATGCCGCCGTTCGACGAGATGTGGTATTTTCCCACCACCGTCGAGGCGTCTTCCGTGAACGGCTGCACGTAGACCTCGTATCGCCCCGACTCGTCGGAGCAGTAAGCCACCCACTTTGGGGGTCCGCCAGGAGCCGGAAAAAACTGTCCTTGGGTCTCATTGTAGGGAGTCACCAGCAACGGCCTCGGCTTCCGCGTGCCGGTTGTGCCGGTTGGATCCGGCAAGATCCATAAATCCGACTTGGTCTTTGGATCGTCCACGCTATAGAGGAGGAACCGGCCATCGGTGGACCAATCGAACGACCGTTTGGGAAGATTGCTTTTCAACAGGGGCTCTTCATTGCCCGCTCCGCCAGAGCTTTTTTGATACACGTCTCTGACACCCGACAGTGAGGCGAAGACCACCCGGTTCCCATCCGGCGACCAGACCGGGTTGTTGTCCTGCCCAGGATTGAAGGAGAATCGTGTAGGAATGCCGCGCGCGACGTCTAGCAGCCAGATGTCGGTGTTGAGCGCTCCGGCTGCCTCAGCTCTGGACACCGCCACCCTCCCGCCATCGGGCGAGAGCGCCACATCGCGGTAATCACCAGGCTGGCCTACCGCTCCCAATCCTTTACCTTCCCGGTCAAACCACTCGAGTTGCCTGCTGCCGGCCGTCCCGCGGGCGCGATAAACCAACACACCACCGGAGGACACCGAGAAGTAGGGGTTGCTGATATAAAAGCCCACCTGCTCGGCCACCGGAAACGCCTCCCCGGCGGGGTCGAAACTCCTGGCATTGAGCGGCAGCGCCATCAGGGTGCCATCGCGCAGAAAAAGCAAATGGCCATTTACTTCTCTGCCGGAGGGGGGAGCGTAAGCCGCACCCTGCACCGCAGCCACCAGGCGCTTGCGCTCCTCGCCTTCGAGCGAGGCAAGATAGATGCCGCTGTTTTCAGGCGTGGAACCGATGGCGAGAAAGACGAAGCGGCGTCCATCGGGGAGAAACCAGGGTCGCGCGTGATAAATCTCCCCGCGGGCGGCGTCGGGAGTCGTCACTGCCGCGGGGGCGCCGCCGATGTGCGGGACACGGAAAAGGCCGCTTCTGTTGGTGCCGAAGACAATTACCCCTTCACGATTCCATGAGCCCCCGATGCCAGTGTTGGGAACGCCGCACACGATCTGCGGGGGCCCTCCGGACGCCTCGACTCTTTTTAGTTTCCCCAGTACAAAAAAACCAAGGAAGCGGCTGTCCGGCGACCAGAAGGGAGCATATGCCCCGTCCGTGCCCTCCAAAGGCTGCGCAGTGAGCGAATCGAGCGAACGGACCCACAACATCGACCGGCCCTCGGAAACAGCGATGAAGGCCAGCCGCTTGCCGTCCGGCGAAATCGCCATGCCGCTCGAGGATTCGGCGTAGACGGTCTTTTCCGGTGGCGGAATCTGGAAGCGCACTACCGACGGGACCAAAGTCCTCTCACTCAAATGAACCACGGACAGAGCCGCCGCCAGCCCCACTGCCAGTACGGTAACAACCCACGGCCACGGCCGCGTGCGCGGCGCAGGCGCCATTGGCAAGACTGTCCCGCTAGCAGGGCCGGCGAGATACCTCTGGATCGCAATGCGCGCTTCCCCGATGTCCCTCATCCGCGTCTTCGGGTCTCGCTCCAGGCAGCGCTTTACCAACTCCACGATCGGCCTAGGAGTCGAATCGGGAAGCTTGCTGAAGTCAATCGGCGCACGCAGCACATCCGCCAGCGTGTGCGATATCGTCTCACCGTCAAACAACCTCGCCCCACAGAGCATCTCCCACAGCACCACGCCGAAGCTCCAGATGTCACTGCGTTTGTCGACCGCCTTCCCCGCCGCCTGCTCGGGACTCATGTACTCCGCCGTCCCCAGGATCATCCCCGCGATCGTCGGCGAATTCCCCCGTACCACCGTGGTCGCGTTGGCCGCATCTTTGGTGGAATCCGAAGGATCGGCCAGTTTGGCCAACCCGAAGTCGAGCACCTTCACTTTGCCATCAGGTGTGACCTTCACATTGGCGGGCTTCAGATCACGGTGGATGATCCCCCTCTCGTGCGCCGCCTCCAACGCCTCGGCAATCTGCCGTGCAATGGAAAGCGCCTCATCGAGCGGCAGCACCCCCTCCGCAATACGATCGGCGAGCGTCGGCCCCTCCACCAACTCCATCACGATGGCGCGCTCTTCGATGCCGTAAATCGCCGCGATATTCGGATGATTCAACGAAGCCAAAACCTGCGCCTCCCGAACGAACCGCGCCAGGCGGTTCGCGTCATCGGCGAAAGCATCCGGCAACACCTTGATCGCCACATCGCGCGCCAGTCTCGTGTCGGTGGCACGATACACCGCCCCCATACCGCCTTCCCCAATCTTGGAGACGACCGTGTAGTGAGCGATCGTAAAGCCGGGAGTCATTGCCCAGGGTAAGGCAATGGTATCACCATCCCCTTCCGCTGGTTCCGCCTCACGGAAGATCAGCCGAAATGGGAACCGCGCTCAGGCTACGCGCTGCCGCGGTTCGCTCTTCACCGGACGGGATGATGTCCTTGGTCAGCAGATCCATCGTTTCAGTGGATGCGACGAACGGAAGAAGGCGACAGGAAACAATTTCTCTCGAGCGCATGGATGCGCTCACATACAAATGAGCGCTATCCTCGATCAAATACGGCTTTCGGAAGCGGCTGGGACTGCTTCCCATGCCCCGCCTCGTGGAGGTTTCTTGCTCGTCAAAACCATCACCCTTCTCACCATGGCATCCATGACTCTCTACGCCCAGGCGCCCACCGCCTCCCTCAGCGGCACAATCACCGACCCATCCGGAGGCGTCCTGATCGGAGCGGCCATCACTGTGAAAAACCTCGAGACTGGCGTTTCCCGCGCCACCACCACCAACCAGGCGGGAAACTTTCAGATCCTCGGCTTGCAGGCCGGCCGCTACCACCTCCTGGCATCGCAACCCAAGTTCACCACCGTGCAACGGAAAGACCTCATCCTCCGCGTCGGGGATGAACTGCGCATCAACCTGACACTCCCCGCCGCCGAAAATCGCGAATCCATCGTCGTCAATGAGTCCGCTCCCCTCGTGCAGCTCGAGTCCGCCGCCGCGTTCACCGTAGTGGACCAGACCTCCCTTCAGGACCTTCCCACCGATGGCCGTCAGTTGCAGAACCTCGCGCTGACGGTCCCGGGCGTCACCGCCGGTTGGAACGTCTCCACCGCCGCCAACCGCTATGGAAAGGCCCGCGAGAACACCGAAGGAGCCTTCAGCGTCAACGGCACACGCAGCCGCTCGAACAACTTCGTCTTCGACGGAATGCCCATGATCGTGCAGCAATATAGCGTCATCAACTTCGAACCGTCGAATGAGGCCGTGCGCGAATTCTCCGTGTTGAGCGAAGTACCCTCCGCCGCCTACGGCCGCACCATGGGCGGCCAGATCAGTATCGTTACCCGCGGCGGCTCCAATCAGTTTCACGGCGCGGCTTACGAATTCTTCCGCAATAACGTCCTCAATGCCAACGACACATTCAGCAACCGCGCCGGGTTGCCTCGCGGCATTGTGCGCCACAATCAGTTCGGAGCCAGCCTCGGCGGCCCCATCTGGAAACAGAAGCATTTCTTCTTCCTCAATACCGAACTTCTCCGCAATCAGGAGGGCTCGGAAACCCGAACCTCCTTCGTGCCCACCGCGGACCAGGCTCGCGGCATCATTCCCTTCATCAACGCCGCCGGCGCCGCCCAGACGCTCGACCTCGGTTCCCGCATCACTCCCATCAGCGCCAAACTCCTCTCCCTCTATCCCGCGCCCAACGCTTCGCAACCGGGCGGCAATTATGTCGCTTCCCTTGCCATCGCACTGCACGATTCCCAGTTCCACATCCGCACCGATCATCACTTCACCGGGCGCGACCTGCTGACCGTGCGTACCTCGTGGAACCTCAATGATCAGGTCTACATCATCGACCGGTTCGGCGGACCCTACATCCCCGGCTTTCCGCTGCCGAACCCCGAACGCACCACCAACGGCACACTGGGATATCTCCACACCTTCTCCGCGGCCGTATCGAACGAAGCCCGAATCGGCGTAAATCGCTACGGCAACATTCTCGCCAACGGCGATCAGCGCAATGCCGCCGAATTCGGTTTGCCCAACGGCGCTGGCGCAAACGGCATCCCCACCATCAGCTTCTCCGCGGGCGGCCTTGCCGGCCTCGGCGGCCTCTCCTGGTACAACCGGGACCAGAACGAAACCACGATCCATGCGTCGGATTCACTCAGCCTTCTCCACGGCTCCCACAGCCTCAAGTTCGGCGGCGAGGCCACGCGCTACCATTTCAATACCCGCGGCGCCGGCAACCAGCGCGGGACCATCGCCTTCGATGGCTCACGGAATACCCTGATTCCGAAAACGCCCGCGAACGCCCTGGCGAACACTCTTGCCGACCTGCTGCTCGGGTTGCCCTACCAGGCCGGCATCACCATCGGACAATTCGGCCGCGGCTATCGTCAATCCGCGTTTGCCCTCTTCGCGCAGGACACCTGGCGCATCACTCGCCGGCTGACGCTCGATTACGGACTGCGCTTCGATTACAGCGCCCCCTGGACGGAGGTAAACAACAAACTCTCCAACTTCGTTCCCAGCTTTGGCTTGACCACCGCGCAAGACCCCAATTGGCCCGGCCTCTACCGGCCCGACAGGAACAACTTCGCCCCCCGGTTTGGCTTTGCCTACGACCTCACGGGGAAACAGCGGACCATCGTTCGCGGGGGATTCGGAATCGTCTACGAAACTTTGCTCCAGGCAAGCACGGTCCAGCAGGTCGAAAACAACCCGCCCTACTCGGCAAGCGCCGTTACGAACGCTCCTACTCCGTTCGCTACCTCCTCGAGCGGCCAGACCAGAACCCTCCTCGATCTGCTCGCCTCGGCTCAGCCATCGCGCTCCGGTGCGGCTGTCCCGCTCGACCTGCGAAATCCCTATAGCATGCAGTTCAGTCTTGCCGTCCAACATGCGCTCACTCCTGGAGTGCTCCTCGAAGCAGCCTACCGCGGAACGCGCGGCATCCATTTGCAGATGAACTACAACGAGAACCAGGTCAACCTCGATGCGCTCTCCTCCACCCGGCGCGCTCAAATCGCGGCCGCGAGTCTCACGCCCGCGGGCACGGCGGCCATCCTCGATCCCCTCCGCCCCTTCCCTGGCTTCAACAGCATCAATCTCTACACCAACTCGGCCAATTCCATCTATCACAGCCTCCAGATCAAGCTGGAGCGGCGCTTCCAGTCCGGCTTGAATCTCCTCGCCGGCTGCACATGGTCCAAATCGATCGACAGTGCCACGGACTTCGGCTCCGGCGATGCCAGCGAAACCGTGCTCAACAGCTACAACCTCGCCCTACAGCGCGGCGCATCGAGCTTTGACGTCCCTCACCGCTTCACCCTCGCGCTGAACTATCCCATCCCTGCTCCGGCCTGGAAGAGTGTCCTCGGCGGCTGGCAGGTGAACGCCTTCCTCGTCGAGCAATCCGGTCAACCGTTCACACCCTACACCAGCCAGTTTGATCCATACCGCAACGAGAGCTTCAACCGCCTCATGGTGGTGGGCGACCCCCACCGGAACGTCCCTGACGGCATGGCCTACAACCCCGCGGCCTTTGTTCTTCCCACTCTTGGAGTCTTCGGCAACAGCGGGCGCAACATCATTCGCGGCGACGGCTTCCATACGGCCGATCTCTCCCTCTTCAAAAACATCGCCATCCGGGAATCCCTCAGGCTCCAACTGCGCTTCGAAGCCACGAATTCCTTCAATTCGGTGAACTATCAGGGACCCGTGGTGAACCAGTCCACCAATCCGGGAACCTTCGTCGCCACGGCCGTCCCCAGAACCGTTCAATTGGGAGCCAAACTCAGTTTTTGAGGGCACTCTTGCCCGCCGCGTCCCCCGCTCCTGGGCACTCCTCTGCATTCCATCCCTCGTGGCGGCCGGCAATCCTGGACGACTAGGTCTCAATTTGCGGATTGCCGTAATAGCCGTAGTCCGCGGGATTCGACGGGGGCCGCGCAGCGCTAACGTCCTTCACCGTGACGCGATCCTCTCCCGGATTGTTCGTGAATGGGACTACTTCCCCTGTGGCCCTTCCGGTCGCATGCGGTGATGCCCAATCGATGATAGACAGACTGTAGAATTTGCCGGCGAGCGGCTCGATGCGAACAGAAAACGATCTCTTGAAAGGCGAGCCATTGCCCTTACAGTCGAAATGGGCATGGGCGAGGAACTGCTTCCAGGCGCTATTCAGATCCTTCCACACGGTCGCGTCATAGCACGTGGCGGAGTCGAACAACCCAAGGTTGTCTTGGAGCAGGTGCAGAGCCGCCCATTGATCGAGAGCGTCTGACGCGTTCAGTGCGACGACGCTTGGCTTCGGCTTCAAGCCCTTGACGGGGACGGGGGCCAGCACCAGCGGTGCGAAGTGGTTGATCACCCTTTTCAATGAATCCGCGTGAGCCATATCTTACCTCCTGTCGTCTGCCGGAGCATTTGGGCAGTAGACCGTGACGGCCCCGCGCCTGGATGCTCCAGCGATTGTCGTAGCCGTTTCCTGGCCGTGAATGGCGGCCGGCATTCTTCCAAACGGGGCAGACTTCGGCGGAAAGAACAGATCGATAAGCGCTCTCTGAATTACTCGAGCGGCCTCGTCATGTTTTTCTCCGCCTCATTGGGTTAACCGTAATCTGAGTGGTTCGGAGATCAGGTTTTACAAAAATTGTGTGAAAATCTTCACTGTGCAGATCCGCGATCCAGCGGGATGCTTCCAATTCGGAGTACCTGCCCATGCAGCGGTAAGCCGCGCCGGGATTGTTCATCGTCGTGAGAGTGTCCGGGTGCTCAGGTCCCAACGTGCGGGACTTGATGCTCAAGCCCTGCCTCTCCACCCGCATTTATCGGCATTTATCGGCGACCGATTGTTTTCCACAACGTGCCCAGGTGTCTGAGTACCAGGTACGCTCGGATTCTGCTGCCTTTCCTGCGTTGCCGGCGGCCTCCATTCTTGTGTCGCGCCTAACGGGCGGCGGCGGGTGCCGGCTACTTCGCACGCGCGAGATATACTGGCCTCAGCAGCGGCGGTTATGCAGGCTTCGCCCCAACACGGATTGTCTCAACAGGCGGTTCGCCGGCAGTTGCAGAACATTCTCAACTCGGAAATGTTCTCACGTTCCCAGCGCCTTTCGGCGTTCCTCCGCTTCGTCGTGGAGGAGGCGCTCGAAGGTCGTGGCGGCGCACTCAAGGAACAGGCCATTGCTCTGGCGCTCCACGAACTGCTGCCCAACTCCGCCGAGAATGACTCAGTTGTTCGCACCGATGCCCGCAGGGTTCGGGACAAACTGCGTGAGTATTACGCGGAAGCCGTAGCGGAATCCGTCATCATCTCTTTGCCTAAGGGGACCTACATACCGGTCTTCACAGCCGGCTCCCAAGGAGTTTCTCCGAAGCCCGGACCTGAGTCCGTGCCGGCTCCCTCACGAAGACAAATTTCGAAACTTTGGGCGGCGGCGATGGGTTCCTTTCTTGTAGCCTTATCCATTGCGGCTTGGTGGGTCACTCGTCCGCCAGAGGCGTCACCGCGTATCCTTGCGATTACCCAATACCCCGGCGGCGAGGGCGATCCCAGTTTCTCGCCCGATGGCAACTTCATTGCCCTCACACGCTGGTCTCCTCCTGGCCCCGCTCCGCAGGATGTGTGGCTGAAGGTCATTCATGGCGAGGCGCTGCGCCAACTTACGGATACTCCCCCGCCCGTTGCCGAGCACAATCCTGTTTGGTCGCCCGATGGAAAGGAGATCGCATTCGAGCGTGTGGGTTGGATGGGGCACTCGATTCCGAATCCGGGTATCTACATCGTCTCTGTACTCGGGGGCGCCGAGCGGCGAATATCCGGGACGGGCAGGAACCCGAGATGGTCCTTGGACGGCAAGTCTGTCCTGATCGTGGATGGGCGGCCGGCCGGCATCGTCGAGATCAACCTCGACACACTCGCGCGCCGCTACGTCGTCCAGCCGCATCCGGCGGAGACTACCGGTAAATTCGCGATTTCGCCCGACGGAAACACGATCGCGTTCCTTCGTTACAAACGGGCGAGAGTCGGGGATATTTACCTCGCTGCCATCTCCGGCGGCGAGCCCAGGCAACTCACCAACTGGGGCGCCGGGATGCAGGGCCTGGCTTGGACCCCGGATGGACGCGACATTGTTTATGACGTAGCTGGCCATTCCTTATGGCGAATCGCCGTTCGCGGAGGCCCCCCGGGCAAAGGAAATCCGGTTCCGGGCCTGGAAAGCCTCGCCACCTCCGCCGCGAGGGCTGTGAATCCGGCCATCTCCCCTCCCGGACCGGGCCGCCCGGCCCGCCTTGCGTTTCAAATCCAAAAAACCATCGTCAATCTTCGCATGGTCGAGTTGCCCGCAACCCCTTCTGAACGTCCGCTTCCATCCAAAGACTTCCTGAGTTCTACCCGCGTCGATCTTCCCGGAGCCATTTCACCGGACAGTGAAAAAATCGCGTTTCATTCCTACCTGGCTGCCCAATCGGTCCCCTTGTGGGTAGTCCGCAAGGATGGCAAAGAGCTGCATCAGATCGGTCCGATGAACGCGCCCTTCCTCAAGGTGGGTGCGTGGTCGCCTGATGGCAGGCATATCGCCTACGACGCGTCAATTGCCGGCAACTCCGATATTTATGTCCTCGCGGAAGACGGCGGCGAGCCAAGACGTTTAACCGCCGACCCGGCCACCGATTTCGACCCGTCCTGGTCTTTGGACGGCCGGTGGATATATTTCTCGTCCAACCGATCGGGAAGGCCGGAAATCTGGAAAACGAGCCCGCAAGGCGGGCCGGCCATTCAAGTCACGCGTACCGGAGGAATGGAGCCTCGCCCCTCCCTCGATGGACATCATCTTTATTACATCGATGCCTCCGCGGGGGAGAATGGCCTCGCCCGCACAGCCGCCCTGAAAGCAATCGCCGTGGAAGATGGCGAAGAAAAGGTGATCTTCGGCGCCGTCCGTCGCGGCCTTTGGGGGATCACCACTCGTGGTATCCTCTTCCTCTCCGAAGAGCAGGATGTGGATTGGATCAACGTGCTTCCGCCTTCCGGCGAAACACCGGTCCGCCTCGGCCGCCTCCCCTTTCTGCTCCCACGTGAGTTTCCGAGAATGGCTTTCTCCCGCGAAGGCCTCTGGCTCCTCACCAACCAGGTGGAACGCCGCGAATCCGACCTCATGATGATCGAGCCTTTTCGCTAGTTCTCATATTTTCCCCATTAAATACTGCGATGTGTGCGCCGTGCGCACCGTGCGCACCTGTTTTTCCCGATTGATATCCAGTTATCCTTACCGCAACTGGAACCTGCTCCAATGAACATCGCTTCTGTATTTCTGCCGCTACTCTCCTCCCTGGTTGCCCAACAGCGGCCCGTCGAGCCTCCCAGGGTCAACCCGGATCTTTCGGTCACGTACTTTGTCAATGTCGATGCGAAATCGGTCATCCTGGTCGACACCGTTTTCGCGCCGGGCCCTCCCGGCCTTCCGCTAACTCGAGGACCGGACGGCATCTGGTCAGTCACCACCCCGCCTTATGAAGCGGGAAGCCATGAGTACGGCTTCGTGATCGACGGAGTGCCGACCGGGGCTTTGACCGAAAACAACGTCAGCGACCGTCTTCCGCGCGACTGGTACCCTTTCGATCTGATCGAAGTCCGTGGATCGGAGCCCCTGTTCCATGATATTCAACCGGTGCCGCACGGCTCGGTTCACATCCATACATTCCATTCCGAGCTGTTCCAACGCGAGGTGAGCTTCTACGTCTATACGCCTCCCGGCTACGAGTCCTCATCGCAAAGCTTGCCCACGCTTTACCTCTTGCATGCGGCTATCCAGAAGGAGTCCATGTGGACACGGTTCGGCTATGCCGACAGGATCATGGACAACCTGATTGCGGCCGGCGAAGCGAAAGAGATGATGATCGTAATGCCCGATACCGGCGCCGTCTCGGGCGGGGATCAGCCACTGGATCTGGTGGTGCGATACATGCTCGATGAGGTCATTCCCCTGGTCGAGTCCAAGTACCGCGCGGATTCATCGCCGGGTTCCCGCTATGTCGCCGGGGTTGGAGCCGGTTCGAACCGCGCCCGGGAATTGGCCTTCCTCTATCCCGAAATGTTCTCCGCTGTCGCCATTATGGCCGGCGGCGGTCTCGGCAATGCCGCGGCCCCTCTGGACGTTTCCTACCCCAAGATCAAGGACGCTGACGCCTTTAATTCGCAGGTTCGATTTATCTACATCGCACTCGGACAGAAAGACAACCACACACCCAACGTGCAGGTCAACGTTCGCAGGCTCAAGAATTCGCTGGACCAGCTGGGCATCAACAGCACGTTCCGTACAACCACTGGGGGATACACCTGGTTCAACTTCCGGCGATTCCTCGCCGAATTCGTCAAAGGCCTTTGATTGATCCAGATTCAGGAGGTCAAACAGAATGCGCGCTACCCTGTTCGCTAATGCCGTTTGGATTGCAGTGGTGGGCTTAACTATTGAAATTCCTTCCGCGGCCGTTGCGGAAGATCGCCGCACTGTCCTCTCCGGAGTATACCTGGAAGCCGAACTCGGATCGCCGCCCGGCACGGTTGTTCCTGGGTCCATCCTGCTGATCCATTCTGCCGGTGCGCCCATCGGCCCTCCTGTTGCGCAACAGCACACCGGATTCCCTCTCGACACAAATCTTGCGGGCACAGCCGTCACCATCACCGTGCAGGGCGCTTCATCGAACGCCTTTATTTTGGCGGCCGAGCCGCACTGGATCCGGGCGCTGCTCCCCGGCGGCACGCAACTGGGACCCGGCATTCTCACGGTGACCTATGAGGATCAGGTAAGTGAGCCGTACGAAATTCGCGTGGTCGAACGGTATTTCCGTCTCTATGACGGTTCCTGGTGCGGCCCGTCCGCCTTCTCGAACCCGCCGGGTTTCTGTTCTCCGCGCATGGTCGAGAACGTGAGTCCGGATGGGGATGCAATTCCCAACACCTTCATGGCGCCCGCAAGGCCGGGACAGTTGGTTGCCTTGCGAGGTACGGGGCTTGGATTCGCTCCCGGTGACGAACAGTCGCGCCCCATTCCCGACAATCTCACTTTCCCCGCCTTGCGGGCGTTCATCGGGACGCAGCAGGCAAAGGTTGTCTATGCCGGAAGATCGGGTTGCTGCGCAGGGGTGGACGAGGTCGTCGTCGAAGTGCCGGATGGTATCGAAGGGTGTAATGTGCCGGCGTGGGTGATATTTAACCCGGATGGCTCGGCAACCAATGACGCTTTTATTTCCATCTCATCGGGCGACGGCGCGTGTTCGGACCCGCAAGCCCTCTCGCAGTCCGAGGTCCGGAAACTGGCCAGCGGAAATCTTCAGGCGGCCCAAGTCTGGGCAATCGACGGCACTCCGGCCACTTGGGGAGGTTACTTTGGAGCCGCGACCAACACCGGCGTCATTCCTTTCGGTACTTGCCGGGCATATAGTTGGGCAGGGCCGTTTGCGGTCGAGGTGCCGTTAGCCTCCCTGCGCGATGCCGGCCCTGTGATCATCCTGCAAACGCCGGCAGAACGTTCCGAAGCGCTCCGGTCACCGGACAACTTCTACAACGGCGCTCTAAGCGGCCCCCTGGCGGCAGGACAGTACGCAATAGACAACGGCTCAGGAGGCCCTGGAGTAGGCCCGTTTCGTGCCGGGTTCTCAATCGCCTGGGTCCGCTCCTCCTGGACCAATCGCGACTCGTTTACGGGACTGGCTCCCGGCGAGGACGTCACCGTCGAGTGGAGCGGCGGCGATCCGGCTGGTCAGATCAGTGTCACTGGGACTTTCGGAATGGATGGAGAGATCTCCGGCGGCTTCATTTGCTATGAACGCGCCTCAAAGGGCAAATTCACCATCCCTTGGCCTGTTGTGGAACGGTTCCGGGCAACCTCGCCGAACGCAAATGAATTCGGGCTTGCCGTGGCCTCTTTCCTCGTTCAGCGCATCGAAATTCCGGGGCTGGACCTGGCGGAATTGTTCCTCCCCGGATCATCGGCACGAAAGATCGTCAGTTTGGAGTAAACAAACCGTTGGCGAGCGTTTGGAAAACCGTCCAATATTTTGTTATTTTTTCTCTGCGCGCTCTGCGGCTCTGCGAGACCCCTCTCCCTCACGCCCAACAACAGCCGCTCACGACTCCCCCGCGCACCCCACCTGCCGCATCTGTCCCAATCCAACCACTACCGGCATGATCGCCTTGCTCCGCCGGGCATTGGCTCAAGGCCGAAGGGTTCCTCTTGATGAGCAGCTTGCCCGTGCCTGTGGAGAACTCTGCGGCGCCTCCAATTCTCCGGATATCATCCACGCTTCGGTCGTGATCCTCGCCAGAGTGCGGCGAGACCCGATCGTTACAAGCGATCCCAACAACCTGCGGCGTCTGGACCCGGCAGCCCGGATTATTTCTGTATGAAGTCGGCGGCCTATCGCCGTGACGCGCCTTGAGCAACAATAGAATCATGAAGGACGCCATCATGCGGGACCCCGAAGTGATGCACGGAACGCCTGTGTTTCGCGGAACGCGCGTACCCGTGCAAACGCTCTTCGACTACATCGAGAATGGCGACACTCTGGATGACTTTCTCGAAGGGTTTCCCACGGTTAGCCGCGAGCTTGCGGTACAGGCTTTGGAGGAGTGCAAGGTACTTCGCCTGGCGCAGGTTTGATGCGAATCCTGCTGGACGAATGCATTGACCAACGGCTGCGGTTTTCGTTTGCCGGGCATGATTGCCAGACCGCCGGGTATGCCAGGTTGTCAGGCCTGAAGAACGGCGCGCTGATCGCGGCGGCTGAAGCCGCCCGTTTCGAGGTGCTGGTTACAACGGATCAGGAGATCCCGTGCCGGCGCGATCATCGGCGAGGGCTTGGTCGACCAGCCGGCGCAACTTGCCGTTCTTGGAATCGTTTTCAATCTGGCGGTCCCAGACCTCGGCGTCATAGCGTTCGAACCATGCACGCAGTTCCTTCAACTCCGCAGCGTCCAATTCGGTAATTCGTTGTTCGAGTTGCTCTACGCGGCTCATGGCAGCCTCTTCTCTTAGAATACCGCCCTCACCGGGCTGTGGTTCGAACGCGGGTTCAGGCGAAAACTCCCTAATGGGTCACTCTTGCCAAGCACCGAAGATCTGGTCCAACTGATCGACTTGCGATGGCCGGCACCATTGCTATCAAGCACCACGCTAACGGTGTCACTGCCGCAGTCTCCCGATCGAAACGAGTCATCCCAGACAAACGTCTTGGATTGGGCAACCGCACTTGGCGCCAACGCGAGTGCCGCTATAAGCAACGCTGCGAATCGGCAAAACTGCAATGCTATCGACATTAGGGCACCTCCCGAGCTACCATCTCGTCCAGCGCCGTTTCGCTTCCATCCGGATTTTGACCTCCAAACCGCCGAAGGGTCGGAGCGATCAAGAACGATAAGTCGCGATCACGACCGGAACGGAGATTGGAACTGCGGTGGCCGCACCAGTCGCCGCCGCTCATGATCCAATCGCCAAGCGTAACTCGACACGGCGCGGAGCGTTCATTTTCAATAGCCGTACGGTCGCTCGCCCCACCGGCGTCTTCCCACAAACCTGGCCCTCTCGCGGCTCGAAATGATCCTCCCATCGGTCAACTCGGGGATGGAACAGCGGTACAATCCCTCGGTGTCTGGGTCGATGCTCGTCAGTTTGGGCCCTTTGTAAGCGTTGCATCGATCACAGGCAAGCGCCAAGCCCGCGGGATCATCGGAGCCGCCGTGCTGCTTCGCCACGACATGTTCCAGGTGGAAGGGAATGAGGGGCGTCGCGGACTGAGGCAACCAGCAGTACTCACAGGCGTTCCCGGCTCTACTGCGAACCAGATTGCGAGTTCGCTCGTCCAATTCAAGCAGCCTGACGCGAAAGAAAGCGCCGGGCCTTCGCCTGCATTATCGAAACGAGGTCCACGGCTTCAATGAAGTCCTTGTACTCCGCGTCCTCGACCGATGTCAGCGTTCCCTCATTTGCCTTCTGGCGCAACTCTTCAATGCGCGCCTCCACCTCAGGGTCTGCGCGAAGGTCACGAAGCGCACATGCGGATTCCGGCGTCAGCGCTTCAGTCAACGGGTCTAGCAAACGGTCCAAATAGCTCAACACGTCTATTCGTAGTATAAGCCTCCCATCCAATCGCCCGCTGAGCTCCTAACGGCCGCAATAGGGAGGCAAAGGCAGCGGCCCACCAGACCTTTGGCTCGAACGGCATGCTCAGAGGCATAAAGAACGATAAGTCGCCAAAGGGGCGGCCGATCTATCGCCCCACATCTCGTCAGCGGTTCGCTTCGGGCTCGATGCCCACCCGGTCATAGACCGCATCGCGGACCTTCTGCTTGCATCCGAAGTAGCGCTCGGTGGTCTGGATGGAGACGTGCCCGAGCAAGAACTGGCCAAGCATAGTAGGCACGACGAGCAGATGATACTCGTCGACGAGCCCGGCCCGGATCGCGTGGGCGGCGAGTTTCGGGCCAGCCACCGAAACATCACGAGGCGATTGAGCCTTCAGGCCCCGAACCGCCTGCGGGTTGACTCGATGCGGGATACTGGTCCGCCACCTAAGACGCGGTAGATCTTAAATCCCGCGAGTGCTTCCACGTACCCACCTGTCGCCGCCATTTGTAGCTCCACCATTTCTTCGGGCGTTGCTGTAGGCCAAGTCGGTCCGGCAAGAAACACCAGATTGAGGCCGGCGCCGGCATTTCCACGCGCGATCCCCTCCCGGCTTAACAACGTCGGTCCGTCGTGTGAGAGCCTTGCAATAAACCTCGACTGAAGTGCGAACTGCGGATTTCCGCAGTTCTTCTTCCATGAACGCCGGCGTGACGAATGCCGAGGCGCCGAACCCGACGATTCTCTTGGATTGTCGCGTTCGTAGACGCGAGATCTAAACGCCGGACTAGCTGCAAGCAATCTCCACGCTTGAATCGTTTCATCCCGGCGACGATATCGAATCTGCGCCAGGGCGGAGGCATCGCCAGGTCAGCATCGATCGAATCTTTCTCCCAAGGTGGCGCGCGCGGCTCGCCGCCAAACTGCAAGCCTTCCTATCTTTTAGTACATTGCAATGCCGAAAAGCTCGTCATAACATGAGAAGCCGACATAGATTCGGGCGGCGTCCGCCAATGCATATCGCAGTCCACGCGGTTAGTGGCGGTACCGGAGCTTTCGTTGGAGCAAAGGGCGAGCACTATGAATTCGTTCACCAATGTCGCGGGCACGGCCGCTTCTGTTCGAGCCTCGCGCAACGGCCATGGTACGATCCTGACGCTCGCCGGACGAAAACAACCTTGCCGGAAGTTTCGTTGATGATGGATTGGCAGATCAGAAGACCGATAAGGGTTTTCCCGCCGCCTGTGTTCATTTCCACAACGACGTCCTGTCTTGCCCGAACAGCATCCCATGGCTTTCAGAGCTTCTGACTGCGGTTCCCAGATGTTCTCGATGGTGCCGCGAAGCGTGGGGCTTTCAAATATCTTGAGCGGGTTTGTTTCCTTAGAGCGCTTCTTAGGAACGATTTTTAGTTCTTTTAATGTTCCGGCCATTATGCTCTCCTCACTACTAGATTTTTCAGTCCGCCGCCGTTGACATCACATCATCCAGATTCCGGGCCTGCACGAACTGCGCTGGATTGTCGCCAGCGGCGAGCGCCTTGAAATGCGCTTTGCCGCATTCGATCTTCGCCCCTTCTCTGTTCCGCAGGTCGTCGTCGAACAGGCTGCTCTTCGTTTCAACCACGAAGTACAGGCGCTCCGTACCGTCCTTTTCGACCAGCACCGCCCAGTCGGGGTTGTAGGTCCCAAGCGGTGTTGGCACCTTGAACCAGCCGGGCAGCTTGGCATAGACCTTCACGGCCTCGTTCTTTTCAAGCTCTTCGGCGAATCTGCGCTCGACACCGGCAGAGTCATAGACCACTTGCTCATACACCGACTTCTTCGCGGCCAGCATGTTCTTCAGGTATCCCGTCAGTTCTTCCTGCTCGAACAGCTCTTGCGCGCAATAGACCTCGTCGCCGATGCGCTGATAGCGGATGCCGTCCACAAGCGCGAGCCGTTTTGTCCGGTTGATCGACTCTGTCGCGATTTCGATGAACTGCTGCGGATTGCGCTTGAAGTCATCGAGCCGCTGGCTGCCGGTCAGGATGCGCGCCAGGCTTCGGCGCGTCAGTTGCGTTTTGTCCTGAAGATCGGTCAGCACATCCGGCAGCTCGATATCACTCTCTTCGATCACGATGGGGGCGGCAGACGCGGTTTCCTCCGCGCTCACGCCGCCGCGTCCGATAGCCAGGTCCGCCTTGCGGATCTGGACGCGGGTTTTCGTCACGGGCGGCCCCTTGCGGATGGCATCGGCGCAATCCGTCACGAGCTTTTCGTTGTCGAACTGCACGCGGTAGGTGGTCTTGTGCTTGATCCGGTCCCAGAGTGCCTGGAATTCCGCGCTGTGCAAAACTGCCTTCCGTGTCGGAATCGGGCGGCGCTCGTCGGCATTCTTGATGTCGAGCTTCCCGGCCAGCTTGCGGAGGATGTCATTCACTTGCGGCAATTGCGCCGTGAAGGCGTCCGGCAGCTTGACCATGCCGTCCTTCAACGCCTTCCGGAGCGTGTCCTGCACCTTGCCCTTGGCATCCAGATAACCAGCCTCTTTGAGGTGTGACCAGATCGCTTCCGACTGGGCAACGCCAAGCGCCGCCGTCTGGCCTGTCGCATCCGTCACCGGGATAGCGGCGAACTGGTGCTTTTCGACGATGCCGAAGCGGATGCCGGTATCCTGCTCGATTTCCTTCTGGAGGTTCTCTGCGAACTGCTCGTAACCTTCTGTCGCTACGACGGTGAGCGTGTTGATTTCAAATCCGCGCAGGCGCTCGCCGCCCTGATTGACGCAGAGCCGCAGGCCACGCCCAAGGGTCTGGCGGCGCTCGCGTTCCGTGCTGATATCGCGCAGCGCGCAAATCTGGAAGACGTTCGGGTTGTCCCAGCCTTCGCGCAGGGCCGAGTGGGAAAAGATGAACTTCAGCTTGCTATCGAAGCTCAGCAGCTTTTCCTTGTCGCGCATGATGAGGCTATAGGCGCGCTCCGCATTGTCACGGCTTGCCTGATTGCTCTCCGATGTTTCCGTCCACTTTTCTTTCTTGTCGATGGAGAAGTAGCCGTTATGCACTTCCGCCGCATCGGAATCGAGATCGACTTCCTTGAACAGCGTGTTGTACTTGGCGAGCTTTGCAGCCTTCCGGTACTCTTCCTCGAACATGACGGCATATTTGCCCTTCTGGGCGGTGCCGTCTTCGGCATAGCGCCGGTAATGTTCAACCGCGTCGATGAAGAAGAGGCTCAAAACCTTGATGCCTTGCGGGCGCAGGCGCAGTTCCTTGTCGAGGTGTTCCGTGATCGTGCGGCGGATCATGAGGCGCTTCAGCGCGTCCCCGTCCACGTCACCGACGGATTCCCCCGGCCGCAGCGGCTTTTCGAGGTTGCTGAGTTCCAGATATTCTTCACCAGCCTTGCAGCCGATGTTCTGGACAAGATGATCGGCATAGACGGCGCGTTTGGCTGTTTGCTCCAGATCTTCGCCGGGCTCGACCGTTACCGTCTCGCGGGTCACGGCTGTGCCGCGCTGCACATCCAGCTCTACCTTTGCGGTGAACTTGCCTTTCTTGTTGCTGGTTGACAGCAGCTTGATATAGGCTTTGTTGCGCCCGCCCTCGATTTCCAGAGAGGCAACTTCGATCTGCTTGACGAGCTTCTGCTCGTAGGCATCTACCGCATCAAGCCGGTAAATCATGTGGTGCTTGTCGGCATGGGTAGCGGAATAGCGCAGCGTACAAAGTGGGTGCATCGCGCCAAGGGCTTCCTTGCCACGCCCCTCCAAGCCGCCGTCCACGCTTTGCGGTTCGTCTACTATCAGGATTGGGCGGGTTGCGCGGATCAGGTCAATAGGCTTTTCGCCGCCTGTCTTCTCTGAGTCCTTATAGAGATTGTTGACGTCCTTCTTGTTAATCGCGCCGACCGTAACGATCATGATCCTGATGTTGGGACTCGTTGCGAAGTCACGCACCGGGCCTGGCTTTGCGGAATCATAGAGGAAATACTCGAAAGGGGTGTTAGCGTAGAGCGACCGGAAATGCTCTTCCGTGATCTGAAGCGTCTTATACACGCCTTCCTTAATTGCCACGGTGGGCACGACGATGACGAACTTTGTGAAACCATAGCGGCGATTCATCTCAAAAATCGTCCGAAGGTATACATAGGTCTTGCCCGTGCCGGTTTCCATTTCGACGGTGAAGTCGCCGGAGCAAAGGGTCGAGGACGGACGCAGGCCGTTTCTGATCTGGATATTGCTCAGGTTGGCGAGTACTTCATCATCGAGCAGTTGCAGACGGTTGCCGATGCCAAGGTCGCTTTGCGCGTATTCAAAGCTCTGCTGCGCGCTGGCTTTGTCGCGGACGACAGTGAATTCCGTCCGGCAGACTTCCTGACCGCGGAACAGGCCGCAGGCCGCCTCGATGGCGGCGCGCTGATAGTCGAGCCGGTCATCGGTATAGGGGTTTTCAAAATGGAGCTTCATGGCCATGCCTAGAGGCTCCGGACGTTTTCCAGCCCGTGCTGCTGGAGAATGGCCGTCAGGTTCGTTTTGGAGACATCATTGGCAAAGGCACTGTCGCGGAAAACGATAGTGGTGTCGCCAGCGGGCGACAAAGTCTTGTGCCAGGCGACGATGCCAAGTGCCAGCGGTTCCACTTCTGAAGCGGCGATCTTTTCCGCCATGCAGGCCAGCAGCGTGCCCGCGCCAACGCTATGGACGGCCTTACCAGCAATGGCCTGCTTATCTATCGGCACGGTCAGGTCGAGGCCGAGCTTTAATAGCAGCTCGAACAGGATATCCTGTTCCGTGCGGTCACTCTTTAGGTGATCGATGGACTCTTCCAACGTTGTTGGTAGATCATCGCGTTTGGGGTCCCAGGCGCGAATGTTGCTGGAGGCGAGCTTGAAGACGCGGAAGCCAAGATCGCCCGCAAACATGGAATTTTTCTCTCGGATCTTCTTGCCAGCTCGCCGCAGGCGCTCTCTGGTGATGGCTGAGATGGTCGGGTAGTCTTGTCGGTCTGTGGGCTCTGGAAGCTGGATGGAAATCACCCGACGATTACCGTCATCGGCTGCGTTTTGCAGGTCGGTATGATTGAGGACATCGTAGTTGAAGCGGTCGGAGGCGAGAAAGTTGCGCCGGTCATTCGCCTTGTAGAGCGTCCAGTTGTCCCGCAGGCGTTTCGGCACCAGCACAAGCACGCGGTCATTCCGCAGCTCGTAATACTTGATGATGGCGAGCGCCTCGAATGTTTTGCCAAGGCCGACGCTATCCGCGATGATGCAGCCGCCAAGCCTTTCTAACTTGTCGATAGCGCCGATGACGCCGTCACGCTGGAACTTGTAGAGCTTCTTCCAGACTGTCGTATTGCGAATGCCGGTTGCGGATTTGACGATCCGCTCTTCATCCAGCTCGTCACCCAGGTCCTTGAAAATCTGGAACAGCGTCAGGTAGTAGATGAGCGATGCGGGCTTCGGACTGGCAAGCTCCTGCAGCCGTGCCAGAAAGGCATTCTTGTGCTGTTCATTGGCCGGGAGCGAGTTCCAGATGCTTGTAAACCACGCGCTGAAGGTTGCGGATTCTTCCGGCCCTTCCGAGCATTGGATAAGGCTGAACTGGTTGCCGGGCGTGATGCCCAGCCCTTCGGTGCTAAAAGAACAGTTGCCCGTGATAACCCGCGTCAGCGCAGTCTCCGCTTTGCTGGCAATCAACAGCGATTGCGGCAGCGCGCCCGGCGCGCCGCGCAGTTCCACTTTCTTCTTGATCCATGCCGCGCATTCGCGGGCCAGCCAGTGGACATTCAGCCGATTGCGAAAGGGGCGGTCTGTGTCGGAGCCGGTCAGGCCGAGATCGCCATCGTTGCCTTGCAAGACAACGCGGCAGGCGTCGAGCTTGTCGAGCAGCTCGCGGAGTTCCGCATAGGCGAACAGGGAAAAACCGGCGAGGCCAGGTCAAGCGATGCCGGTGCTGCGAGCGAGGGCCGCAGCTCGTCATACACACGGTCATTGCCGATGTTCTTGATGATCTTCATCTCGTCAGCACGCTTCCGGTTCCATCCTTCGTTTGCCCCGCCGAATGCGGTATGTCATGGCGTCCGACGCGGTGTTTTTGCCGTGCCGCGCCCTTCTTTTTTGCGGACTTCCCCGCCCTCTGCCGTCTCCTCAGCAACGTACCGTTCCGAGGCTTCCCGTACAACCCAAGCGAGAGACACTTTCTTCTGTTTGGCCAGCCTTTCGAGACTCTGGTAAATCTCCTGCGGGAAACTGATCGACGCACGGACCAATGAGGCGCTCTGGCTCTTCATGACTTCACCACTTTACACCACGGCGGTGAATCTGGAAAGCTTCAACGCACCCGTGCCGTCTCCCTTGGGACGGGTTTTTCTCGTGATTCGTGGGGGAGTTAAACCCACATAGCCAGGCTCTTTGCCGATCTCAGCTGGAACGGTCAGCCCGCCAAAGGCATGTGGTCTTACCACGTCGTCATGGCGATGCCCTTCCGGCCAATCCGCAGCCCGGCCAGGCGATCGCCGACATGGATTCAGGCGGGTTTTTCCAATGCGTCTGGCAGATCCTCTCTTCGGGCGGGAAGCAGGATCCGGAAGCGGCCAACCGCTTGGGCGATGAACTCGGCAGAATGGTCTTCGGCGGCTAATGCCGCAACTCGAACGCTGGGACAGCCTGCCGCAAGAGGTACGGCAACATCTGATCGAGCGGATGCCTGATCGCGCGATCGGCATTTCGGATCTCAATCAAATTCGCCTCCGGGTCGAGAGGCGCCCTGAGGTGCCCGACGGTGACTGGTACAAGGATTTCGGCTCTTTCAAAATCTGGCGGCAGCGCATCCTACGCCAAAACGTTCCTGGCCCGAGGGCAAGCTGCAAAGGGTGAAGCAATGTGATCAGAGCGCTTCAGCGGATTCCTCCCCAGCCAGCCACTTTGGGTAGAATTGAGACTGTCATGGTGGAGATCCAACCGATCCGCGTCGAAATCGACCGCGAAGACGACGGCCGGATCTTGGCTTCTATTCCCGACCTTCCGGGTGTGATGGCGTACGGCGGCACCGAGGAGGAAGCGGTCCGAAAGGTCAAGTCGATAGCCCTCCAGGTACTTGCGGACATGATAGAGAGCGGCGAAGACGTCCCAGGTCCGCTGAAAGTGCTCTTTGCTGCGTGAGCGTCTGGCACGCCACTAAAGCCAAACGTGTGTACGCCGCCTTGTTGCGCCTGGGATGGTCGCTGAAAAAGCAGGTCGGATCTCATCGGAAACTCCAACGGCCCGGGTGGCGGAACTTTACCTTTTGCTTCCACGACAACGAAGAGGTCGGCCCGGCGGCGCTGGCCAAGATTGGAAAAGACACCGGGCTCCGTCCTGAGGACCTGTAAGTCGATCCTACGGCCTGGGTAATCAGTGACACAACCACGTTCGGCTTCACCTTGACGCTGATAATGCTGATAAGCATAAGCAGCATTATGCAAACAAGCCTTCTAACGGTCCATCGAATATGCTCCCCCTTACCACGATTGACCGGTTACCGGTGACATGTTTTCCAACTTTCTTTTTCCCGCCAAATCAATCACTTCGCATCAGTCGTCACCGTCAGCCATACAACCACAAGCTACCCTGAAACCGGAAAAGGCCACCAGCCTTCTCCAATAAATCTCAGGAGATGCACCCATGCTCGGCTCCCTCTTCAACAAATCCCGCACTCGCGCCCGAATCAACCGCGAAAATGCCCGTAAGTCCACCGGCCCCAAAACCGCCGCCGGCAAGGCAGCCGTCAGCCGCAACGCCCTCAAGGAAGGCTTCTCCGCCTCCTTCGCCATCGTCGCTCCGGAAGACCAGGAATTCTATGACCAGTTCCTCGCCGGCCACCGCGCCGAACTCAATCCCCAGGGAACCCAACAGGAAGACCTCTTCCGCCGCATCACCCTCGCCGCATGGAACATCCGCCGCATCGAAAAACTCACGCTTGCTCTCTACGAGGAGGACGGCATCGATCCACTCGCCGGTGACGACCCTGCCGTCATCGCCAAGCTCGAACGCTACACTCGCCACCAAACCCTCAACGAGCGCTCCTACTACCGCGGCGTGAAACTACTGTCCCAACTCCAAAAAGAAGCCTCCGCCCACGTCGCCTGCCCTCCGCCCGAGCCGGAAACCGAGCAAAGCCACATCCCCAACCAAGCCCCCCAGACATCCGGCGGCGATCCGGAATCCAACCCCAACCAACCCTCCCAAGCCGCTGATTCTTCAAATAACAAAACAAAGCCTCAGCCTACTCCCGAAATCACCCCCAATATCGAGCCGGCGAACCAAGCGGACCCCGATCCCGGCCCGGATCACCTGCTTCTCATCATCAAATGAAGGTCACTCGCGGCGGCCCTCCCTTGCACCCCGCGCTCCAGGTGCGATTCTAGGAGACAACGTGATACCTCTTGCCCTGATCCTCCTCACCGCTGCGGCCTTCGCGCAAACGGAGCAGCCCGAACCGCCTCTCTCCTGGGTGGACCCCGACACCGGACACCGGATCCTGCGCCTCACGCGCGAACCCGGCAGCGCCAGCCTCTACTTCAACCAGAACGGCTACACCGCCTCCGGACGCAATCTGGTCTACACGACGCCGGATGGCATCTCCGTCCTCGATCTCGCCTCCAGGCAATCCCGCCAGGTCGTGCATGGCCGCGTCCGGCTGATCGACGCGGGCCGCAAATCCGAGCGTGTGTATTACCTCCGCGAAGATGCCGCCTATTCCACGGACACTGATTCGCTCGAGACGAAGAAGATCGCCACCCTGCCTCGTCGCGGTTCCATCTCCACCGTAAGTGCGGACGAAACCCTGCTCGCCGGAACCTACATCGAGGGCGACGGTGCGGACTACAACAGCCGAACCGCGCCGCAAGCCGCCCAGGGCCACTCGCTCGAACAGCCGCTCAACAAGGGCCAGATGATGGAGCAGCGCCTTGCCGCGCGACTTCCCATGGCCATGTTCACCATCAGCATCCAAACCGGCGCCGTCACCGTCATTCACCGCGCCACGGACTGGCTCAACCATCTGCTGTTCTCCCCCACGGATCCCGCCATGCTGATGTTCTGCCACGAAGGGCCCTGGCACAAGGTCGATCGCATCTGGACCATCGACACCAACACCCGGAAAATCACCAAAATTCATGCCCGCACCATGGCCATGGAAATCTTCGGCCACGAGTTCTGGAGCGCCGACGGCAGCGCCATCTGGTATGACCTGCAAACGCCGCGCGGTGAAGACTTCTGGCTCGCCGGCTACAAACTCGACACCGCCGAGCGCACCTGGTATCACCTCCAGCGCGACGAATGGTCTATCCACTTCAACGTCACTCGCGATGGCTCGCTCTTCTGCGGCGACGGCGGCGACCCCGGCCAGGTGGCGCATGCCAAGAACGGGCAGTGGATCTACCTCTTCCGCCCCGAACTCATCCTAAATCGCGGCATCGAGGATCACACCTTCATCCGCCCCGGCGTACTGCGCGCCGAAAAACTCGTCAACATGTCCAAACATGACTACCGCCTCGAGCCCAACGTCAGCTTCACGCCGGACCGGAAATGGGTGGTGTTCCGCTCCAACATGTTCGGCGCAACGTACGTATTCGCCGTGGAAGTTGCCAAAGGGGCGGCGCAATGAGAAATCAAGCGCTCATGAACAGCTACCTCAACGGTAACTCTGCTATATACTGGGCCTCATGAGCGCTCATTTCGCCTCGCGCCGGGATGTTCTCAAACTCCTTTCCCTGCCTCCTCTCCTGTCTGTCCCAGGCATGGCCGAGGACTCCGCGGACCGCACCGCCTGGTACCGCGCCGCCAAGTTCGGCATGTTCATCCACTGGGGGCCCTACTCGCTCGCCAGCGTCGAAGCTTCCTGGCCCATCATGCGCCCCAACACCGGCAAACCGAATTACATCAGTGAAGCCGACTATCGCAAACTCCCCTCGCGCTTCAATCCCGTCAAGTTCGACCCGTATGCATTCATCCGCCTCGCGCGCGCCGCGGGCCAGCGCTACATGGTGTTCACCACCAAACACCACGACGGCTTTTGCATGTTCGATTCCCGCTACACGAATTACAAGATCACGAAGACGCCCTACGGAAAGGACATCGTGAAACAACTGGCCGGCGCATGCCGCGAAGAAGGCATGCGCCTCGGCTTCTACTACTCCCCTCCGGATATGAACCATCCCGCCTTCCGCGACACCTCGAAGCCCTCCAGCGAGAACTGGAACGGGCAGCCCGAGCGGCCGGAATGGCCCCTCTACCTCGACTACATGTCGCTGCAACTCTCCGAACTCCTCACCCGCTACGGACCGGTCGCCCTCATCTGGTTCGATGGCCTGCGCGACCAGGAGAAGTACGACGGGCAGCGCTTTCTTAAGCTCATCCACGGACTCCAGCCCGCCACGCTCATGAATAACCGCATCGGCGTCCCCGCCGACTACGAAACACCCGAGCAGTTCATTCCCAAGGCGATCCCCACGCGGCATGTTCGCATCTCGGGGACAGACCCTTCATCCGCCGCTGCCCTCGCCGCGGGCGTTCCCAAGCCCGAGGACTTCCGCCTCTGGGAAACCTGCATGACCATCAACAATACCTGGGCCTACAACAAGAACGACCTCCACTTCAAATCGTCCACCGAACTCATTCGCAACCTGGTCGAAGTCGCAAGCCGCGGCGGCAATTTCCTCTTGAACGTCGGCCCGGAACCCGATGGAACCATCCAGCCGGAATTCGAAGAACGGCTGCGCGCCATCGGAAAATGGATGGACCGCAACGGGGAAGCCATCTACGAAACCACCTACGGCCCGCTCCAAGGCTTGCCCTCCTGCCGCACCACCGCCCGAGGCCGCGATGTCTTCCTCCACATCCTCGATTGGCCCGGCACAACCCTCGAATTGCCGGCCAAAGACCTCCCCAAACTCCGTTCCGCATCGCTGCTCGATAGCGGATCCCCCATCGAGTACCGGCAAGACGACCAGAAGCTCTCGCTGCATCTGCCTGCCGCCGCTCCTGATAAGGCCGTCACCGTCGTCGCTCTGCGCGCTGCATGATCAGGAAGAGGACCACCTTGAACCGTAGAAACTTCACCAGCAGCCTGATGGGAGCCGCGGCGCTCAGTGCATTCGCCGCACAGAACCCGCGCAGGCGCCCTCGCAAGATCGAGCCTGACTGGGAGTCCATCCACACCCATCAGGTCCCCGATTGGTACCGCAACGCCAAACTCGGCATCTTCATTCACTGGGGCCTCTATTCCGTGCCCGCCTGGGCGCCTCCCACCGGAGAACTCGGCAAAGTCGACCCCAGCAAGTGGTTCACCAACAACCCGTACGCCGAATGGTACTTGAACACGCTGCGCATTCCGGGCTCGCCCACCCAGCAGCATCACTTCAAGACCTATGGCAAGGACTTCGACTACTACCAGTTCACTCCCACCTTCAACAAAGAGACCGCGAAGTGGGATCCGCACGTCTGGGCCAGTCTGTTCAAGAAAACTGGAGCCCGTTACGCCGTGCTCACCACCAAGCACCACGACGGCTTCCGCCTCTGGCCGAGCAACGTGACCAATCCCAAACGCCCCGGTCCGAATCTCTCCGCCTCGCGCGACCTCGTCGGCGACCTCACCGCCGCCGTCCGCGCACAGGGCCTGAAAATGGGCCTCTATTATTCCGGCGGCCTCGATTGGACTTTCACCTCCCAGCCCATCCAAACCATGGCCGACCTGCGCCGCATGGTTCCCCAAAGCGAGGAGTACGCGCGCTACGCCGATGCCCATTGGACCGAACTGACCGATCGCTACCAGCCGTCCGTGATGTGGAACGACATCAACTACCCGAAGCTCGGCAACCTCCCCGGCATCTTTGCCCACTATTACGGCACGGTTCCCGATGGCGTCATCAACAACCGCTTCGGCGTCGAGTTCTCTGACTTCACTACGCCCGAATACGCCAGGTACGACAAGATCACCGAAAAGAAATGGGAAAGCTGCCGCGGGCTTGGCTTCAGCTTCGGTTATAACCAGGTGGAGGGCCCGGAACAGGTCATCGCCCCCGGCAAACTCATTGCCTTGCTCGTGGACATCGTCAGCAAGAACGGAAACCTGCTGCTCAACATCGGGCCGCGGCCCGACGGCTCCATCTCCGATATCCAACTGGACCGCCTCCACAAGTTGGGAGACTGGCTGGCGGTGAACGGCGAAGGGATCTTCGATACCCAGCCGTGGGTCCGCGCCTCGGCTTCCGATAAGAGCGCGCCGGATGTCCGCTTCACCCGCAAGGGCGATAGCGTCTATGCCTTCCTGCTCGAGCGGCCTTCCTCGAATGCCCTCACTATCCCTGGCGTCATTGCCGCCGAACACTCCAAGGTGCGTATCCTCGGCGCATCCGCCGATAGCGAATGGACACAGCACGGGCGCGATCTCAAGGTGACCGTTCGTGGCGCGCTTCCCGGCAGCGCCGCCATTGGAATGCGGATCACCCCCGAGCCGTGGCAGGTGGTAAAAAGTTGAAGTGCGCCTTCTGCCGCTCATTCTGCTCGGCAACCTTGCCGCCGCACCGCTCGTGTTTCGCAATACGGGGCCCGGCGTCGCCTATGTAGGCTCGAAGACGTGCGCCGGCTGCCACCCGGCCATCTACCGCGGCTATACGCGAACCGCCATGGGCCGCTCCATCACCGTTCCGGACACAACCCTCTTGAATTCGACCGCGGTTGTCCGAAATGAGAAGCTGAACCGTGACTACCGAGTCTATGCGGAGAACGGCAAGCTCTACCAGTCCGAATCGGAGTACAAAGACGGCGCGGTTCTCTATGAGACCGCGCACGAGTTGGCCTTCGCCATCGGCTCCGGCGAGAACGGCATCAGCTACGCCGTGCGCCGCGGCAATCATCTGTTTCAGGCCTCCGTGTCTTATTATTCCCTCGCCCGCAAGTGGGACCTCTCCCCCGGCTTCGAGCAGACCGGCGAAGGCTTCAACCGCCCCATCTACGACGGTTGTATCATCTGCCACGCCGGACGCCCTAATGTGGCGCCGGGCCGGGACGGGCTCTATGAAGATCCGCCATTCGCTGAAATGGCCATCGGGTGCGAGAAATGCCATGGCCCGGGTCAGTTACATGTCGCCGAACGCACCCGCGGAGCCCGTGCCCTGCCCGATACGTCCATCGTCAACCCCGCCAGGCTCCCGCCGCGACTGGCCGAGGATATCTGTATGCAGTGCCACCAGGCGGGCGACGCGCGGGTGTTGCTGCCGGGCCGCGATTACTCGGACTTCCGCCCATCCCTCCCGCTCGTCCGCACGCTGGCCATCTTCGGCCTGCCCCAGGTGCGCAAGGAAGAAGACCTGCTCGAGCATCACTCCTCCATGAAGCTCAGCAAATGCTACCGCGCTACCAGCGGCAAGCTGAGTTGCCTCACCTGCCACGATCCTCATGAACAGCCCACCGGAGCCAAAGCGGTCTCCTACTTCCGCGGCAAGTGCCTGGGATGCCATGGCGAGAAAAGTTGCACCCTCAGCATCGATGCCCGGCGCAAACAAGCCGACGATTGCGTCGCCTGCCACATGCCCAAACGCGACATCGAGTTGATCTCCCATTCCGCACTGACGAACCACCGCATCCCCGCCCGCCCCGCTGCCGGATTCACCATGCCGGAACCCGCGGCCAATCCACAAATCCCCGGACTCTTGCTCCTCAACTCCAGCAGTCCGGCTTCCCTGCCCCTGCTCACTCGCCTCTCCGCCTACGGGGAGTTGATGGCGCGCGCCCCGGAGTTGCAAACCCGGTACCAGGCTCTCCTCGAACAGGCCCGCCGCGAACTGCCGGAAGATCCCCTGGTACTGGCCGCGCTCGGCAGCAAGGCGCTGGCCGAGAATCGCCCCGAAGCAGCCGATCTACTCGCCAAAGCCGAACAGAAAGGCAAGGCGTCCTCTACCACCTATGTCAACTTGGCCGAAGCGCTCTCGCGCGCCGGACGGTCCGGGGACGTCATCGCCGCTTTGAAGCGCGGCGAGAACAGCTATCCCTACTCCCAGCCCATCCGTAAACACCTCATCCTCGCCCTCATCCGGGCAAAGCAGTATCCACAGGCGAAAGAGGCCATGGAGCGCTTCGTCCAGGACTTCCCCGAGGACTCCTTCATGCGCGGCCTGCTGCGGCAGGTGGAACAGGGCAGGCCGCAATGATCTGGCTTCTCCTCAGCGCCACCCTGTTGGCTCAGGATCTCGACACGGGCCACATCGGCACTCCCAAGAACCGCGGCTCGCTCGTCAGCCGCGCCGAAAGCGACGCCGAACGGAATGACTACCTGGAACTGCTGAAAACACCCGATGCCTCCAGGCGCCGCACGCTCGCCGACCGTTTCCTCGAACGCTACCTGCAGTCCTGGCTGCTGGCAGGCGTGTATCAGATCTCCGCCGGTGCGAGCCTCGATCTGAAAGACAACGCCCGCGTGCTTCAGGATGGACGCGCCTCGCTCCGCCTGCTGCCCGAAAACGCTCCGCTGCTGCTCGCCCTCGCTCAGATCGAACTCGCCCAGGGCAAACTGCCGGCCGCCTATCGCGATGCCAGAGATGCCCTTCTGTGGCTCTCCCTCTTCGAAGGCCCAGCCGGAGTGAAGGAATCCGATTGGAAGAAAACCCGGGAAGGCCTCGAACAGTTCGCCCGAACCGTCATCTCCCGAACCGGTGGAAGGCTGCCCGCCGAACCGCCTCACAACCTGGAGAATGGGCGCGCCAGGTTCGCCGGCTCGGACGCCTGCAAGACATGCCACAAGGCAATCTATGAATCGTGGCAGTCCACCGGCATGGCCGCTATGCTCCACCCCGTGCGGGAAGCAAAGATCCTCGCCGGCTTCTCCCAACTTACCCAGTGGGACCAGGTCCGCATGGGCGGCGGCGATAAGCCGTACTTCGAATTCCTCGTCGAAGGCGGCGCCTGGAAGCGTTTCCGCGTCGATTACGTCATCGGCTCCAAGTGGCAGCAGGCCTACGCCACTCGCCTCGCCGATGATCGCATCTTCGTCTTTCCCATCCAATTCAACGCGCTCCGGAACAAGTGGGTCAACTACTGGTCATTGATTGATCCTCCAGGCAGCGAGCGCACCCTCATCTCCAGGTTCCCGCACCTGTCGAACGCCACCAGCTATCAGCGCAACTGCGCCGTGTGCCACACCAGCCAGTTGCGGCTTCTGCGCCAGAATGACGACACCATGCAGCACGCCGTGTTCCGCGAGCCCGGCGTCAATTGCGAGATGTGCCACGGCCCCTCGGCGCGCCATGCCGCCGACCCTGCCAGCCCCGGAGACACGCCGTTCCGATTCTCCAAACTCGACCACGTCCAGGCCACCATGATCTGCGGCCAGTGCCACCGCCAGTCCGCCATCCGCAATCTCGGCCCCGGCGGCGAGATGAACTACACCTCGAATCCCCCGTATTTCAACAAACTCATCAGCCAGCCCTTTGCCGAATTCGGCAATCGCGCTTTCTTCAAGGACGGCCGCTTTCGCGAGACCACCTTCATCGGCGAAGCCTTCATGCGCTCGGCGTGCTTCCGCCGCGGAACAGCGCAGTGCGCCAGTTGCCACAACCCCCATCCCTCTGACCCCCAGCACAACCGCGTCTCCTTCAAGTTCGCCGCGGACCCTGATCGGATGTGCACTCAGTGCCATTCGGCTATCGGCGCACGCGCCGCCGCGCATACGCACCACCCCGCTGCATCGGCAGGCAGCCGCTGTGCCGCCTGCCACATGCCTCCCGTTATGAACAGCCTGATGTTCCCCGCCGCCTCGCACCAGATTGACGACATCCCCCGCGCCGAACCGGTGGCGAGATTCGGCCTCGAGGAGAGCCCCAACGCCTGCCTCATCTGCCACAAGGATAAGGACATTCAATGGCTCACTGCTCAGCTTCGCGCGTGGTAGGCCCTAAACCGAGGCCCTATACTGAGGGATAGTGTATCGCCGGAGATTCCTGTCACAATTCCTTGGTCTCGCTGCCTCCCCGGCAGTTCCCTTGCTGGCCCAGGGTGTCGCCTCGCGCAACGTCAAGCCGATGCCCCGCGGCAAGCCCTCGGGACTGCCGTTCCACGCCCGTTTTGTAGACATCGCCGCGCAGGCCGGCTTGAAGCATCCGGTGATCTACGGCGGCCCCGGCGCCACCGACTACATCCTCGAAACGGTGGGCTGCGGCTGCGCCTTCATCGACTACGACAACGACGGCTGGCAGGATCTGTTTCTCTTGACCGGCACGCGCCTTGCGAATGCCCCCACGGACAACTCGAATCGCCTCTACAAGAACAACCGTGACGGCACATTCACCGACGTCACCAAGGAGGCTGGTCTCTGGCGGAATGGTTGGGCTTCGTCAGTCTGCGTCGGCGATTTCGATAACGACGGCCACGAGGATCTGTTCGTCACCTACTGGGGCGGGTTCACCCTCTACCGCAACAACGGCAACGGCGCCTTCACCGATGTCACCAGGGATGTCGGGCTGACGCCGGACCCATCCAAGTGGTATTCCGGCGCAACCTTCGTCGATTACAACCGCGACGGCCATCTCGATCTGTTCGTCGCCACTTACCTGAAGTTCGATTTCAAAAGCGTCCCCAAGCCCGGCGAGAGCTCGAACTGCACCTGGAAGGGCGTGCCTGTCAACTGCGGACCACGAGGACTGCCGCCGGGGAACTTCTCCCTCTTCCGCAACAACGGGAAGGGCGTGTTCACGGAGGTGAGCGAAGCCGCGGGCATCAAGAAGTCCATCACTGGCTACGGGATGACCGTGAGCGCCGCCGACTTCGACAACGACGGATGGCCCGATATCTACGTCGCCTGCGATTCCATGCCGAGTCTGCTGTTCATGAACCAGAAGGACGGAACCTTCCGCGAGGAAGGCCTGATGCGCGGCGTGGCGTTGAACGAGGACGGGATGGAGCAGGCCGGCATGGGCACCGGCATCGGGGACTTCGACCTCAACGGCAACCTCGATATCTTCAAAACCCACTTCGCCGATGACACTAACATCGTCTACCGCAACGACGGAACCGCGAACTTCGAAGACCTCACCGCCCGCGCCGGACTGGGCGTCGAGACGCAGTACATCGGCTGGGGCGCGGGCATCGTCGACCTCGACAACGACGGTCTCCCCGATCTGTTTCTCGTCACCGGCAACGTGTATCCCGGCATCGAAGCGAAGCTGCCGAACTATCCCTGGAAGACGCCGCGCCTCGTCTTCCGCAACCTGGGCAACGGCAAGTTCGAAGAGCTGATCGAACAGGCGGGCCCGGGGATTGCTGCTCCTCATGCCAGCCGCGGCTGCGCCTTCGGCGACTTCGACAACGACGGCGACATCGACGTCCTGATCGTGAACATGAACGAGCCGCCGTCACTGCTGCGCAACGACACCTCCGGCGGCAATCACTGGCTCAAGGTGAAACTGGTGGGTACGAAGTCGAACCGCAGCGCCATCGGAGCGCGGGTGATCTGCCGTTACGGAAGCAAGCAGCAGGCGCAGGAGGTATTGAGCCAGGCGAGCTTCTACTCTTCGAATGACCGCCGGCTGCATTTCGGTTTGGGCGCGGAGACTACTGCGAGCCTCGAGGTACGATGGCCTTCGGGATTGACGCAGACGTTCGCCAAACTGGCGGTGGACCGGATCCTCACCGTCACCGAAGGCAAGCCGCTGTAGCGCGCCTCATCGTCCAAAGCCGTACAGGCGGTACGCCGTCCTGCCGAGAATCCATTCCTTGTCTTCGGGCTTGAAGAAGGGGATCACTTCCTTCATGACCACGTACTCGAAGAAGTTCGCCCACACCAGGCGCCGCGGTCCAAAGCGATCGTACAGGCGATGAAGGAACGACCACACATCCCGGTAGGGTGTCACCTTCGTCTTCGAGGGGTTGTGCAGGGATGTGCGCACGTAGACGTTCGGATACCTGGCAAGGTCGAGCAAGGGGCCGAATCCGTCCGCATCCGGCGCGGTGATGTCGATCATCGCAATGTGGTCGATGACGATGTTCACCCCCGGAAACCGCGCAGCCATGTCCCCCACCTGGCGCACCTGGTGCGGCGCAAGGAAAATGTTGAAGGTTGCTTTCAGATCCTCGGCTTTCTTCCACAGCGGGTAACATGATTTGCTGTTCAGCCATACTACATCCCGGTTGTAGATGGGACTCAGGCGCAGACCGATGAGCCCGTCCTCCTTGATGAGCCGCTCGAGGCGGGAGGCATTCTGGGGATCCTCCGGGGAATAGAGGCGGTGCCCCACCAGCAATCCGATGGCTGCAAACTTGCCTGGGTACTTCTTCACGCAGTAGCTCGGATACGTGTTGTCGCGGCCGTAGTAGCAGACATGCGAGATGACGACGTGATCCACGTGGTACGTTTTCATCTCGGAGAGGAGGTACTCGGCGGAGTATTCGTACTCGGGAAAGTTCGCCGGGCAGACCGCCATCTCGCGGGTCATCGGAAACTTCGAGTTCAACACCCATACGTGCTCGGCCCCGTTGACCACGGGAGCCTTGGATTGCGCCATGACAGCGGCGGCGCCCGCAAACAGAAGATGACGGCGGCTCATTCCCATGGAGATAGTTTACTCATTGAGCGCCGATCTTGCCCCACACCGCGCCGCGGCGAATCCATTCGGTGAGGGTCTTCACTTCCTTATGCGGCAGAGGAATGCCGGGAGGCATCTTCACGTCTTCCTTGTGGCTGATGGCGCGGAGCAGATAACTCTGCTCAGGCTTGCCGGGCACGATTGCCGGACCGTGGCTGCCTCCCTTGAGTACGCTGTCGCGGTCCAGAAACGAAATGCCGCCGTCCTTCATTTCGTTGTTGTGGCAGGAGAGGCAGCGGCGTGCGAGGATGGGCGCAACCTTCTTTTCGAAGTACTGCGCCGGATCGGCGGCGAACATCGCAAGACAGAGTAGCGCCGCCGTCACTGCTGCTTCATTCCCACACCGAACTGATCGCCGGCGGTGACCACTTTGCCCTTGGCGACGATGAGGTCGAGCATCTTCTCGCTCTGCACCTGGCGGCCGGTTTCATCGGTAAGGGCCGCAACCACCTTCTTGCCGGCCACGTCGATGATCTCGCCGGTCGAGGAATAGGCGTACCGTCCGTCGATGCTGAAGCTGATCCAGCCTGGCGAATCGCGGAGCTTGATGCTGACTCCCTGCTTCGGCGGCATCACCGTGGCATCGAAAACATGCACGTAGTTGTTGTGCCCGTCCACCACCCAGATTTCCTTTTCGTCGTGCGTGAGCGCGATGCCGTGGCTCGGGCAGCCGTGACGCTTCACGGGTCCCTGCTCGTAGCCTTTCACCTCGACACGGTGGAGCTTCCTGCCCGTGCGGATGTCGCCGATCTCAAAGCCGAGCAGCCCATTCACGTTCACGAACACCAGCGTGTTGCTGCCATTGACGGTGAAGGGGCGGATCACGTTATCGAACGGACCCACCGTGCTCGAGACCTTGTGAGTGGAGGTATCGGCAATGGAGAGCAGCGGTGATTTGAGTCCCGCCATGTAGACGTGCTTGCCGTCGAGGGAGTAGATGGTGTTGTGCGAGCCGGATTTCGTTTCGATCTTCGTGATCACATTGCCGTTCATGGCGTTGACTACCGTCCAGAACGGTCCTTCGAGTTGCGGCACATAGAGCGTTTTGCCGTCCGGCGAGATCGCCATGCGGTCGCAGCCGCCCTCGAACGGCTTGTCCCAGTATTTCTTCCCTGTAATGGCGTCGAGGGAGATCATGCGGTTGATGGTGCTGACGTAAACGCGCCCCGTCTTCGCGCTGGCCGCGATTCCCTTGACGTTTTCCGGCTTTTGGCCCTCCGGGGGAGGCGCCCATGTGGGGATGCGCTTCACGAATTTATAGCCTGCATCGATGTCGTAGACAATGATGCCGATGCCGCCGTGCTCGACGTAGTTGCGGATGCCGGGGCTGGCGACGTAGAGCAGGTGCTGCTGCTTCGACGGCGGCTGGCCGAACGAAAGCGCAGCTGTAAAGACACAAACGGATAGCAGGATCCGAAGATTCATCATGGGTTCCTATTTTATCGGGCCGCGGCTTGGGGCGTGGGGCGGGCCAGCAGTTTCCTGATGGCGTCCGTCATCTCCGTATGGCGGACAATCTTCTTCAGGCGCTCCGGATCGCCGTCGGCGTTCTGGCGCTGGGCGGCTTCCCGGTAGCGCTCCTGCGAATCAGCGAGCGCCAGAGGGGTTTCTCCCTTGTCGTTCTTCAGGTCCAAGGGCACGCCTTGCGAGTAGAGATATTCGACCACGGCTGCGGAGCCGGACAGCGCGGCCAGATGCATGATGCTCTGATTGCGGCGGGATAGTGTAATGGCCTCCACCGGATCGGGAATCTTATCGTCGGGGTTGTAGAGCATCTTGAGATTGGCTCCCCGCGCGGCCATCTCTTTCACCACCGCCAGATCGCCGGCGAGCACGGCCACGGAAAACGGAGTATGGCCATCCTTGCGCAACTCGTTGGGATTGCCCCCGTGACTGGCGAGCATCTTCACCAATTCGAGACTGTCGGAGTTTGCTGCAATGTGGAACGGGGAGGATCCCGGAGGCGCCGGATTGATGCGCACGTCGCCGGCGGGGCCGGGTGTCGGATAGAGAGTCTGCCGGTTCGGATCCGCGCCCGCTGCGAGTAGACGTCCGGCAACGGCAAGCGCCTGCTCGAGCATTCCAGCGGGCACGCCGGTGCCGCGGCCGAGGGACAGTAAAGCGGCAGGCTTTCCGTAGACTCCGCCGCCGCGCTGTCCCGAACCGCTCTTGGCGGCGTAGGCGACGGCGAGGGCAACGCCGTGCAGCGGCGTATAGCCGGCTCCATCCGCCACCTTCACGTTAGCCCCGCGGTCGAGCAGGAAGCGGGCCATGGCGAGGTCCGGGCCGAACTTCTGGGAACTGCCGGCCTGGGCGGGAGCGCCCTTGCCGGGAACAAATGAACTGTGCGGCGGGTCCCACTTGTACAGCGCGGCTAACAAAGGCGTGGTGCCGTCGGCTGCTGCCTGATTCACGTCGATGCCAGCGTCCACCAACATCCGGGCAGATTCGAGGTCGTGCTTCTGCACAGCGAAGAACAGGGCATTCTGGCCTCCTCTGCGCGTGGTGTAGTCGCCGTCGGTGTTCCAGGGGATACCTGTCTTGCCGAGAGTCACCGTGGTGGGGGCATAGATGGTGTACTTCACATTCCAAGTGGTTGTGGCGGCATGAATGTCAGCGCCGTGATCGAGGAGCAGGCGCACGGCCACCGGGGCGCCGGCAGCCCACATCAGGGCCGTCTGGTGAAACTTCTTCTCCTGCGCGTTGACGTTCGCGCCGCGAGCGAGGAGGAGTTTCATCACCTCCACCTGGCTCATGCGGGCGGCGGTCATCAACGGGGTTTCGCCATTTTCACGGGCGACGTTCGCATCCGCTCCTTTTTCGAGCAGAAGTTTCACCATGGGCGTGGAGCCGTTGGTGATGGCGAGGGAGAGCGCGCCGATTCCCAACGCGTTGGTGAGATTCGGATTGGCGCCGGATTCGAGCAACAGCTTCGCGGTCGCCTTGTTACTTCGCATCACGGCCCAGGTCAAAGCTGTGGCGCCGTCCTCTTCGCGAGCGTTGACATCGGCTCCCTGGGCGAGCAGAGCCTTCACCGCCGCGGAGTCGTCCGCCTGCACGGCGTCGATGAGCGCGCTGCCCAAGCGGGCGGCGGACGCGGCGCCGGAGAGAATGCACCACGCGGCTAAGAGGCTGAGGACTCTCATTACGCTACACCTCGAGGCGGTTCAATTTTCCGGTGCTGTCGCCCAGTTTTTCGGTGGGCATGCCCACCTTGTCGAGCATGGTCAGGTAGAGGTTCGTGAGCGGGGTGGTGTCGCCAGGGAAGCGGATGTAGCGGCCTCCGGCAATCCGCCCGGCAGCGCCGCCGGCGACGATGATCGGGAGGTCGCGCTGGCTGTGGGAGGTGGGTACGCTGAGGTCGCTTCCGTAGAGGAGCAGCGAATGATCGAGCAGCGTCGAATTGCCTTCCTTGAGCGCATCGAGCTTGCTCAGGAAGTAGGCGAAGAGTCTCGATTGGTCGATGTTGATTTTGGCAAGCGCGTCGAGCTTTTCCTTTTCGAAGTTGTGGTGTGAGATCTCGTGGTGTCCCATCGAGATGCCGAGGTGAGGATAAGTGATGGAGGTGGCCTCGCGGGCGAACATGAAGGTCCAGACGCGCGTCAGGTCGGCCTGAATCGCCAGCACCTGGAGATCGAACATGATTTTCACGTGCTCCGGCCAGGAATCGGGCGAACCGGCGGGGCGAGCCATTTCGGGCAGATCCACGGGTTTCTTTTGCATGGCCACCTGAATGCGGCGCTCGACGTCGCGAATGGATTCGGTGTACTCATCGAGTTTGCGGCAGTCACTTGGGCTGAGTTGCCGCTTCAGTTCATCGATCCGTTCGGTGACGGTATCGAGGCTGCCGCGGTCCGCAGCCTGGCGCGCGGCAGCGGCGGCGGGGTCGATGCGGCCGCCTTCGCCGAAGAGCCGCTCGAAGACGAGCCGCGGGTTGTGCTCGAAGGGCAGGGGAACAGTGGCGCTCTTGAAAACGGGCCCAACGTGGTTGTTATTGACATTGACTTTCTCGGCGCCCAACTCGAGCGAAGCGAATTGCGTCTCTCTGCCCAACACTCTGGCGGCCACCTGATCCACGGAAATGCCGACCTGGACCTTACCCTTGGTGGGCTCGACGCCGGTCATGAACGAAGCGAGCGCGCGGTCATGGAAGCCGGCCTTGGTGCGATCCGGGTCAGAAGACAGGCCGCTGATGACGAGGAATTTGTTCCTGTGAGGAGCGAGGGGGGCGAGCGCTTCGCTGAGCTGATAGTCCGCTCCCTCGCCTTTGGGGCGCCAACGGGCCTCGTCGACGCCGAGCGGGTAAAAGATGAAACCCAGGCGGCGGACCGGCGCGGCATCCGTCAGCCGTTCGGCGCGCAACGCTGGCACCATGGCATCCAGCAAGGGCAGCGCCAACGCCGTACCGGCTCCACGCAAAAACGTCCGGCGGGGAAGATGTTTTTTTGTGACGATCATGGTCTCTCCTATGATTTCTCCGGGGATTGTCGCATTTGAAAGGGAACGCTCTTTACGATAGCGAGAATGACATCGAGAAAACGGTAGCGGTTTGCTTCGGTGCCGCGCATGATTTCGCGCACGGCGGGCTGATCGCGGGGATCGAGTTCACGGCCGATTGCGTAGGTGAGGAGGCGTTCGACGGCGGCATGAACGAACCCATCGCCGCTGTTCAGCAGCATGTCCCGCAGGCCCTGGGGGCCGGAGAATGCCGCTCCGTTGGACAGCTTTCCGGAGGCATCGATGGGTCCTCCATCGTCCTTCTTACGCCATCTGCCGGTGACGTCGAAATTTTCCAACGCGAACCCAAGAGGGTCGATGCGGGCGTGGCAGGAGGCGCAGACCGGGTTGGCGCGGTGGCGCTCCACCTGTTCCCGCGTGGTCAATTTGCGGCCATTGACGGGGCTCTCATCGAGCGGGGGCACATTCGCCGGGGGCGGAGGGGGCGGGGTGTTCAACAGATTGTCGAGGATCCATTTCCCGCGGAGGACAGGCGAGGTCTTGGTGGTGTGCGAGGTGAGCAGCAGGATGCTGCCCTGGGTGAGGAGGCCGCCGCGCTGGGGGTTGGCCGCAAGGGACACGCGGCGGAAGCCCGGCCCAATGACGCCGGGAATTCCGTAGTGCCTGGCAAGGCGCTCATTGAGGTAGGTGTAATCGGCGCCCAAGAGGTCCGGAATGCCGCGGTTTTCACGAAACAGGCCGCGGATGAACAGGCGTGTCTCCTGCTGAAAGGCAGATGAGAGGGAGGAATCGAATTCCGGGTAGATCTGGTGATCCGGCTCAATGTCCGTCACACCGCGCAGGCCGAGCCATTGTCCGGCAAAGTTGTCGATCAAGGAACTGGCGCGCGGGTCGGCCAGCATGCGATGCACTTCGGATTCGATGACAGCGGGGTCGCGTAACTTGCCCTTGCCGGCAAGGTCGAGCAGCGAATCGTCCGGAACGCTGCTCCAGAGGAAGAACGACAGACGAGACGCCAGTTCGAAATCGGAGACGGGCTGCGCGCTGCCAGGCCGTGCACCGGCGCGATCGAATTCGAGACGGAAGAGGAAGTCCGGGGCCAGCAGGACATCGCGAAGAGCGGCGGCGATGGATTCCTTGAAGCCCTGCTTCTTGCGCGTTTCCGTGTAGGCGGCAAGATAGGGCCGGAGATCGGAGGCAGTAACGTCGCGCCGGAAGGCCCGGCGGATGACGGTGGATAAGATGCGCGAAGCGCAGGCGGGTTCGTCCGCGGCATTCGCTGGCCTGCAAACGAAGATACGCCGCTGGCTGGGCGTTTCGCTGACTCCGGTTACGTTGTAAGGGCCTGTGATCTCGATCCTGGCAAGCGAAGGCGGTCCCGGTTGGCCGTCAAACGCCGCTTCGCCGGCGGTCATGCCCGCAATCTCGAAGAGCTTTACGCGATGGCCATCGACGCGGAATTCGATGGTGGGGCGGATGGCTGCGCCCAGCACATCCAAGGGGCCGCCAAGCGCCTTGCCACCGGGGCCATCGACATCGAGCACGGGGCCTTCGCGTTCGGCGAACTCATCGGGGAACGTCACAATGACGGCGTGATTGCCGGCCTTCACCTTCGTGCGTGTGTGAAAGAAGCGCACTCCTTCGCGGGGCGTGAGACTTTCCTTGGCGAGGAAAGCGCGCAGG
>JADLBD010000182.1 GCA_020847975.1 Bryobacterales bacterium | reverse complement strand
TGCGGCAGGCGTGGAGGAGGTGGGTGGTGTAATTGCGGTTGGTGGGGGCCATGACGGCGGCCTCGATTTGGGTTGGAGTGACGCCATAGGAGGAGAGGATGGTGGTGTGCATCTGGCGCTCGACCTGGATGGCTTCGACGGCGTCGCGTCGGAAGTCAGCGGCCCAGGTGGGGTTGGGCGCCTTTCCGGCGAGCAGATTGAGGGCCTGGCTGAAGCGGGCGAGATAGAGGGCATCCTGGATCAGATAGAACTGGAACTTGCGGCGGGGGAGGGAGCCGTTTTGCAAACCGAGGAGGAAGGGGTGGCGCATGGTTTCGGCGAAGGTGGGGGCGGCGGCAGACCAGAGTTCCTGATGGAACCGGGCCGCGGCGGGGGCCAGGGGCCCGGCGGCGAGCAATAGAAAGGAACGGCGGCGCATCAGATGAGGCGGCGCGAGGCGGTGGCGCTGACCGGGGCGGTTTCGGCTGGTTCCTGTTCCGGGGCGGGTTTTCTCGGCCGGGCATCGAGGCGGATGCGGATCTTTTCCGCTTTGCGTTTGGCGAACTTCGGGGTGTCCGGGGTGAGGCCTTCGGCTTCGATCTCGCGGTCGGTGACCTCGATGGCGGCGGGCAGGTACTTCATGAGGTAATTGCGAATGCGGTCGGCGACCATGCGCTGGGAGGTGTTCATGAAGAGGAAGAGGATGGTTTCGCCGGGTTCCCTCGAGGCGGCTTCGTAGAGGAGGGAAGGCTTCTGGAGGGTTGGGGATTTGAGTGTCTTTTCGAGTTTCTTGGCGGAAGCAGCGAGTTTGGCCAAGGCGGCGGATTCGGCTTTGCCGGCTCCGATGGCGGCGAGCATGGCCGATTTTTCCTTAGGGGTGAGCTTTTCGGTAAGGAGTTGGAGAAGCAGGACGAAGTTATCCACCTGCATTTCGACTCCAAAGGGGACCAACTGGCGGGCCTTGAGGAGTTTGGCGAACCCCTGGAGGTTGAGCCTGGGTCCGGTAAGCGAGGGGGAGACCGCGGCGAGGAGGCGCTCTTCGTCGAGGGCCTTGAGGACCTCGGCGGGGTTCGATTCATTGGCCGTGGCGCGCAGTTGTTCGAGCAACGACTGAGGGGCGATGTGCTTTTCCATTTCCGCGTCGCGGGCATTGGCGTATTGGGCGGCGGTGCGTTCCTCGATGGCGAAGCCGAGGCGGACTTTGAGGCGGATGAGGCGCCAGAGGCGGACGGGGTCGTTGTAGAAGGAGTAGTTACTGACGGCGCGCAGTTCGCGGCGCTCGATATCGGCGAGGCCGTTGGTGGGGTCCATGAGGAGGCCGCGCGAGGCTCTGCTGAGGGAGAGGGCGATGGCGTTGATGGTGAAATCGCGGCAGAGGAGATCCTCATACATGGTTGCGGGGGAGACATGGGGTTTTCCGCCGGCTTTGAGGTACTTTTCGCTTCTGGCCATGGAGAGAGAGATGGCGGCGCCACGTGGGAGCAGCATCTCGACGGACTTGCGGAGTTCATCGGTGGAGACGATGGAGGCTCCTGTCTTTTCGGCTAACTCGCGGGCGAGTTTGATGGCGGGGCCTTCGACGACGAAGTCGAGGTCGCGGAGGGGAAAACCTCCGAGCATGTCCCGCATGGCTCCGCCGGCGAGGAAGACTTTGGTGTTGGCGAGGTCACAGGCAGCCTCGAGGGCAGCCAGGAATCGTGCCTGCTCGCTGTTCAGATGGTTTTCCAGCATGAACATGTAGTCGCTCATGTCGTCGGTACCCTCATGCGCGCGGATGATGTGAATCGAACGCGGCCCGCAGACGGGTGCGGGCCACGTGTGTATAGATCTGCGTGGTGGATATATCGGCGTGGCCGAGCATGGTCTGGAGACTGCGCAAGTCGGCTCCGCCCTCGAGCAAATGTGTGGCGAAGGTGTGCCGGAGAACGTGGGGGCTCAAACCTTCGAAGATTCCGGACTGGCGTCCATAGCCGCGGAGAGATTTCCAGAAGGCCTGCCGGGTGAGAGCGCCGCCGCGGGTGGTGACAAAGAGGAAACGGGTGGCGCGTCCCTTGAGCAGGGCGGGACGCGCGTCCTGCAAATACCGCCGCAAATCCTGGATGGCCTCAGTTCCCATGGGAACGAGGCGCTCCTTGTTGCCTTTGCCGGTGACCCTGACCAAGCCCATCTCCAAGTTCAGGCTGGAGATTTCGAGGCGGCACAACTCGGAGACGCGAAGGCCGCTGGCATAGAGGAGGGAGACCATGGCGCGGTCGCGGAGGCCGTTGGGTTTGGAGGCATCGGGCCTGGCGACGAGGGTGTCGATCTGGGAGGAATTGAGGTATCTGGGGATCTTGCGAGGCTGCCTGGGGGTGGGGAGAGCGGACGCGGGATCTTCGGCGATGCGGCCCTCGCGGAGGAGATAGGAATAGAGATTCCGGATGGTGCTGAGGTGGCGGGCGATGGAGCGGGCGCCAAGGCCGTCGCGGTACAACTGGTCGAGGTAGCGGAGCAAGTGAGCGGACTCGGGGAGGCGACCGTCACAGGCGAGGTTGGAAAAGGCTTCCAGGCGCAGGAGGTCGCGGTCATAGGCGAGGAGGGAATTGGAAGAAAGTCCCTTCTCGATGCGGCAAAAGTCAAGGAAGGCCTCCCTGGCGGCGGAGAAAGAAGGAGTGAGAGGCATTCAGCCAATGATACAATAATCGCAAAATTGTTTTGAACAATCCAAGGCGCGGTGGTAGGCGCGGGAGACGGGAGCAAGGGTGGCCACGGTGTCGGTGTCTACGAACAAGAAGGCGATAATTCAACGGTTTGACAGGGAAACCCTCTACGGTTACTTGAACCCCGGAACATTTCTACAGGCGACGGGGGTGGAGCTATTGAATCTGTCCGGAAACCTGCTTCTGGCGCCTTACAGCGAAATCCGGATGGTGTCTTTCGTGAGGGAGTTTGAAGCGCCGGATCCGGGGGAGCGGCGGTTGTTCACGACGCGGCCGAAAACGCCGGGGCTTTGGGTGCGGATGCGATTCCGCGATAATGAACAAATGGACGGCTTGCTTGCCAACAATTTGCTGCTGCTCGATCCATACGGATTTTCGGTGACGCCGCCGGATCCGTCGTCGAACAGCCAGCGTATCTTCGTTCCGAAACAGGCATTGAAGGAGTTCCAGGTATTGGCGGTGGTGGGGAGCCCGCAGCGGCGGATGGCGCCGCCCAGGGTGAAACCGGCGGCGAAGGAACAGATGGGGCTGTTCGAGCAGCCATGAGGCGATCGATTATTCCCCTGGCCGGGTTGGCTGTCGTGGGGGTGGTTTATCTTGCGGCGCTGTTCATCCGGTCGACGGGCACGCAGTTGCAGTTGCAGGAAGCGGTGAAGGTGATTGGGACGGCGACGCCGGTGAGGCTGGTGGCGATTAACCCTCACGGGGTGCGGAGCGTGAAGGCCAGCGTCAGTCAAGGCGGACAGAGCTACGCGGTGTATGAAAGAACGATTGCGGCGCACCGCTGGAATCTGTTTCCCAAAGTTGTGAATCCGGCTCCAATAGAGTTCGAGGCGGGGACTGGGAAGGCGAATGGATTGAAGGACGGGAAGGCGACGCTGAGGGTGGAGGCGGTTTCCAACGATTTCGCGGGGCGGACGGATAGGCTGGAACTGGATGTGGAGGTGAACAGCCGTCCGCCGGCAGTGAGCGTGGATGAAGGCCAGCATTACCTGAACCTGGGAGGTTCGGAGGTGGTGGTGTTCACGGCGAGCGGGTATTGGAGTGAAGCCGGGGTGCGGGTGGGGAAGTATACGTTCCGCAGCTTTCCACTGCCGGGGGCGAACGATGTGAACCGGCGAGTGAGCTTTTTCGCCATTCCGTACGACACGCCGCGCGGGGAAGTTCCGCTGGTTTATGTACGAAACCCGGCCGGGGCGGAGGCGACGAGCCGGTTCTGGAACAAGCTGACGTGGAAGACGTTTCGCAGCCGGAGGATTGACGTGAGCGACGCGTTCCTGGAGAAGATATTCAAGGAACTGGATCCTGGGGGGAAAGGCAATGTGGTGGCGCGGTTTGTGAAGATCAACAGCGACATGCGCAAGGCGAACGCGCAAACTCTGGCGGAACTGCGGCTGAAGACGGCGGACAGGATTCTCTGGCACGGTCCGTTTCTGCAACTGGCGAACTCGAGCGTGGAGGCGCAGTTCTACGACTACCGCGACTATTATTACGAGCGGCAACCGATCGACCAGCAGGTGCACCTGGGCTTCGACCTGGCGGTGACGGCGCACACGCCCGTGGCGGCGGCCAACGACGGCGTGGTGGTGTTTTCCGGGCCATTGGGGATTTATGGGAATGCGATTGTGGTGGACCATGGTTTGGGGCTGCAAAGCCTCTATGCGCACTTAAGCGAGATTCAGGCGAAGCCTGGGGATGCGGTGAAGAAGGGCCAGATAATTGGGAAGAGCGGGGCGACGGGGCTGGCGGGCGGGGACCATTTGCATTTCAGCATGATGGTGGACGGGGTGATGGTAAATCCGGTGGAATGGTGGGACGGGCACTGGATCCACGACCGGGTACTGGCTCCGCTGAAGCTAGGGGAATAACCTCGAGGAAAAGGTAGAACGCGATTTAACTTGCCCGCGTCTATGGAATGAGGCTAAGCTCGAAGCGGAAGGAGTTCTTCCATGCGAAAGACGTGGTTGGCGCTCTGGATGACGGCGGCGGCGGCGCTGCCCCTGGCTGCGCAGCAGAGGGGAATGTACGGGGGCGTATCGACGGGCAAGATTGTCGGCTCATTCGACAGCACCGGATTTGCGTCCGGGTTAGGGGCGACGGTGAGCAGCCTGCCGCAAACAAACCGTTTGATTCCGCTGCGACGTCCGGGGATTTATGCGAATCCGGTGCGGGGTGCGCGCGGCGGTTACGGGGGCGGGGGACGCGCTCGGACGGTGGTTGTGCCGTACGGGATTCCTTACGGGTTTGTAGGGTCGGGGTATGGCGGGGCGTACACGGGATACGATGGAGGTGCTCCGGCGCAGAGCGTGGTGGAGCCGGCTCCGCAGAGTCCGACGGTGATTATCAATCAGTACTACTCGCCGGACGTGGTGCGCCCGCAGATCAAGGAGTACACGGACTTGCCGGAGGCGGTGAAGCCGAAGGGGGAGGAAACGAAGCAGCAGGCGACGGTGTATCCGCCGGGCGCGCAGGAGGAAGTGACACCGGAGCGGGTGGTTTCGGCGACCAAGCCGACACTGACGTTGCTCGCGTTCCGGGACAGTACGGTGGTGGCGGTGATTGCCTATTGGGTGGATGGGCAGGATCTGCATTACGTGACCAAGGGCTACGCGAAGAAGGTGGTACCGCTGGAGACGCTGGACAAGGGCGTGAGCCTGCAGTTGAACAGCGAGCGGGGCGTGGAGTTCTCGCTCGAGTAAGGGGAGCGGGAAGGGTCTCTATAATAAAGACATGAAGATTGCAATGGCGGCAGACCACGCGGGGTTTGGCCTGAAAGAAACGTTGCGTGACGCGCTGAGAGGCGAGGGGTACGCCGTTTTGGACCTGGGCGCGCACAATGAGCTTCCTTCGGACTATCCTGATTTTGCGGAACTGGTGGGGAGGGCTGTGCTCGAGGGAAGGGCAGAGCGAGGATTGCTGTTGTGCGGGAGCGGGGTTGGAGCGAGCGTAGCGGCGAACAAGCTGCGAGGAATCCGCGCCGGGCTGTGCCATGATACGTATTCCGCGCACCAGGGAGTGGAGCACGATGATATGAACGTGCTGGTGCTGGGGGCGCGGGTGATTGGTCCGGAACTGGCGAGGGAGCTGGTGCGGGCCTTTCTGAATGCGCGATTCGACGGAGTGGACCGGCACGCGGCGCGGCTGCGGAAGGTGGCGCTGCTCGAGGAGCGATGCTGAGGCAGCAGGGGGCTTAAACTCGAGGGATGGCCGGTTCGCAAACGACCCTGGTGGTGATTCTGATCCTGTTTGCCGGGACGCTGGTGCGGTCCGCGTTGGGGTTTGGAGAGGCGCTGATCGCGGTTCCGCTGCTGGCGCTGCTGCTGCCCGTGGAGGTGGCGGCTCCGACGGCGGTGCTGGTATCGATCACGATTGCGCTGGTGATTTTCGCGCAGGAGTGGCGGAGCGTACACTACCGGAGCGCGGGGTGGCTGCTGCTTTTCACGTTATTCGGGATTCCGGCGGGGTTGTATCTGTTGAAGGCTTTTCCGGAACCGGTGGTGAAGGCCATTCTAGGGATGGTGATTGCGGGGTTCGCGCTCTATTCGCTTCGAAGGCGGCGGCGGCTGGAATGGAAGGACGACCGGTTTGCGTGGGTGTTTGGGTGGACGGCGGGGCTGCTGGGGGGCGCGTATGGGATGAACGGACCGCCGCTGGTGATTTACGGGTCTTATAGGGGCTGGACTCCGGAGCGGTTTCGGGCGACTTTGCAGGCGTACTTTCTGCCGGCAAGTATCGCTGGGATGGGAGGGTACTGGGCGGCAGGTTTGTGGACGCCGGCGGTGAACCACTACTATTTCACTTCACTTCCCGCGGTATTCGCGGCGATCTTTCTGGGACGCTACCTGCATGGAAGGCTGCCGGCAGAGAAGTACTTCCTGCTGGTGTACTTGAGTTTGCTGGCGATTGGCGGGGTGCTGATGCTTCAGGCGGCGGGCGCGTGGCGGGCGCGCGGCTAGATGACAGAGGCCAGCAGAAATCCGGGAATCTGTCATTCAGAATTTCTTGCGCTTTAATGGGTGAGGTGGATGTTCAGTTCGCTCCCGTCGATATCTCGATCAAACTCGCCATCGCCATAGGCATCGGCATGCTCGTCGGACTGGAGCGCGAGTGGTCGCAAAAGGACCTGGGGACGAGAACGTTCACGATTGTCGCCATTGCGGGCGCACTGAGCATTCTCGCTTCGCCGCCCATTGCCTACATCACGTTCGCCGGGGTCTTGTTGATTGTTCTGTTGACTGCCCTGCACAACGTGCGCGAGGGAAGATCGGTGGAGGCGACGACGTCGGCGGCAGTCATTCTGACGTTTGTCCTCGGAGTCCTCATTGGCCAGGGCCATCACTACACTCCGGTCGCGGCGGCTATCGTGATGACCTTACTGCTGTCTTTGAAGCCGGCTCTTACACATTTTGCGGGCGGGCTCCTGGTGACTGAGGTGCGATCAGCCGTCTCGCTCGGTCTGCTGGCGTTCGTGATTTATCCTGTGCTGCCGAATCGCACGGTGGATGCCTGGGGCCTTCTGAATCCCCGGGAAGCGTGGCTCATCATTGTTGTCATCGCAGCTCTGGGGTTCGTCAATTACGTGCTGCTGAAAATGTTCGGTTCGCGCGGTTTGAACTACTCGGCGATTCTTGGCGGCCTGGTGAACAGCACTGCCGCGATCGCCGAACTGGCCGGGTCGATTAAGAATCAGTCCGGGGATATTGCTACGCTGGCGGTCACCATTGATTTATTGACAGTGGTGGCAATGTTTGTTCGGAATCTTCTGATTCTGGCTATCTTCGCGCCTCCCGCGGTGGCGAGCGCCGCCGGCCCCATGATCGCAATGACGATTACCGCCGCGGTTTACATTTGGAGCGGGAGGAAGAACCGGCAGGGGAATACGGGATTGGTTCGGCTTTCCTCACCCCTGTCGCTCGGCAAGGTCTTCCAATTCGGGTTCATTTTCATAGCGATCGAAATCGCCGGCAGCCTGGCGCAGCGCTACTTTGGGCATCTTGGTTTCCTGCTGGTGAGCCTCATTGGCGGACTCGTTTCGAGCGCCAGTACGGTTGGGGCAGCGGCGACACTGGCGATGCATCGCAGCATAGACATGCAGACAGCGGGCTTCGCAACGGTGCTGACTTCGATGACGAGTGCGCTTTCCAATCTCCCCATCATGCAGCATGAGATCCGGGATTGGGCGATCACGCGCAAAGTGGTTGTCGTTTCCTGCGTAATTGTGGGCTTCGGGATTCTTACCATGCTCGTTACGCGCGCGTTTCCATAAGCTGGCTTCGCGGTGGGGTGTCCGCGCCGGCGGCGGTAACGCCGGGCCAGCGGGAAAGGCCGGCGCCGCGCCATAATTGACCAATGCGGAAATTCGCGTTGTTTTTGGGGCTGGCGGCGGCTTGCCTGGGGCAGCAGAGGCCTGCCACGCCGCGAGCGGCGGTTCCATCGGCTCCGGCGCAGGATGACAAACCCGTGGTGACGCGGCACGAATTGACGGTGCATGGAGCGACGCTGCGTTACACGGCATCCACGGGGTTTCTTCCCATTAAGAACGAGACCGGGGAGACCGAGGCGAGCATGTTCTACATCGCCTACACGCTGGAAACCGCGGAGCCGGCCGCAAAGCGTCCGCTGACGTTCGCCTTCAACGGGGGGCCGGGAGCGGCCTCGGTGTGGCTGCACCTGGGAGCCCTGGGGCCGAAGCGGGTGAAGATGATGCCGGACGGATCAATGCCTCCCGCGCCGTACGAACTGATCCCCAACGAGCAGACCTGGCTCGACAAGACGGACCTCGTCTTCATTGACCCCGTGGGTACTGGCTACAGCCGGGTAACGAAGCCGGAACTGGCGCAGAAGTTCAATGGAGTGCAGGGCGACATCAGTTCGGTGGGCGAATTCATCCGGCTGTACCTGACGCGCAACGAGCGCTGGGGTTCGCCGCTGTTTCTCGCAGGGGAGAGCTACGGCACTACGCGGGCGGCGGGGCTATCGGGCTATCTTGTGGAACACGGAATCGCATTCAACGGTGTGGTGTTGATTTCGACGGTGCTCAACTTCCAGACTATCCGCTTCACGCGCGGCAATGATCTGCCGTTTGTGCTTTACCTGCCCTCCTATACGGCGACGGCGTGGTATCACAAGAAGCTGGCTCCGGATTTGCAGAAGGACCTTCCGAAGACGCTCGAAGAAGTGCGCGCGTGGGCGATGGGACCGTATGCGGAAGCGCTGGCCAAGGGGGACCGTCTGAAAGGCAGCGAACGGCAGGCCATGGCGGCGAAGCTGGCGCGCTACACCGGGCTGAGCGAGCGGTATGTGGATAACGCGGATCTGCGCATCGAGATTCTGCGCTTCTGCAACGAACTGCTGCGCGAGAGGAAGACGACGGTGGGGCGCATCGACAGCCGGCTGATCGCGTATGAAGGCCGGAATGTGGCCGAGCAGCCCGAGTTCGATCCGAGCATCGCGGCCATCCGGCCTCCCTACACGGCGCTGTTTGCCGATTACGCGCGGCGGGAATTGGGTTTTAAAACAGATTTCACCTATTACGTTTTAGGAGGCGGGATTGCGGGGTGGGATTGGGGGAGCGCGGCGGAGGGCTTTGCGGATACCGCGGATGCGATGCGGGCGGCGGCGGCGAAGAATCCGCACATGAAAGTCTTTGTGGGCTGCGGGTATTTTGATCTGGCAACGCCGTTCTTTGCCGCCGAGTACACGTTGAGTCACATGGGCGTGGATGCGCGGCTGCGGGGAAACTTCCAGACGGCGTACTACGAGGCTGGCCACATGATGTATATCCATCTTCCATCGCTCGAGAAACTGCGCCGGGATGTGGGGGCTTTTTTCGATTCGGCGATGCCCGGGCGGTAAGGTATACCATGCTCCATATGCGAAGGACCGGGATCATACTGCTGGCCGCGGTTGCCGTGGGGCACGCTCAGGAAGCGAAACGCCCGCGGATCACGGGCGTAGCCCACATCGCGCTGTATGCAAGGGATGTGGACAAGTCACGGCAGTTCTACAAGAATTTTCTGGGATACGAAGAACCATTCGATTTGAAGAACCCCGACGGCAAGCTCTCGCTGACGTTTATCAAGGTGAATGACCGGCAGTACATCGAGCTGTTTCCGGAGCGCGAGCCGGGCTCGGACCGGCTGAACCACATTTCGATTGAGACCGACAACGCGGAGGCGATGCGGCGCTACCTGGCATCGAAGGGAGTGAAGGTTCCGGACAGGACGCCGAAAGGGCGTATCGGAAATTCGAATTTCAACGTGAAGGATCCGGATGGGCATACCGTCGAAATTGTGCAGTATGAACCTGCCGGCTGGTCCCGGCGCGATGCCGGGAAATTCCTCGGTCCGCAGCGCGTTTCGACGCGCATGCTGCATCTCGGCATCCTGGTGGGTTCCACTCAGGAGGCGATGAAGTTCTACGGCGGCATTCTCGGGTTCCGCGAGATCTGGCGCGGCAGCAAGGACGGCAAGGAACTGAGTTGGATCAACATGCAGGTTCCTGACGGGACGGACTACATCGAGTTTATGCTCTACGAAAAGATGCCGGCGCCGGACAGGCGTGGAACGGCGCATCACATCGCGCTCGAAGTACCGGATATGGCGCAGGCGGTGGCGATGCTCGAGGGCAAGCCCGCACGGCAGAAGTACTCGAGGACGATGGAGATTCGCGTGGGAACGAACCGCAGGCGGCAGTGCAACCTCTACGATCCGGACGGGACAAGGGTGGAGTTGATGGAGCCGCGAACGGTGGATGGTGTTCCCGCGCCGTCGTCGAAGGCTCCGCCGGCGCGGCCGTAGGTTGTTGATCAGCCAAGCAGGATCGCTTTGATCTCGATGGTTTCCTTCGTGATTGGCTCGTAGAGCAAGGGGTGTGCCAGTTCCAGCATCACCTGGTCGAGGATTTGGTCCGGCGTATCTTCGCATTGCACATCGGAGCGTCCTTCGAATAACTCCGCCCAGCGTTCCAGATCGCGCGCTTCCAGATGTCCGTCGAGGAAGCGCTGGAGCACCGAAAGGACATCCGCGCGGCGCAGGATTGCCGGCGGAACCAGGTTGGCGTCGAGCGAAATGGGAGCGAGCATCCGGCGAATCTCCCCGACCGGGCGGTCGAAACGGATGAGTGCCTCGACCGCATTTCTGTGCCTGCCGGCGCCGGTCAGTTTTTCTTCGATTCCCATGGGCGAGATTCTCCTCTCTCCTAGTCCTTTTTCGTATCAGTAGGCTTGTTTGCGGACCGGATGGCCTCGGAGAGTTCTTTGATCTTCTCTTTGGGAAAAGCCTTCCCCGCCAACAACTCGTTCAACCGCGTGATTGCGGCTCTGGTTTTGACGGGAATACCCCCCTCCGTATCCCGGGAGGTTTGCAGTGCCGCATTGTAGGCAAGGTCCACCTCTTCCGCCGACGCCGCCGGGAGCGCCGCGGCTGCCGGCGCTGCCGCCGGAGAGGCGGCGGCAGCCTTCTGTGCCGCCTCGCGCTGCTTCGCGCAATCGGCCGCCGCTCGCGCCTTCAACTCGTTGATGACACCGGTCATGTAATCATGGAAGACTTTTTCAGGCCCTTCCGCATCCAGTTTGGCCAGCATCTCCCGGCCCACGTACGCGATTGGGGTGCTGTCGCGATGGGATTGATAGAATGCGTACCGCTGCCACAAGGTTTCGTCGGCCTGCACTTCCTCACAATAGGAGCACTGCGTCCCTCCGGTGAACGGCTTACCCATGATATTCTCGAAAATCTGATCGGGCCAGTGTGCCGACTTCTTGGCTCCGCCTCCTCCCAGAAGAGAACGGGAGTAGAGTTCCTTCACGCTGCCATCCTCCTTCTTGTACCCGCGCACGTCGTAGGCCAGGGTCTTGGCATCGGCATCCATCTTGCGTGTATAGACCAGAGCGATGTTCTTCTCTTCGTCGTACTTCTTCTTGTGCAGGCTGACGGAACCGTCATCGTGTCTTTCGACCTGGATCCCGTCAAAAATCCGCGGGCTCTCTCCCCGGAACTTTTCGTATACCTTTCGCTGCTCGGAAGTCAAACCTTCCGTGCCTGGGGGGACGGGGCGGTTGCCTTCCGCGAGCTGGTATCGGACGGTCTTTCCGTTCACGTCCACTAGCAAGGCATTATCCTGGAAACGGTCCGCCGTAACGGGCCCTCCTTTGACAGGAGTTGCCAGCGGAGCCCCGTTCACGCTGAGTTTCGTTTCCTTCTTGGCGAGAAGCGCTTCGGCGGCTTCCTCGGTGTAGACGCCTGGAACGCCCGCCGCAAGCCGCTTCCAACTCGCCGGCAAGTCGTCGCGGTAGATGGCCACGTCGGCGTGCGTCTGTGCCTGGAACTGCTGGATCTTTTCCTCTAACCGGAAATGGTCCACCACTGCCTTGGAATTCACCCAATCCCTCAGCTTGCCAACCCGGCTCGCGATCACGCTGGCATCGGCAGGCTGGGTGCAGACTTCCTGCATGGTTTTTCGGAAGTCCGCCTCGAATGGGCCGAGTTTCTCGCCGTTTTCCAGGTCGCAAGGGCTCGCCTCGGCTCCGAAGTGTTTCTTCAGAATCTCCCGCGTCTTCGCGCGCATTACGGACTGGGGGATCAGGCTGTGCGCGTCCTTGCCTGGATACGAGGTTCGCGCAACGTGCCAGTCCGCGCCGGTGAACGAGCGGATGGAGTCGCGGATGAAGAAATGCCGCAGCGTCATGGCGTCCTGGCGCTGGCTGCGGGGGAAGCCGCAGGAAGGGCACTTGTCATCCCCGCAGTCCGCCACGGCTTCGAGCGAATCCACGTGACCTGGAACCCTTTCGCGGATGGTGCGATCCTTTTCCAGGATCCCGGTTGCCAGGGCCTTGAAGTCAACTAAAGGATCACTTCTGCGCACTTGCCGGAGCCTTTCCGCCGCCCAACCGGGCGATCCAGTCAGCGAGCCGCTCCACCTTCTCTTCTCCGGTGAGATGGAAGTCGCGCAGGATTGCCGCGGTTTGTGGGGATCGGGCCGGGCCGGAGAGGATTCCACGGAATCCGAATTGAAAATTGGCGTAGCGCATCACCAATTGGTCCCCGGTAATGCCGAAGGAATGGGCTTCGCGAATCAGGCCCGCGAGGAGGGCGGCCAATGCGGAGTCATCGTATTTCGCGGCCCTTTCTTTCCACATCTCGCGGAAGAAGGGGACCTGGCGCCGGGCGAACGCCTGTTCTTTCTGATTTGCGATGAACTCGAATTGCGTTTTCCGGATAATCATCCGATTCCCAGTTTTTTCTACTTTAACAACAATCGCACCTCGACGGGGCCATCCCCGCTGCCGTGTTCCACAGTGTTGCCGCTGAATCACACCTCAGGGGTGGCAAGTGGTTGTTTTCAGGCGGCTCCCACGGTGGAAGGGGACGTGCAGGCGAGGTCACCCATGAAGATGCGATCCAGCCAGATCACTTCCATCCTTCTGCATGGCGGCGCGGTCTTTGCCCTTCTGCACCTCTCTGCCGTGCAGGAACTGCCGGAGAATCGAAAACAACCGGACCTTCATTGGACCAGCATCAAGCTCGAGTGGCACCTTCCGCCCGGCAATGCGAAAGGCGGAGGCAGCGGGAACGATGTGCTTCCGGCATCCAAAGGCGAGTTACCGCGAACCGCGCCGCGGCAGTTCCTTCCGCCCACGACGAAACGTCCCGAAACCATGCCTTCGCTTCCGGTGGAGCCTGTTCTCCCGGGGGCTCCGGACCCGGCGAGGAAGCCGGAACTGCTGACCTTGTTGGGCGACCCCACGGCGCGCAGCGGACCGCCGTCTGACGGCAACCAGGGCGGGACGGGAATCGGCCAGAACCCTATGGGGCGGGGAGGAGTGGGGAACAGCCGCGGTGGCTCATTCGGCGACGGCGACGGCGGCATCGTCCCCGGCGGTTCGCAGGGCGGCGCCACAACGCAGCCGAGAATCATTTACATGATTGAGCCCGAGTTCACCGAGGAAGCGCGGAAGGCGCGGCTGCAGGGGACGGTGGTTCTATATGTCGAGATTGACGAGCGCGGGCAGGTGCACAACATCCGAGTGCAGTCGCCGCTGGGGCTGGGGTTGGAGGAGAAAGCGATCGAGGCGGTGCGCAGGTGGCGTTTTCAACCCGGCACCCGTAACGGAAAACCCGTGCGCGTTCCCGCGCTGGTGGAGGTGAATTTCCACCTGCTGTGAGGCGCTACTGCACGGCCGGCAGGCTGTTCGTGGTGTTGGCGGAGACCGTGCTTGCGGAGGCCACGACGCCGGGGCGGCCGGCGAGCCAATCAGCGGGCAGTATCCAGTTCCAGAAGGATTTGAAATTGTCCTTCGGAATGGGGTTGTTCTTGTTGGAAAGGCTTTCCCCCGCGCCGCGGCGCTTGGCGTGGTTGAGGGCGCTGATGAGTTCATCGCGCAGTTGATCCGCCGTGACCCCGGTGAGGTTGAGCGCTTTGCGCAGTAACTGATACCCCTCGGAGAACCGTGTACGGTATTCGGCATGCGAGGAGATTTGCGCCCCGATGAGCCCTTCGAGCTGCATGCTATCGACTGTGGACAGGAACTCGAAGTACTTGCAGGACATCATGGCCGAATATTCCTTGCTGCCCAGCATCTTGGTCTTCACCTTCTCCTGAATCGACTGCTTCATCTTCAGTGTCGGAACATCCAGCTTTTCCTGTTTCAACTTCGCCATGAACTCATCGGGGAGGTTCAGGTCCGGGTCATTCAGCCACTTGTAGAAGCGGAACTTGTCGCGGTTGCCCACTTCGATCTGGCCGAAGCCGACAGCGGGGCCGTTCTTGCCCGCCTGCTGCACGTTGCAGAAGCCGGTCTCCTCGAAGAAGATCACCGCCAGCATTTCGTTCGGCATGTTGGAGTTCTTGTTGTTGCGGGCGATGGCGTCGAGCATGGTGGGCAGGTTCCAGGCCTGGGCTTCATGCCAGGCGAATGGGGAAGGGTTGACTCCGGGCTTCGAGGGTTGCGTGGGCATCGATTTCTCTCTCACCCTCTCAGGCGCAAGGCCGGGCGAAAATCTGTCATTGAGCCGAGGGTTTGGGCGGGGAGAAGAAATCGAGGGGAGTAAGATCGACGATGCGCCATCCTTTGCCGGCGCGCTGGAGGACCACGGTGAGCGGCTTGCGGCGCTCGGTGGTGGCTCCCACGAGCGAGCGTGGTTTGAGGCGAAGAAACCAGTCCAACTCGAGAGTGCGGCGGTCTCCCTCGCCAGTGATGGAGAGAATATCCACGCTGGAAGCCGCCTCCCATCCCTGGAGCATTCCGCGGACGTTCGATTCGATCCGCCCGCGCAACTCTTTGTCGAACGCGCGGAGGAAATCCTCGGGGTCATCCTCGGAAAGGCGCGCCGCGAGTTCGCCCAGCCAGTCCGTCAACTGTTGCTGTTCGTCGCCCCGGAGAAGGGAAGCGGCGGGCAACAGGATCCATTCCCGGCGGCGCATAATGAGCCCCTTCTACGTGCGATAGCTCGCGTTGATGCGGATGTATTCTTCCGTGAAATCGCAGGTCCAGAAGCGCGTCTGTCCTTCGCCGCCGCCCTGGATGACGAAGTGGATATCCACCTCTTTCTCATCGAGCTTCGCTTTCAGCGCGTCTTCGGAAAACGGGGCGGCGAGTCCCTTGCGGCACACGCGGACGCCTTGCATGTAAACATCCACCTGGGCGGGATCGAACGCCACGCCGGAGTTCCCGGCGGCCATCACAATGCGGCCCCAGTTGGGGTCTGAGCCCGCTACGGCAGTCTTCACCAGAGGAGAATTGGCGATGGCGCGCGCGATGCGGGCCGCGGCGTCCTTCGATGGCGCTCCCTCGACATGAATGGTGATGAGCTTCTTCGCCCCTTCTCCATCGCGCGCGATCTGCCGCGTCAGATCCTGCATGACGTGGAGGAGCGCTTCGGTGAATACGTTGCGGTCCTTCGCGGATATCTTCTGTCCGGAAGCGCCGTTGGCCAGCAGCAGGACCGTGTCATTGGTGGAAGTGTCTCCATCGACGCTCATGCGGCTGTAGCTCTCCTCGTTGGCTTCGCGGAGCATGCCGGCGAGCATGGAAGGGGCGATGGCGGCGTCGGTCATGACAAACCCGAGGGTGGTGGCCATCATCGGCATGATCATTCCGGCTCCCTTCGTCATGCCCGCGATGGTTACCGTGCCTTTGCCGGCGGTGACCTCCGCCGAAGCTGTTTTGGGGCGCGTATCCGTGGTCATGATGGCGCGGCTGACGGCTTCGAAATTGTCCGGCGAGAGCGAGGCGGTGAGCTTGGGCAGCGCATTGGTGATGAGCTTGGGATCGAGTTCCACGCCGATGACGCCAGTGGAGGCGGGAAGCACGTGCGACACCGGAGATTTGCGCAATTTCGCCACAGCTTTGCAGCAGGCCAGGGCCACGCGGTCTCCGGTGCGGGTGGCGCAGTTGGCGTTGCCGGCGTTGATGAGAATCGCGCCCGCCACTCCCTGGCTCTCCTTCAGGTGCGCCTTGCACACCTTCACCGGCGCCGCCTGTACGCGATTTTGAGTAAACACTCCGGCACAGGCGGCGGACGTGTCTGACACGATTAAGGCAAGATCATCCTGCGCGACCTTACGAATCCCTGCGTACAGCGACGCATAGCGATAGCCAAGCGGCAGTTTCAAATTTTCTCCCCCAAGAATTCATACTCTAGCAGCCGCTGGCCGTTGAGAAAAGCCTGCGCCGGCATTTTCTTTCGTCCCTCCAGTTGTAATTCGAGCAATTCGAGGGTGGAATTTTCGCCGCATGCCATGAGAAGTCTCCCGTCTTTGGGAACCGCCGTGCCGGGCGGCTGGTTTAGGCCTTCCTCCGCGACACGAGCCTGCCAGATATGGAGCATGTAGCCGCGAAACGTTGTAAATCCGCCGGGCCACGGCTGGAATCCGCGAATGCGGCAATGAATTTGCGGGGCGGGCAGACTCCAGTGGATGAGGCCGTCCTCTTTCTTCAGAATCGGCGCATAGGTGGCTTCGGCGTTATCTTGAGGGATCGGAGTGATGACGCCCCGCGCCAGGCCGTCGAGTGTTTCCACCAGCAACTGCGCGCCGATCACCGCAAGGCGGCCGCCGAGTTCGATGGCATTCTCCTCCGGGCCGATCCCGGTTTCGCGCTTCAGCAGCATGTCGCCGGTGTCGAGACCCGCATCGATGCGCATCGTGGTGACTCCGGTGATCCGCTCACAGTTGGCGATGGCCCATTGGATGGGGCCCGCCCCGCGATACTTCGGAAGCAGGGACGCGTGCACGTTGATGATTCCCAACCGGGGCAGATCAATGATGGTTTGGGGAATGATCTGGCCATAACCCACGACCACCATGGCATCGGCTCCGATGGCCTTCAGTTGCTCGACCACTTCCGGACGCCTGACGCGTTCGGGCTGCTCCACACGGAGACCGTGCGCGAGCGCGCATTCCTTCACCGGGGAGGGGAGCAGTTGCCGGCCGCGGCCTTTGGGCCGGTCGGGTTGTGTGTAGACCGCCGCGACTTCGTGTCCGGCCCCGAGGATCGCCTGGAGGGTAGGAACGGCAAACCGCGGCGTGCCAAGGAAGACGAGGCGCATTACCACTCGCCGGCCTTGATCATCTTCTTGATCTTGCGGCGAATGAGATCGCGTTTGAGCGGGCTGAGATGGGAGAGAAAGAGGATGCCATTGAGGTGGTCGAGTTCATGCTGCATCGCGCGCGCGAGAAGGTCCTCTCCCGTGACCTCGATAGGCTCGCCGTCGAGATTTCTGGCGCGAATGGTCGCCTTCCTGGCGCGCTCGACATCCTCGCGGAAGCCGGGAATACTGAGGCAGCCCTCTTCGCCCACCTGGGAGCCTTCCTTGAATGTGATTTCGGGGTTGATGAGCACGAGCTTTTGCTGGGGGTCTTCCCCCACCGAGCAGTCAATCACCGTCAGCCGCTTCGGCACGCCTACCTGCGGAGCCGCCAGGCCCACCCCTTTCGCCGAATACATGGTTTCGAACATGTCTTCGGCGAACTCCCGCAACTCGGACGAGCCGAACTCGGTATCCTCCACCGCATCACACGGTTTCTCCAACACCGGATCGCCGTACTTCACGATCTTGTAGACCATCAGAACTCCCTAACCTGCGCGATGTAGCCTTCGTAGTTGCGGCGGGTTTCCACAAGGGAATCGCCGCCGAATTTTTCGAGGAACGCCTGGGCGAGGACAATCGCCACCATCGCTTCGCCGATGACCCCTGCCGCTGGGGCTACGCAAACATCGCTGCGCTCATAGGCCGCCAGCGAGGGCTCGCGGGTTTCGAGATCGACGGATTCCAGAGGTTTGCGCAGAGTCGAGATCGGCTTAAGAAATCCCCGTACAAAGACGTCCTGACCGTTCGTCATCCCCCCCTCCAGTCCGCCGGCCTTGTTCGCGCCGCGGAAGAAGCGCCTCTCTCCTTTATCGTAGTGTATTGTATCCTGCACTTTCGAGCCGTAGGAAGTGGCCTGCTCCTCCGCGCAGCCGACTTCGGCGCCCTTGACTGCCTGCATGGAAACAATGGCTTGCGCGAGCCGCCCGTCGAGCCGGGAATCCCAGGTGATGTGGGAGCCGAGGCCGGGAGGCAGGCCGTGGGCGCGCACTTCGAAGATGGCTCCGATGGTATCTCCGGTGCGATATGCGACGTCGACCGCTGCTTTCATTTTCGCCTCGGTTTCGGCGTCCACGCACCCGAGCAGAACTTCTTCCTTCGCGGCGAGCGTCTCGATCTCGTCCCAGGTGACCGGGCGTTCCAGACGCACCGGTCCAACCCCGATGACGTGGCTGAGGACGCGGATGCCGAACTGGGCAAGGAACGCTTTCGCGATGGCGCCTACCGCCACGCGGGCGGTAGTCTCCCGTGCGCTAGCCCGCTCCAGGATATAGCGCGCATCCTGAAAGTTATACTTGATGGCTCCCGCCAGGTCCGCATGCCCCGGCCGCGGGCGTGTCACGGGTTTCTTTTTGTCCTCGCCTCCTTCGATATCCTCGACTGGAAGCACTTCGGTCCAGTTCTTCCAGTCGCGGTTGCGGATGATGAGAGCGATGGGCGATCCGATGGTCTGCGAATGGCGGACGCCGGAGACGATCTCGACCGTATCGGTTTCGATCTTCATCCGGCCGCCGCGACCGTAACCCTGCTGGCGTCTCCAGAGTTCGTGATTGATCGCTTGTAAAGATATAGGGATACCGGCGGGCAGGCCCACTAACGTCGCCACTAAACATTCGCCGT
>JADLBD010000181.1 GCA_020847975.1 Bryobacterales bacterium | reverse complement strand
GTCTTTTGGTTCAGTTGCGGTCCGCCGATTTGAATTCGGCAAGGTGAGCCAAAGCCGAGCGGGAATGCTGTTCCAGGCGGTCCAGGAGTCTCCTCAACCTGTGATATTGCTGAATGGCGTTTCGGTACAGAGGTGCGGCCTGGGCGGGGAGCCGTACGTTGATCGTCTTGTTGTCCCGCTTGAAGGTGCATTCGAAATAGGGACCATGGCGTTTGGCGGGGTCGCGCTGACAGACGCATCCCTTCTTGCCGCACTTCATCATCCGCTTCAGTAGCGTTCCCTTGCAGAAATAGCCCAACGCGGTGAGTTCGTCTTTCAGCGCGGCGAAACGTTGGGCGTCGGAGTGGATCCGCTTGGCGAGTTTGGCCTGAGAGGCAGGTTTCATAGACATAATTCCTACGGTATATAGTACCGTAGGATTATGACAGCTGCCACTCCGTCTTCTCCAACTTCCCTCATTCCGGTTGTCTCCCTCGCCAGCCCGCCGGTCTCCACCGCCTGCACCGCGGCCTTCGAGGCGTTCTCCTCATTGGAGGCCTGGCTATCGGCTCCCGCCACCTTGCAGCTCCCGTTACACCAGATCGAACTCCAACAGGAACTCCGTGGACGTCAACTCCACCGCATCCTTCTCCAGACTCACGTCCAGCAGCGCGGCACCGGCGATGTAGGCCCGGTCCTGGCGGTCGCAACCCAGTCGGCTACCGCTCTGTATTCACAGCGCCGTCTCCAGCGCCGTACACTGAAGACCATCTTCGGCCCCATCGACATCGACCGCACCGCTTATTGCCGCGACGGCGCGCCGAGCATTCACCCGCTCGATGAAGCACTGCAGTTGCCGGCACGATCCTTCTCCTACGAGCTTCAGAAACGCATGGTCAAGGCGGCCGTTCAAGGTCCCTTCCGCGAATCCATGCAACGCATTCAAGAGGCCGCCGGCCTGGCGGTTCCGATGCGCAGTCTGGAACAGATCCTCGGGGACGCCGCCCAGGACTTCGATGCCTTTTACCTCCGGCGTCTCCCCGTTGCTTCGCAGCCCGCAGCTTCCATTCTGGTTGCCGCCGTCGACTGCAAGGGAATTCCCATGGTCAAGAAAGACCGCCCGCAGAAACCCGTCCGGCGAACCAAAGGCCAAAAGGCCAACCGCAAAAGAATGGCAACCGTGACCACGGTGTTTAGCCGCATCCCCTGGATTCGCACACCGCAGCAAGTAGTGGAAAGTCTGTTTCGCACCGGTCCCCTCGACAGCGCCAAAGCCGCCGCTAACCCGCCGCCTCCGCGGCCGGAGAACAAGCGTGTCTGGGCCAGCTTGTTGAAGGGTAAGTCCGCGCTCATTGATGAGGTGGTTGAGGAAGTGATTCGCCGCGATCCCGGCAACGTCCAAACTCACGTCGCGCTAACGGACGGGGAGCGGGCACTGCAAATCCTGGTCAACAACAAGATGAAGGTTACGCTGATTCTGGACTTGCTCCATGTGCTGGAGAAGGTTTGGAAAGCCGCTCATGTTTTTCACCCCGAAGGCAGCCCCGAGGCGGAGTTGTACGCGCGCCTGATGTCGCTGAGAATCCTCGAAGGCAATTCCGGTCAGGTGGTCAAAGGACTCCGCCAAACGGTGACCAAGCGATCCCTGTTTGGCGGCAAGCGCAAAACTCTGCTCGCGGTTGCGGAATACTTTCACCGCAACCGCGATCGCATGCACTACGACGAATATCTGGCCCAAGGGTTGCCCATCGCCAGCGGCCCGGTCGAAGGCGCCTGCAAGAACCTGATCAAGGATCGCATGGAGAGATCAGGCATGCGTTGGACGGCTCTCATGGCCGAAGCCCTTCTCAAACTCCGCGCGCTCTACCTCAGTGAGCACTTTGATTCCTATTGGGATTTTCATATCAACCAGGACCAGCAGCGGCTTTACCCCGCCGGTCGTTGGAGCGTCGTCGCAAAGTAGGCACGCCCGTATCAGTTTTAGTCGTACATAGATCATTTCCCAGTTTTGGTGTCACTTCGGATCGGGTGTAGCGAAGTTCATCCTGCCCCGCTTTATCATTAGCCTTCCGATAACAACGATCCACCCTCCCTACGGCTCCGTCACGTTTGTGTTATAGTTCCAATTAGAATGAGCACTAGATCGGAACTTTAACATTGTGCGGACCGTCTCCTTCGACCCCCAACTCCTGCGCAAACACCTCCTCCGCCGCAAAATCGCCACCCTGCCGGAGTTGAAGCAGGCCCTCGGCGCCACCGCCAACCTCACCGTCTTTCGCAAACTCAAACTTCTCGACTACCTGTCCAGCTATACCCATCGCGGGCCGCTACTGTTCGCCATCCGCCCGCGCAGGCGGACTTTGACCATGGCAACGGTTCATGCCAGGCTAGAACCAGCTTGAGTGGTGGCCTTCTCATGAAGGTTGCCGAGCCAGAACCCCGCTGCTGGAACGGCGGGGTTCTTCTACCGCCTTCCCAGCCACAATACAATTCTTCGCTGAAATGTTTTGACGCTGATGATTGAAGGATAATCGCGCCTCCGGCGCAGATGATGTTGCTAGTCTCCCCTACGCCGGCGAAAGACTCAGAAATCTAGGTTTTCTGATGACCGACAACACGTCCGAGCCACGACCACGAAAAGAAGGGGCTTGCCAGCCGTGATTGACGCGACTATGATTCAAGTGTCATGTATTCCCTACGGCAAATTGTGGTTGTAATCTTTATCTCCCTGTGCCAAGTCCGTTGCAGTCGTGACCTGAGCCGAAGCCGGGCGGAAAAGCTCATTCGTGAATCACCTCATTTCTCGAAGGATGTAACACTCCCTCTACAGCCCAGAGCTGGACTCCTGGATTCTCTACAATTCTCCTTGGAGCAAGTGGGGCTGGTTCACCTAGCCCTTACGAACTGTTTCGTCAGTGGTGCTAAGTGCGGCACTGTCAAGCTCACAGCGAAAGGTCTGGAGGCTGCGCGTGGTTGGCAAGTTGATGAACGAGGTTATCACGTCCCGGTTGCTTCGGCGATTGTCGTGTCGGTCACTGGAATCAGCGAGCAACCTCTGGTGGGAACGGTCGCGGAGTTTCTGTGGAAATGTCAGCTCAACGACCTTGGTCAGAAGTTAAAAATAGATCTTCGGTCTGGTGGCAACACTGACTTTTCATTGATTTGCCCTCCACTCAATGCGGTGAAGCAGTCACGTGCAAGCTTCAGGCACTCTGACGACGGGTGGCGGTTGACCGATATCCTTTGGTGAATTTGCTTCGCGCCGCGCGGCAGGGAACGTCGTTACAGTCCAAGTGACCGACCGACAAGGCTATGGAGGACCGGCAGCTTGCGTCACGTTGTTCGGTCCCAATGGGCAGCCGACACCGAGCGGCGGGAGGGTGTGTCACGACGTGACCGCACGCATCGACCAGACCATCGAGACTGCCGGGGTGCATACGATTCTCCTGCAAGAGGCCGGGTCCTTTGGGATGGAGTACACAGTTAGCTTGCAGTGCCTCGTTGGACCGTGCCCTTCGACCGGGCTGACGTTCGTTCCCCTCACCCCATGTCGCCTCGTGGATGCGCCCCTCATATGCGGGTTCGCTAACCGGCTCCTTCGGCCCGCCATTGCTCGCCGCCGCATCAACTCGCACTATCCCCATTACGGCGTCTACCGCCTGCACGGTTCCCACAGCCGCGAAAGCATATGTCTTCAACGTCACACTTGACACCGTCGAGAACCAAACTGGTTCGGTTGACTGCCTCACCATCTAGGGCGAGCCAACATGTGCTTGGCCGGCGTTCAACTCGAAGTATGCCGGAGTCCTGCCATGCCCGCCTCCGCCCAGTAGATTGGCGGTGAAGAAGAAGGATAGAAAAGTCAAAGAAATTGCGAAAGGAACCACTGTGTCTTACCTCCAACACGATGCACAGAAGCAGTTCCCAGACTGTCCTGAACACTCCAATGATTAGAATACCCCCTTTACCGCCGGCCGCCAAAGTGCGCTATTTTTCACCGGCCCTCACATTCCAGAGGTTCCGTGTTTACTCACTTCGGCCTCTGATAAGTCAAAATGGTGACGGTTTCTCGCGCCGATGCAAAACATGCTGGTCACAGCCCACCCGTCACCCCGCGGACTGGCGATGTCGCAGGACATACCCCCGGTCGGATATTCCCGGCGCTCCCCTGATCCGGAAAACGGTGTCATGATGGATTCATGCCGAAGTCTCCAACCGGCTTCTCTTTGACCATCGAATACCACCGCGAAGAGGATGGCCGCTGGCTGGCGGATATCCCGGCCCTACCAGGCGTTACGGCGTACGGACGAACCCGCAAGCAGGCGACGATCGCGGTGCAGGCATTGGCTTTGCGCTTGATTGCCGATCGACTGGAGCATGGCGAGGCCGTCCCCGGTCCCATGAGCGTCTCCTTCATTGCCGCCTGAGAAGCCATCGCATCACTGGCCGTCTACCAAGGCAAAGCAAGCGCTCGCCGCGTTGCTGCGTACCGGTTGGACCATCAAGCGCCAGAGCGGGACATCGCATCGGATTCTGGCGCGGCCGGGTTGGCCGGATGTGTTGTTCGCCTATCACGACAGAGCCACGCTCGGCCCCACGGCGTTGAAGGTTCTGGCCAAGAAGACCGGCCTGACGACGGAGGATCTGTAGACCGTGTTAACGGACGCCAACAAACCAGCGACCTCCAAAACAACAGTTAAGAGCAGCCGCGTCTTCGCGCCATCCCTCCTTATCGAAATCAGCGGCGGAGGAGAAACACGTTTCGTCGTGGACCATCGGATAAACGCCCGCTACGAACGGTTGTCCGGTTTCGTCGCGACCAGACAAGCGCCAGCGGATACGTCATCCTTGACGGGCAGAAAGCGGCGATGCTGGCAGTCTGCGCGCCTGATTCGCGGTTTAGAGGATGTGACGGGAACCTCGTCCACTGACGTACTCAGCCACTGACTTATAATAGTAGTGTGCGTTTCGAGTGGGACCGTAAAAAGAACGAGGCCAATCAGCAAAAGCACGGGATCTCATTCGATGAGGCCAAGGAGCTATTCACCAGCGACGATTGCCTGGAGATCTATGATGAGGAACACTCGGTCGATAAGGATCGCTTTATTGCGACCGGCGCGATCCGCGTTTGCGTCGTTGTTGTGGTATTCACGGAGCGCGAGGATGACCTTATCCGAATCTTGAGTGCAAGAAGGGCCACGAAAAAGGAGTCCGATCTCTACTATGAGTACTTAGGAGGAATCCATGGTTGATGATATTCCCGAGTTGACCGTCGCGAATTTCCCGCGCGTCATTCCGCGAAGCCAGCGTCAGCGCATCCTGCGTGGCCAGTTGGATCCGGTAAAGGACATCGTCGCTCTCCGCCGATTCACCGGACTCACCCAAAAGGAGTTTGCGGAAGCGCTGGGCATCAGCGTACACACCTTGCGGAACTGGGAGCAGGGCCGCCGCCGCCCGGAAGGTCCTGCTTTGGCTCTTCTGCGCGTTGCAGCTCGCCACCCACACGTGCTGCGGGAGAATCTCGCGGCATCAGCGTGATGTTCGAGACTAATCAGGCAAACGCTGAAGAAACAATTGTTGACGCCATATCCATTCAACACATCGGTCTGGGTGGCCAATTGCAGCGCGAGATTGCTAGCGATCCCGAGCACACGGTCGCGGATCTGGCGGCCGAGGGTGTACCGCTTCATGCTGATCTCGGCGGTGGGGACGAGCTTTCCGATCCGCGTTTCGTATTCCAACTTCTTCAGCTTCGCGGAAAACACCCCCCGCGCCAGCCGGGCCTGGGCGAACGTGGTCGGCTGCTGGCGGGCGGGCGCCTCATCGGGTTTGTCATTCAGCACGGCGTCCGAGGCGGCGGCATCTACCATCCGCCCGCGCGTAAACAGGATGCCGGCTTTGGCAAGCTTCCCGACGTACTACGGGCTCTTGTTCCGGTGGCGCGCGTACCGCGCCTGGGTCATCAGAATGGGCCTTGTCTATCGTTCATGGGCTGAGATCCCGCTGGTACAATCGAGATGACGAGGTGATACCGTGGCCCAAATGAATCGCCAGCAACGGGACGGCGAGCCGGGAGCCCGGCCGGCGACGGTTCCTTATGCCTCCTCCGGGCACACTTCCATCGAACAGTTGATGGCCGAGCAAGGCACGGGGCCGATCACGGACGTGTCCGTGCTTCACGGCGACTTCTGGCCGGAAGAGGAGTCCGTCGAAGAGTTCGTGGCGACAATCCGCGAATGGCGAGGCCACAAGCGGACTGACCCGGCCGCATGACCAAAGTCGTCGCCGATACGGACGTCGTTTCCTACGTCTTCAAGAACCATCCTTTTGGCTCCTGCTACGATGCGGAACTCGCAGGCCGCATCGCCCTCATTTCGTTCATCGCTGTCGCCGAGATCGAGCGATGGATGCTTCAATACCGGTGGGGCGACCAGCGGATTGAAATGCTGCGCACGTTCTTGCAACGGTTCACGGTGGTGCCGTCAAGTCCGGACCTCTGCCGCAAATGGGCCGAGGTGATGGTGGCGGCGCAGGCCGCCGGCCGCAGGATCGAGAGCGCCGATGCCTGGATCGCGGCCACCGCGCTGCTGCACGACGCGTCGCTGCTCACCAACAACCGGAACGATTACCTCGGCGTGACCGGCTTTACGCTCATCTCCCACGCCCCGTAATGCATCAATATGTAAACCCGTTTTCGGACCAGGCACTAGCCAAAGCTTGCCATCGCTTCACCCGCCGAAAAGCTCGCGCAGAAGGTACCAACTCCACCGGTCCCTGTCACACGGTTCACTAAGTTCACGTGGTTCCGCTTATCTTATTCTGCGTTGCCTACGCTTCCCCGCGCCATCCGGACTCCGTTCCCGCCGTGCGATTAGTTGTGGACAACAAGATAGGGCGAACCGCGTGAACCGTGTGAACCAATGATTCTCTCGTCCGCCTTGGCGCGAGGCCGATGCCGACGAAACACCAAGCCAGCATGCCATCTACGGTCCTCTGGTAGTCCGCGACGGTGAGGCGCAGCTTTTTCATCGAGCGGCCGAACGCGGTCTTACTGCTCGTGGGGCGTCCCGCGGTGGAGCAGTTCTGGCTTTACTCTCCCGACAGAGGCGGTCCTGCGGGATCACTGCGTCGGGACGGAGGGTTGTGTGGCGGTCGAACCAGACCGCCAACGGGTCGGTCGCCTGGCGGAATTCGTCCATGGCGCGGCGGGTCGAGCCGCTCTCGCTCAGGCCGCGGCTGCGGATGGCGGCTATGGCCTCGATCGCCGTGTTGAGCACGCCGCTCACTAGCCGGTGCGATTGACCCGACAGCAATTCAACAGGTAACCTGCAATATTCCCAGGCGTCAGGAGCTTTGCCACTCCAGGCGGGCGAGGTGGAATACCTTGTGTCGCCTGGGCCAATGGGGTCGGGACGGGTCAACGGGCAAGAATTGTTCCATTTTGCTTCACACGCCGTTCTTGGGGCAGCCGGGTAGTTCCATGCGAAACTACACTACTAACCATGACTGCTCTTCGTGTTTGCATCGCCGCTCTGGTTTCGACCGCACTCTGGGCGCAGGGCTCCGAGTATCCGGCATTGAAATTCCGGAGCAATTATCTGTCGAGTTACTACCTCTCGCACGCGCCGAACACGACGCCGTGGTGGCCAAGCTGGTCGCCGGACGGGAGGTGGATTGCCGTCGCGATGTATGGGTCCATCTGGCGCGTGGATCCAAAGACCGGGGTGGCGGAGGAACTCACGTATAACGCGAAGCTGCATTCTTCCCCCAACTGGTCGCCGGACGGGAAATGGATCATCTACACGGCGGACGACAACTGGAATTCGATTCAACTGGAGATCGTGAATGCCGCCACGGGCGAGGTGCGAAAGCTCACCAATGATCAGCAAGTGTACGTAGATCCCGTGTTCTCACCGGACGGAAAGCGCGTCGCCTATGTGACCACCAAACCCGCCGGGTATCTGAACGTGAACGTACGATCGATTCAGAATGGGGATTGGGCAGGACCGGAGACGGCGGTGACGGAGGATCACTCGTTTGGAAGGCCGCGGCAGTACTTCGCCGATCATGATTTCCACACACAGCCAAGCTGGTTGAAAGACGGCAGCGGGTTCCTGCTGGTGGCAAACCGCGACGTGGCTCTCGGCAGCGGGAACCTGTTCCGCGTCCCGCTGGAGTCTGATGCGATGAAGAAGGCGAAACTCCTGCTCGACGAGCAGTCGCTGTACAGAACGCGGCCGGATGTTTCCCCCGATGGAACGCGGATTGTGTACTCGTCGACGGGCGGCGCCTCCGATCAGTTCAATCACCTGTATGTGCTGCCGGTGGGCGGGGGCCAACCGGTGAAGCTGACGTTTGGGGATTACGATGACTTCCATCCGCGGTGGGCGCCGGACGGCGAGTGGATCGCCTACATCACGAACGAAGGCGGAATGCCGCAGTTGTGTCTGCTCGAAACCTATGGGGGCGAGAAACGCCGCGTGCTGATCAAGGAGCGGAAGTGGAAGCGGCCCATGGGGAAAGTGCATGTCAGCATCCGGGACGAGCAGACGGGAGAGGCGACCGCGGCTCGCATCACGGGACGGGCTTCCGACGGGAAGCTCTATGCGCCGCCAGAAGCCTATGTGTTCAATGCAAGGATGGCGGCGGGGTTGCAGCGGATTTTCTATGTCAACGGCGAGTACACCACAGACGCGCCGGTGGGGCCGTTCGAGATCGAAGCCCACAAGGGGTTCGACTATTGGCCGGTGAAGCAGGCAGTGGAGGTGAAGGCAGGTGAGACGGCGGAAGTAGTGCTACGCCTGAAGCGGCACGTGGACCTGACGGCAAAGGGATGGTTCAACGGATCGACGCACGTCCACATGAACTATGGCGGGAACCTGCACAACACGCCCGAGACTCTGATGCTCACGGCAAACGCGCAAGGGATGAACATCGTCAGCGCGCTGGCGGCCAACAAGGACAACCGGATTCTCGACTGGCAATATTTTCAGCCGGGAGGGAAAGAGCATCCGGCATCGAATCTCGCGCGGCGCTCGATGCTGCTGTTCGGCGAGGAAGACCGTCCCCCATTTTGGGGGCATACCTTCTACATCGGGCTGAGGGATCACCTGATCTCGCCTTTTTTCACTGGCTATGAGGGGACCGGGCTCGACAGCCTGTATCCCACCAACACGGAGCTTTTTCGCAAAGCGCGGGCGCAGGGCGCGGCGACGGGTTACGTGCATGCCTTCGGCGGCGATTCGGATCCGCTCAGCGGCAAGGGCATCGGCGGCGCGAAAGGATACGCCGTGGATGTGGCGCTGGGAACGGTTGATGCGCTCGAATGGTCGGCCGCCTCGCGGGGGTCGTTGATTCCGCTGCACCATGCCTGGAATAACGATTTCCCGGTGACGCCGGTGGGGGGCGAGGATTCGCTGGCGAACATGCAGGACAACCGGCCCGTGGGGATTATCCGGACGTACGCATACCTGGGCGAGAACTTCACGCCCGGCGGTTGGGTGAACGCCATCAAGAAGGGGCACACGTTCCTGAGCAGCGGTCCGGTGGTGGAGTTCGCTGTGAACGGTGAGATGCCGGGTGACAGCGTCCGGTTGTCCGGTCCGGGGCCGGTGACGGTGGAGGGAAAGGTCTGGTCCTCCACTCCGATTCGCCAGGTGCGCGTCTATCGCGACGGGCAGGTCTGGAAAGATTTGGCGATTGCACCGCATCAGACGGAGTTCGCCTTCCGCGAACAGGCGCAGGCCACGCGCAGCGGCTGGTTTTCGCTGGTGGTGGAGAGCGAGGAGCTACCGCCAGCCACGGAGAAGGTATATGCTCAGGCTGTGACCAACGCCGTGCGCGTGTATGTAGGGAGCGGGAAGATCCGAAGCCGGGAATCGGCGGAATATTTCGAGGAGTGGATTCGACGGCTGCGCAAGATGATCAGCGATCCGGCGCTCTGGCGTTCGGAGAGGGAAAGGCAACGAGCGTTTGCCGATCTCGATGCGGCGGAGAAGGTGTATCAGGAGCGAGCCAGGGAAGCGGGGGCAAGGTGATGACGAACAGGCGCAGATTTCTGAGTGTGATGACGGCGGCAATGCCGTGCGTAGCCGGGGACCGGACCGGCGATCCACGTGTCTATCCGATCTTCCGTGCCAAGGGGTCGCACCGGGAACTGGGGCGGCAGCACGGCGAACAAGCCGCGGACTTCATCCACAGGCACGTGGACGTGATGTGCGCCGGGCAGAAGTTGTCACGGGAGGCCCTGCGTTCGCGCGCCCTCTCGTTCCAGCGGATGTTTGAACAGTACTGCCCGCACCTGTTGGAGGAAATGCGAGGGCTCGCGGAAGGGGCGCGCGTGACGCTGGCGGAGGCAATGGCATGCAACATTCGCGGGGAGATTGGCCAGGCGAAGCCGGAAGGCTGCACCACGTACGTCATCGGCCGGGGTGGAACCGCGGAGCATGAGGTGATTGCCGGGCAGAACAGCGACATGACCAGCGAGGTTCCGCCAATGGCATACGTGCTGCACCTGCAACCAAAGGATAAGCCCGAAGTGCTGATGTGGACATTTGGCGGCATGATCGGCTATCACGGCATGAACAGCGCGGGCGTTGCGCATTTTGCGAATGCGCTGGGAGGAGGGCCCGCGAGCCGGTTTGGCATGCCTCACTATCCCGTGAAGCGGCTGATGCTGGAGTGCAGGACGGTGGAGCAGGCCGCAGGGCTGCTGGGGCAGATTCCGCTGGCTTCCAATGGAAACTACGTGCTGTGCGATGGACAGGGGAAGATTCTGGACGCGGAAGCGACTACGAATGGTCCGGAGATCATCGAGGACCGGGGTGCGGGATTCATTGCTCACACGAATCATTTTTTGTGCTCGCGATACGCGCGGAAGGAAAATTTCGAGAAAAGCTGGCCGGACTCGTTTCCCCGGATAGAGAAGATTAATGAACTCATCGCGTCACGGCATGGGCGCGTGACCGGGGAGGATGTCAAGGGCTTTCTGAAGGATCACACAGGCCGGCCGGTGAGTATCTGCCGGCATGACGGCGATAGCCGGACCGTGGCAAGCCTGATTGCGGAACCGGCACGGCGGCGGATGCATGTCGCGGTGGGGAATCCCTGTCAAAACAGCTACAAGACTTACAGCATGTGAAAAAGTTTGTGAGGGTGCAATGCAACGGAGACAATTCATGCTGAGCGGCGCGGCGCTGATGGAAGCCTCGGGCGCGACGGAACTCGAGGGAGCGCGCGCGGAATTTCCCTGGGCATCCCGGGAAACCTACCTGAACACGGCGACCGAACATCCGCTGGGGGCGCGGACGACGCGGGCGATGGAGGAGTATTTGCACGCCCTCACCCACGGTCCGGATTCGGCGCGAGAGAAGTTCGAGAACGGCCGGTTGATGGTCGAGGTGAAGGGAATGTTCGCGCGGCTTGTGAATGCACAGCCTTCGGAGATCGGATTTACACCGAGCACGCAAACCGGAGAAAACCTGGTGTTGGAGGGGCTCGATATTCAGGCCTCGGGCGGCAACGTGGTGACCAACGATCTGCACTACGGCGGGAGTTTGGTGAACTACCGGAACCGGCGGAAATCCGGGATGGATGTGCGCATCATCAAACACCGCGACTACCAGATGGACATGCGCGACCTCGAAAGATCGGTGGATAGGAAAACGAAACTGATCGCGATTGCGCTGGTGTCGAACGTGAACGGATATGTGCATGACGTGAAGGCGATCAGCGACCTTGCCCATGCGCACGGCGCGTATCTGTACTGCGATGTCATTCAGGCGGCGGGCGCCGTCCCCATTGACGTGAAGGCGATGGGCATCGATTTTCTGGCGTGTTCGGCGTACAAATGGCTGATGGGCGGCCGGTTCGGCTATCTCTATGTTCGCGAGGATCTGCAAGGGACAGCATTGAAAGCCAAACTGTTTGGGGGGCGCAGCACGGAAACGGGCGCTTCGCGATATGAGATCAGCACGGTGAGTCACGTGGGCTGCGTGTGCCAGCATCAGGCGTTGCGGTACATCCACTCTCTCGGTGTGGAGCGGATTTGGGCGCATGCGCGGCCCCTCGTCGCCCGCCTGAGGAACGAACTGCCCGCCGCGGGATACCCCACCATTACGCCGGCCGGTACGGAGAGCCCCATCATTTCTTTCGATGTGAAGGACGTGGCGGCCACGCGCGCCAGGTTGAAGAAGGCCAACGTGGTGACGACACTGGGCGGATCTCCCGAAGGCGGCCGGATGCGCGTTTCGGTTTCTGTGTTTAACAACCAGAGTGACGTGGACAGGCTGCTCGGGGCGCTGGCCTAAGGGGTGACAGGATTGCCTTGTCGCTTTACGTTGAAATCGTCCCGCGGTGAGACCCGAGGTCCAGAGGAACAAAGCAGCCAGGACGGATCTCCATCAGAATACCTTCGGAAAGCCGGCAAGCTTCCGCCCCGATCCGGTATGCGGGGTTGAACCCCACAGGAGAGGCAACCGCTAGTCTTAAGTGGCACACTATTGAGAGGGTGAGGGTTGCTCAGTCACAAGAGCCGCTCTTTCGCCCCGCAGATTCCGCTGTGACCTCGAGGGATGTGAAACCGCTGCAATGGCGAACGAACCGACTACTGTGAATATTGAGCCTGCCATTCGCCTCCTTGCGAAGAAATACGCCAAGGAGCTAAAGGCCAAGATGGATGGCCGAATGAAAGAGATGGAGCAGGATGATACTACCCACTATCTGATCTACCGTGTGCTTGAAGTTTCCGATGAAGAGGGCCGCTTGATCGATCTCTACCAGAATAAGGGTCGTTTTCTTTACAAATACGCTAGCTCTTTTCTCGAGGATGCAGCCAAGTTGTGTTTCGTAAGCAAGTGTCCAGATTCCGGTTCTGTGAGGATACCAAACACCACAGGGCAGAGGCCGAAGACGTTTGAAATCGATTGTTTGGTGGATGGGAATTTGGCACTCGAAATCAAGTGGCGTGACGCAACGACGGATGGCGACCATATCACAAAGGAACATGCCCGTTTGCAGGCAGTTGTCAAAGCTGGGTACAGACCGATTCGGGTGATGTTCTACTACCCTAAACAATAAGAGGAGATCCCCCGGCTTTGCCGGGGTGGCAGTAGGAGTTTGACATTTCCGGGAGTCCACCGGGAAACTCCGGACGTGAGCAGCCAAAGCACACGCAAAGGAAAAACCCGATGG
>JADLBD010000180.1 GCA_020847975.1 Bryobacterales bacterium | reverse complement strand
GGACTACGACTGCAACCAGATCTACCCGGACGTTCCTTCGAGCGATATTTTCTACCCGTACATTCAGCGGGCGCGGCGGTTGTTGAACGAGCAGGCGTCTCCGCCGCCGGTGGACGGGTGTCCGTATGTGTATACGCCGCTGCCGATGCCGCAGTTCTGCGAGAACATGACGGTGCCGCGGGGGCAGTTTGCGATTTACCTGGTGTCGCTGGTGATGAATGCGCCGGATCCGTTCCAGTGGCCGGGAGGCGGAGGGCTGCCCGCGGTGCAGTCGCCGCAGGGGTCAGGCGCGAACCCCATCAAAGCACGTGTTCGGGCCAGGCGGCGGTGGAGAGCGCGCTGCAACATACCAACGAATTCATTTGGATTGCGGGGAGCCAGTTTGCCTGGTCGCGGACGACTATCAAAACCGGCAGCGGTGACGGCGCCTTGCCTTCGCCGCGGCTGTATACGACGTACCTGTATTCGCAACTGGTGAGGCAGGATCCGAAGCCGCCGATTGAGTTGGAGATGACGGGAGGGTCGGGTGCGGGGGTAGAGCTGCTCACGCAGGATGCTAACATGTTTGCCGCCACTTATGCGAAGAAGTAGAAGGGAGCGTTCAATGATGTTTACACGATTAGGTACCTTGGCGGGTTTATTGTGCTTATCGTACGCAGCATGCATGGCGGAGACGCCCCTCCCCTACACAGTGGAACGTAACCTGCTCGATCGCATTTTTGTACTTTCGTTGAACCAAGACGAACTAGGCAGATCGGCGCTTGAAGTACTGGAGCAGATCGCATTAGGCCACTCGTCAGACGTCGCTCCTGAAGCCGAGGTGCGTCTTGGAATACCAAAAGGAACGCTGCAACGGCTAGATTATGCCTCGGCGAGTGTGCGTGCCCATGCATATCGAAAGATTGGCGAAAGCAATTCATCCGAAGCTCTAGACTTTCTGTCAAAGCTCCAGCCGGCGGATGTAGGTCCTGAGAGCAGCCAGGGGATTTGGCCGGCTGCCCAGATCGCATTGACAAATGCACGTCTCAGCAGAATTGATGATCCACGCGCGAAGGCGGAGTTCCTGGAGAGGGCGCTAACAACAGAAGAGAAAGTGTACTACGACGGAGGAACGTGGGCATATTGGATTATCGATAATTTGTGTGACAGCGGGGCTACTACTTCGTTAGGCATCATCCGGAGGTCCATTCGAAGCCACCTGTCAACTTCTCGAGGAGAGAGAGCGCGATTCGATTCTGCGAAGCGCGAGTTGAGGTCGTCTCCCGCAATCCGGATCGCGTGAAGGCTCTGGGTTCTGTGCTGCGGGTCGACGGCGGGGCGGAGGAAAGGCTACTTCGGTGGGCAATATATCAGTTGGAAGAGATGCATTCTCCGGCGGCTAATGGGGAACTTGACAGGTTCGCGGCGGAAATCGGCAAGTTACCCATTAGCTCTCAGCGGCAGCGCTTGGAGTTCCTTAAAAAGAGAATCGAGAGGAGCCGGAATTCGCGCGAGCGCTAAATCGACGCAATGAGCGCTTCAGGCACGAGTGCACTTCGGGTAGGCGTGAACGCTAAATCGATGGAATTGACGGCTTCATGAGGGAGCGCAGTTGCGAAGGCTTGTTCGGATCGCTGACACGCCTCGCGACTCTCTGAAGGGCGGGTCGCTAGTACCCCCCGTCCCACAACTGTTCGCGGTGACGGATGGGAACCTGAAGACGGTAGGGAACGGGGGCAGCGCGGGGAAGGCGGACGGGACGGACATCCTGTTCACGGTCGCGGACGGGGTGACGAAGCTGGACCACGAGTTGGAGCGGTACAACGCGGCTACGGGCGAGGTGGCGGCGTGGGTGCAGATATCCGCGCTGTCGCCGGCGTTTACTTCTACTACGGCAATGCTTCGGCGGCGGAGCAGCAGAACAAGACGGCGGTGTGGAGCACGGATACAAGGGCGTGTGGCACCTTGGGGAGAACGCGGCGAACACGACGGTGCGGATTCGAGCGGGACGGGAAACACGGGGACCAACCAGGCGAACACGAACGCGAAGACGGCGGCGAGGAAGGTGGGGAACGGGCTGACCTTCAACGGGTCGTCGGACTGGGTGTCGATCGCCTCGATCGCGAGTTTGGGGAGCGGGTTGGGCAGTTTCACGATTTCGGCACGGGTGAAGAAGAGCAGCAACAGTTCGGTGGACGTGATTGTGTGGCACGGGCACGACAGCGACGGGAGCGGGGGGAGCTACCGGTCGTCCTGATGAGGAAACGGCTGGTGAGGCGCGCCGCCTGACGCGGCCCGCGCCGCCCGCGCGCACTCGGACCTGTCATTGGACGAACTGTCAGGATTCGCGGGATGCGTCTTTTCTGCTGCTTCATGCTGACGGTTTCCTTGTGGGCGGAGGTGACGAGTAACAGGCCGCGGCCTTGTAGAACTCCCAACTGCATTCAATGTGACCGACGACACCGGAACGTTGGCGATGGCCTGACCGGGTGTAGGAGCCGGACTCAAGTTCAGAGTGTGACCATAGTTGGTCCAGACTCCTTTCGCGGGCTTGCCGTTCACCGAGAGGCCCCACCGGGGGCCGTGCGACAACTTCCTGGATGGTGCGCAGAGAGTTGGGGCAGTCCGCGCGATTTCTGCAACTCGACTGGCGAGACCATGGTGTCCGGACTGACCTGGAGATGCCGTGGTCAGACCGGACGCAGCTTACGGGAATTGCCCAAGCACAACCGATTTGTTCAAGTCTCACCTTTTCTCGAACGGTTTCCGTGCGCCTACCGCACCGGGAGCACATAAGGGACGCCGGGAATGTAGCCGCTGGTCAACTGCAGGTTTGCATCTCCTCGAGCGGTTCCCGCGGGCAATCGGACATCGACCCGGAACCGGTCCCGCGTACCCGGCCAGCCGACCATGTTGATTGTTTCCGCGGCAATGTCGTTCACGGAAGCCTCGACCAGGTTCGCCACCTGGTTCAGCGGATTCTCGGGAAACATCCTGCCCGGCTCACGCGGCGGACTGGTGGGCCAATTCGCTCTCACCTGGAGCATCAAGGTTTCACCGGGGCTTGCCGGATTGGCATTCGTCACGGCACTGCCGTCAGCGGAATGATAGGCGGCCTGGATTTCGGGGGCGTTCTCGACGGTCAGGTAAAAATCGAGCTTCAGTTGACCGTTGCTGAAGGCCCGCCGCGCCGTCAAGTCCTCCTTCATGGTTGTCGTGTGGAAATTGGTTCCGCCGACATTGGAGCCTTGACCGCGGACGCCGATGTAGGCTCCGCTGCCGCCGTAGACACACCACAACCCCGCGCCGAGCGGGGCACCGGGGGCAGAGGCCCCGGAGGCGAGCAAAGTACCGAACAGGTCGCCGATTTGCGCGAGTTCCGGCGTCTTGATATCGAGCACGAAGTAGTGTGCGTGGTTGCGCGACAGGTCACTGTTGGCGGTAGCCAGTCCGACGCCGTGCGATACGTAGGCGCCGCGAGCGGGTTTGCCGTTGATCGAGACAACGTCCGCGTAGATCACATTCCGCATCATTGACTTTGCAGTCCCCGCAGGCAAGGGCGTGAGGTCGCGGGCAGCAGTGCCGTAATTATTCGGATCTCCGTCTTCCCAGTACCAGGAGAACTTGTCCAGTTGGACCGTGAGTTTAACTTCCGTAGATGCCTGCCCGAGCGCGAGCGCCGGGAGGAGCAAGACGATAGTGAGCGTTGCGGCTCTGAAGCTGTTCCGCAACACGCTGGCGACGATATTCATACTCCACTCTCCTTTCGAGTCAATCAGAGGGCCGGACTTGCGATCCTGTTGCCGCCGGGCCGCGGACGCCTGCGAGTTCGACGAGTGGCAGGCGTTCCAAACGAAATTTGACAGCGCCGGGGTGGTCCCTCACTTGGCTTACCGGAATGGTGAACGAAAACCTGTAACGCGAGGCTGAATTTTTGATATGCTCGATTCGCGTTCCAGCCATGGAATCCGCTTCACAAGACGACATCACGCGGTTGCTTCAGGACTGGCGGCAAGGCGACCGGGGCGCACTCGAGCAACTCGTTCCCCTGATTGGACGCGATTTGCGGCGGATTGCCAAGCAGCGGCTGAGGAGAACGGGTCAAGCGGATGCCAGTTTGACGACTACTTCGCTCGTGCAGGAAGCTTATGTCCGGCTGTTGGGGAGCCAGAAGGTGGATTGGCTCGGACGCGCGCACTTCTTCGCTTTGTGCGCGGAGATCATCCGCGGGATCGTGGTGGATCATGCGCGGGCGCGGCATGCTGTCAAGCGCGGCGGCGGGGCGCCCCATGTCCCCCTCGATGAGGCTTTGGCGGTTTCGGAGGAGCATGCTTCCGATTTGGCCGCTATTGATGACGCGCTGCGGGAGTTGGCCAGGATCGATCCGCGCAAGTGCCGCGTGGTCGAGTTGCGTTTTTTCGGAGGGTTGACGGTGGAGGAGACGGCCGCGGTCTTGAGTATTTCGCCGGATAGCGTGGCGCGGGACTGGCGATTGGCGAGGATGTGGCTGATGCGGCAGATGGATTCGGCGGCATGATATGGAGCCGTCTGAATGGCAGCGAGTTGAGGAGATCGTCGAGCGGGCGATGGCGCTCGAGGGGGCGCGCCGGTCTGCCTTCCTGAACGCGGCCTGTGCCGGCGATGAGGGGTTGCGCCGGGAAGTGGAGTCACTGCTGGCATACGAAGGGCGGGTTGAACAGTTCCTGCCGGCTCCGGTACTGGAGTTGTTCGGCGGCGAAGCGTCGGCGGCGAGATTCCCGGAAGGCCAGGAAATCGGCCCTTACCGCATTGCCGCGCTGATCGGGCGCGGAGGCATGGGCGAGGTCTACCAGGCTACCGATACCCGGCTGGAGCGCGATGTGGCGCTGAAATTTCTGCCGGCGGACTATGTCGATACCCCGGATGCGCGCGAGAGGTTCCGGAGGGAGGCGCGGGCGATCTCCGCGCTGAACCATCCGAATATCTGCACGCTGCACGATGTCGCCGAGTACGATGGGCAGCCGTTCCTGGTGATGGAACTGATCGAAGGAGAATCGCTGAAGCAACGGCTGGCAGGGGGCGCGCTGGCGGGGGATGAAGCGGTTGCGATCGCCTCGCAAGTCTGCGAAGCGCTGGAGGCCGCCCACGCCAAGGGGATCGTGCACCGGGATATCAAGCCTGCGAACCTTTTCATTACGGCCCGGGGGCGGGTGAAGATCCTGGATTTCGGGTTGGCGAAGCTGCGGTCTGAGCCGCATGCAGTTTCCGAGGCAACGGCGGGCTCCGCGACTTCGGCATCCGAATCCACGGTAACCATTCCGGGGCGGGCGATGGGGACGGCAAGCTACATGTCGCCGGAGCAGGCGCGGGGAGAGAATGTGGATGCCAGGAGCGACCTCTTCTCTCTGGGAGTAGTGCTGTATCAAATGACCACGGGGAGTCGGCCGTTCGAGGGCGGCACGCCGGCGCAAACGGCGGAGGCGATCCTTGCCGGGAATCCCGTTCCGCCGCGGCTTCGGAATTCCGCTATCCCGGCAAAGCTGGAACGGGTCATTCTGAAGGCGCTGGAGGGAGACCGAGCCCTGCGGTATCAGACGGCCGCGGAACTGCGGGCGGACCTGGAGCGATTCCAGAAGCCCGCGCCGGGGCGCAGGCGGTGGCCGGCGGCGGCCGTGGCGCTACTGTTGCCGCTGGGGGTCGCGCTTACGGGTTGGGAACTCGGATGGTTCGGCGAGCCGTCCGCGCCGCCTGAACTGACGATCCGGCAGGTGACGAACAATCCGCCTGAGGATCCCCCACCCCGCGCATCCATCTCCCCCGACGGAACATCCCTGGCTTATGTGGACCTGGCCGGACTTCACATCCGCAAGATCGACACGGGAGAGACTCGCAGCTTTCCGCCGCCCGAAAACTACTGTTTCCGGTGAACGACCGTAAGCTGGTTCCAGGATGGAACCAAACTGCTGGTCAGCGGACCGTTCGGGTCGAAGGATCGCTCCGGAATCTGGGTATTCCCGCTCGATGGCGCGGCGCCGCGCAAGCTAATCGACGGGGCCAATTTCGCGGCCTTGTCGCCTGACGAATCTCACATTGTCTATCAAGGCGGCCTGGATGCGATCTGGCTGGTAGACGCCTCCGGCAAGGGCGCGCACAAGATCATTACCATCCCGTCCGGTTACCAGGAGGGATTCGCGTGGTCTCCGGACGGCCGCCGGGTGGCGTACAGCAGGCGCAAGCGGGGTGAATCCAGCATCGAAAGCTACGATCTGGACAGCGGCCAGAGCAACGTGATTCTTTCGGATCCAAAGCTGGGAAGCTTTTGCTGGGCGCGGGATGGGCGCATCATCTACTCCCGGCAGGAAGAGCCGCCGAACGAGACCAGCTCCAACCTGTGGGACATACGAGTCGATTCGCGGACGGGGCGAGTTCGCGGCGAGTCCCGGCGCCTGACCAACTGGGGCGGCCATATGTTCGACATCCTCAGCGCCGGCGGCTCCCGCTTGTCGTTTGTCCGAAAGCGCTTTCGGTGTACTGTCTACGTGGGGGACCTGGAGGCGGGCGGCGCCCGCTTGAGCACACCCCGGCGTCTGACTTTCGATGAACAGATTAACTGGCCGACGGCGTGGAGCCCGGATGGCCAGTCCCTTCTGTACACCTCCGACCGCGCCGGGCACTTGGATATCTTCCGGCAGAATCTGGAGGCGCAGGTACCGCTGGCGATCGTTGCCGGGCAGGAAGAGAGAAGGGACGCGCGATTCAGCCCCGACGGCCGCTGGATACTATACCTCGCTTCGGCTGACAGCGAGGGGCGAAGGCAGCGCGCCGAGGGCCGGTTGATGCGGATCGCGGTTAGCGGGGGGCCTCCTCAACCGGTGCTCGGCGTGGCTGGATACCCCGGGCCGTCACGTGTGGCCGCCATCGGAACCGCCCCCGGCGCGACCCTGTTGGACCATCCACGATTCCGCTGTCCTTCCGCGCCGCAATCCCTTTGCGTGTTGAGTGAGAAGATGCACAACCAGGTGATCTTCACGGCATTCGATCCTGTCGAGGGTAGGAAACGCGAGATGGCGAGGATCGACGCACCACTTCCGGACTCCTGGGACTTGTCGCCGGATGGACAGTGGATTGCGCTAGGCTGGCGATGGGGCGGCAGCCGCATCCGGCTTCTGTCTCTGACCGGCCAGCCGCCGCGCGACATCTCCGTAAACGGCTGGAGAAATATTCAATGCGTCGCTTGGGCGGCCGATGGGAAAGCAGTGTTCGCGACCGTCTGGGCTTCGAAAGAGCCGCCGCTGCTGCGCATTTCACTCGATGGCGAGGTGACGTTGCTGCACAAGGGGCTGCTCCACACCGAGAATCCCGTGCCATCTCCTGACGGGCGCCATATCGCGTTCGGAGAAAACACGATGGAGAGCAACGTCTGGGTGGTCCAGAACCTGGATGAGAGTCGAACCTATTGACCTCCACCCATATGGACCTGTCATTGGACGAACTGTTAGGATTCGAGGGATGCGTCTATTCTGCTGCTTCATGCTTACGGTTTCCTTGTGGGCGGAGGTGACGAGTGGAGTTTCGGTTCGGGCCTCTACCTTCGATCCGGCCACGACGCCTCGCGGAACTGTGGTTGCGGGCAAGACCAAGGCTCCGGTTCACCGGTCTCTGCTGACGCCGGAGCAACAGGCGGCGCAGGAAGCTTTCGTGAAGCCGCGCAGTCCGGAAAGGACGCCGGCCCCGCCGCGGCTGGAAAGCTCGATAGACGCACAACCGGCACGCGCGCCGGCGCTCGGTGGATCGCCGCTCGCGGACGCGGCAAGTATCAGTTTCGAGGGGATTGCGCAAACAGAATTGCTGCCGCCTTCGCCGAGCATCGCAGTTGGGCCGGACGATGTAATCGAGGTAGTGAACTCGCGCATCGCCCGGTTTTCGCGAGACGGAAAGATGACCGACTCCGTCCACCTGCAACAGTGGTTTCAGTCCGACATGCCGGCGCTGTGCCCTTCGTCGTCTCAAGGCGCCTGTATTCTTGGCGACGTGTCGGTGCGGTATGACCAGTACCACGGCCGGTTCGTGATGATTCTGCAAGCGCGAGATGAACTGGCGGACAACTCATTCATTCTGGTTTCTGTCTCGAACGGCGCGACGTATGCGAGCGGGTGGAAGAACTGGGTGCTGGAGGCCATGGACGTCAACGGCCCGGTGCGCAGCTACGCGGACTTTCCACAGGTTGGCCTGGACGATCAGGCGATCTACATCACGATGGTACGGTTCCGGTCGTTCTTCAACAGCCTGTTGACCCCGAAAGTGCGCATTCTGCTCAAGGCTGATCTGTATAAGGCGGGAGCTACGGCGCTGCCGTATAAGGACCTGACCGGCTTCACGAACGCCGACAGTTCACAGGTGCTGACTCTGCAGCCGGTTCACATGCGCGGACGCACAGGCGTGGCGGGTCCGGGGGCGCTGCTGATCAACGCATCGGGGATGGCGGGGGCGGATTACCTCACGATGTGGCGGATCAACAATCCGGGAAATCCGTCGGCTGCGCGGACCACGTTGAGCGGGTTATGGAAGTATGGCGCGCCTGCCCCGGCGGCACAGTTGGGGACGATCACCCTGCTCTTCACCGGAACGGATCCGGATGTTCTGAAAGCGGTCTACCGGGAAGGAGTGCTGACGGCTGCGCAGAATGTGGGTTTCGCCGATGAGCCGACTACCGTGGCGTACACGAGGATCAACGTAGCCTCCAACAGCGTCCTCTCCCAGGCGCGCTGGACAAACGGCAACTTCTTCTTCCCCGCCTTCGACGTTCCGGCCACCACCGGACCGGCAGTGACATTGCCCAACAAGCTGATAACGGGGACGACAACCGGTGCTGATGGGAAGCTGACCTATGGCGGGATTACGGACGTGAAAGCCGGCGAGGACGTCTACCGCCCGAGCGGGGACGGCCAGGCGAGGTATGGAGAATACTTCGGGGGCGCTGTGGACCCGGTGAATGGAGGCATGTGGGTAACGGGAGAATACGCCAAGCCGCGTCTTTCGGGGGTGTCGCAATACGGGACGTGGGTGTCGTATTTCCCTTGGGGAACCACCCCTCTTTACAGCGATGTGTCCACGGCATCGCCCTTCTTCGATGCGGTGAACGTGCTTGGATTGTGGGGAATCACCGGCGGGTGCGGCGCGGGAATCTTCTGCCCCGGCAGCCAGACTACTCGCAGCCAGATGGCGGCTTTTGTGGTCCGTTCGATCCATGGGGAAAAATTCACGCCCCCTTCGACGCCCTATTTTACAGACGTACCCGCCACGCACCCGCAATTCGCCTACATCCAGAAACTGCGGGAACTGGGAATCACACAGGGATGCACGGCGACGAAATTCTGCCCAGACGACACGGTGACGCGCTCACAGGCGGCAGTCTTCGTCATTCGGGCGAAGTTCGGGGCGCTGTTCGGCGATAATTTCACATTCCCCTCGACGGCCTATTTCTCGGACGTTGGGACCGGGGACCCCCGGTTTCCGTTTGTGCAGAAGTTGAGGGAACTGGGGGTCACACAGGGGTGCGCCAGCGGCAGATTCTGCCCGGAGGATCCGGTGACGCGGGAGCAGATGGCGGTCTTTCTGGTGCGGGCGTTCCTGAACTGAGGCGCGGACTCACTCGTGCTCTCGCACCTGCCGCAGGCGATCGCGCAGGAGGGGCGAGAGGGCGGCTTCGATCTCCGCGGTGATGAGGCGCGCTTCGTCAAGGTCTTTGATGATCTTCCAGGGGAATCAGTCGCACGCCTTGGAGGACACGGCAGGGGCCTAGCCGTGGAGACGGGTCCGGCCAGGTCTCGCGAACTTTCTCGCCGGCAAACAACAAATGCACTGCGCGCCGTCCGGAAGGCTCTCCGGCTTGCACGAGCATGTCCACTCCATCCGCTGACGGTATTGGAACCCGAACGGCGCCACAGCCTCCTTGATCTTTTCGAGATCCTCGCGCCGGACAGTGATGTCGATGTCCTTGGTCAGGCGTCCGGCGTCCGGTTCCACGTCCTCGACGTAGAGGTATGCCGCTAGTCCTCCGACGACGCGATAATCCAAGCCTGCCGCGGTGAATGCGGCATCCAGCCGTTTTGCCAGGTCGAAGAGTTGCTCCACGCGCTTCTCGAAGAATGTATTGACGTAGACCACGGAAGTCTCTGAAGGAATTATCCCACGCTGTCCGAATCTTTCCATGAATCCGCCGGAGTCCGGGTGTCCCGGTAGAATAAGTTGAGTGTCTCAAGAACTAAGAGTGGCGATTCTGGGCGCCGGAAACATGGGCGGCGCGTTGCTTGGCGGAATTCTCAAGGCAGGCGTGGTGGACAAAGATCACGTGGTGGCCACCGTACGCAGCGAGGGGAAGGCGGACGCCTTACGGGCAAAGTACGGATGCGACGTGCTTGCGGGGGGCAACCGGGCGGCGGCGGAAGGGGCTGCGCTGATTGTGCTCGCCACCAAGCCGCACATTGTCCCGAAGGTGGTGGACGAGATTGCTCCGGTGCTGAAGAAGGAGCAGATACTCGTGTCTCTGGCGGCGGCGCTTCCGCTGGCGGTGATTGAAAAACGCCTGCTCGCCGCCATGCCCTGTTTTCGCGCCATGCCCAATATCCCCGTCGTCGTGGAAGAAGGGGCTGTGGCCATCTGCGGCAACGCGCACGCGCGGCCCGAGCATCATCTGGTGGTGGAGCGGATGTTCCGCGCCGTGGGCATTGTGTGCACGGTGGAAGAGGAGATGATGGATGCGGTGACCGCGCTTTCCGGCAGCGGCCCTGCCTACGTGTACATGGTGATTGAGGCCTTCATCGCCGGCGGCGTAAAGATGGGGCTTTCCCGCGAGGCCTCGACGCGGTTGGCGGAGCAGACAGTGCTGGGCGCGGCGAAGCACGTCCGCGAGTCGATGCTCCACCCGGCCATCCTGCGGGACGAGGTGACCACGCCGGGAGGCACCACCATCGTGGCGATTCACGAGTTGGAGCGCCACGGACTCCGGTCGATGCTGATATCGGCTATCGAAACCGCCACGCGGCACGCCAAGGAGCGCAGCAAGGCGCTGGCGCAGAAGCTTGATCAGGATCAGCCGCCCGCCGCGAAGCCGGGGTAGAGCAGCATGCCGCCATCGACGAAGATGCTGGCTCCGGTGACGTAATCGGAATCGTCGGAGGCGAGCCACACGGCGGTGCGGCCAATATCCTCGGGTTCGCCGATGCGCTTGTTGGGAATCAGGTGCATGAGTGAATCGAGGGCCTGCGGCGTGTCCCAGGCATCCTTGTTGATGGGCGTGCGAATGGCTCCGGGGCAGATGCTGTTGACGCGAATTCGAAGCGGCGCCACTTCCTGGGCAATGGATTTCATCATCTGCATCACGCCCCCCTTCGAAGCGGCGTAGTTGACGTGCCCGGACCAGGGGATGACCTCATGCACCGAACTGATGCAGATGATCTTCCCGAGAGCGCGGGAAACGCCGGGGCGCATGCCCTGCCGCTTGAAGGCGCGAACAGCTTCGCGGGAACAAAGGAACTGCCCGGTCAGATTCACGCTGATGACAGTGTTCCACTGGTCGAGAGTCATCTCATCGAACGGGGAGTCTTTCTGCAAGCCTGCATTATTGACCATGATGTCGATGCCGCCGAATTCGGAAGCGGCGCGCTCGAACATCGCCAGCACGCCGGCCTCTACCGAGACGTCGGCTTTATGGGCGATGGCGCGCACGCTGAAGCGCGAAGAGATATCCGAGGCGATCTGGTTGGCGATGTCGTCTCCGCTCAGATAGTTGATGACGACATCGGCTCCGGCGCGGCCCATTTCGTAAGCCACAGCCTTGCCGATGCCGCTGTTGGCGCCCGTGATGAGCGCCCTTTGTCCTCTTAGTTTCTGATCCATTGCATCCTCGCTGGCATGATCTGATCCCCTATCCCAATTATTCCCCAGATTGGTAGTATCCTGTCCAAGGCAGGAGGACCACATTGAAATTCGGAGTGAACTTACTCATCTGGACAGCGAACTTCACGGAGCAGCATTTTCCATTGCTGCCGGAGATCAAGGCAGGGGGATTTGACGGGGTGGAACTTCCGCTGTTCGCGCCGGATGGCTACCCGGCGGGGGTCGTGCGCAAGGAACTCGAGCGGAACGGATTGGAGACTACGACGTGCTGCATTCTTCCGGGCGGGTGCAGCCTGTTTGACTCGGATGCCTCCAGCCGGAACAGGGCCATGGACCATGTGCGGAAGCAGATTGAGGTAAATGCCGAATTGGGGAGCAAGGTGATGGCCGGGCCGCTCTATTCGCCTGTGGGGTACCTGCCGGGACGCAGGCGAACGGCGGAGGAATGGTCGCGCGCCATCGAATCTTATCAGGAGTTGGGGAGCGCTCTCGATGAGCACGGAGTGACGATGGCGATTGAGCCGCTGAACCGGTTCGAGACGTTTTTCCTGAATACGGCGGCGGATGGCGCGGCCCTCTGCGACGCGGTGAATCATCCGCGCGTCGGACTGCTTATCGACACGTTCCATTGCAACATCGAGGAGAAGGACATCGCGGCCGCCTACCGCACAGCGGGGCGCCACCTGAAGCACGTGCACACGTGCGAAAACGACCGCGGCATACCCGGCAGCGGGCATGTCGAATGGGGGCCGGTGTTTTCCGCCATCCGGGAGGTGGGCTATGACGGATGGTTCACCATCGAGAGCTTCGGGTTCAACCTGCCGGAGATCTCCGGCGCCGCGGCGATCTGGCGCGATCTGGCGCCCACGCCCGATGCGATCGCCTACCAAGGTCTGAAATTTTTGAAGCAGAATTGGGCATGACGCTACAATAGCGGAACATGGCTCAACTACTGGCGGGGAAGACCGCAATCATTCTCGGTCTGGCGAACAAATGGAGCATCGCGTATGCGATCGCGCAGGCGTACGTGCGCGAGGGCGCCAAGGTCCTCATCACCTATCAGGGCGAGCGGCAGCGTCAGACCGTGGAAGAATTGAACGCGGAGATCGGCGCGGCGAAGGTGCTTCCGTGCGACGTCACCATGGAGGAAGAGATTGGGGCGTTGGTGGAACAGTTGAAGGCGGACGGCACGACGCTCGACATCATTGTGCACAGCATCGCCTTCGCCAACCGCGAAGACCTCTCGCGGCCGTTTGTCGAAACATCGAGGGACGGCTACCTGCTGGCTCAGAACGTGAGCGCGTACTCGCTGGTGGCTGTGTCGCGAGCGCTGAGTCCGCTGATGACCCATGGCGGAGCGATCCTGACCTTGAGCTACCTCGGGGGCGTTCGCGTGGTGCGGAACTACAATGTCATGGGGGTGGCCAAGGCGGCGCTCGAGGCCTGCGTCCGCTACCTGGCAAGCGACCTGGGCGCTGGGAATATCCGCGTGAATGCCATCTCGGCGGGCCCCATCAAGACCGCCTCCGCCCGCGGCATCAGGGATTTCTCGAAGGTGCTGGACGTCGTGGCGAATCTCGCGCCGCTGCGCCGCAACACGGACCCGGCGGAAGTGGCCGATACGGCTGTCTTTCTGGGAAGCGATCTCGGCCGGGGCGTTACCGGGAACGTGATCTACGTGGATGCGGGCTTTCAGATCATGGGACTGGGTCTGTAGGCGGATCCGGCTTGCGCCGTTTGAAGAAGATATCCTTTGACTTGTGGGTGGTGTTGATCAGCACGATGAAGAGCACCGCCATCGAGAGCATGGTGGCCGTGGCCCCCATGACCAGGTAATCCACCTGCTTGCGCGGGGTGGGCATGAGCTGCCACATGATGGCGATGGTGAGAGCGAACACGACTACGATGCCCGCTCCCAGAAGTAGCGTTCGACGCACCTTCTAATTGTAATCGCTGCCCGGAAGCAGCCTCAATCGTAGCGCTCGAAGATGACCTGTTTCTTATGGAAGCCGAGTTCCTTGAGGCGGTCGCGCACGTCGTTGACCATCTCTTTCAGGCCGCAGATATACACATCGAGGTCGCGCCGGCCGCCGATTTCTCCAAAGACATACTGTTGCACGCGGCCTGAGTTGCCGCTCCATTCGGAGCCGGGACGGGTAACCGTGCAAATGAATTTGAAGTTCGCGTGCTTGCGCGCCATCTCCTCGAAAGTTTCCTTGTAGAGAACGCTATGGTCATAGCGGACCCCAAAGACGAGAATGTAGTCGTGCTCGCTGTCCTTGGCCAGGCGGTCCTGAAGCATCGGAAGGAACGGCGCGATCCCCGTGCCTGTAGCCACGAACATGGAATGGCTTGGCGGATCCTTGAGGACAAACATGCCGTGGGGCCCCTTCATCTCCACGGTGTCTCCCGGTTTGAGGCGGAAGAGAAATGGGGAGAAGATCCCGTCCTTCACCTCATTCAGGCATAGTTCGAACTTGTTTTCGTACCAGCAGGAGGCAATGGAATAGGCACGGGTTACTTTCTTGTCGTTAACGATTCCAGACAGCGAAACGAACTGTCCGGGGACAAACGGGAACTCCTCCATATCCGGAATCTCGAACCAGAAATGGCGGACGTCGGGGGCGATTTCTATATATCGAATCAGTCTTGCCTGATGAGGGATTTGGTGAGCTAGCATTCTAAAGCCTTCTTGGCGCGTTCGAGCACAATTTCCCGCAGACCGGGGTGCCCATCGAGGGGTTCGGTCACCTCGATGCGCAAGCCCGGATGATTCCGCAGGATGTCTGCGACAATCCGTGGCAGGTCCCGGCGGAGATGAATTCCCAGGGTGAGGAAATAGGGCACAACGATGACGTGGACCGCGCCCTGCCCGGCTACGCGGGCAACGGCTTGGGGCAGATCGGGGCTCGCCAGTTCGAGGAAAGCGGTCTCCGCCAGTCCGAAGCCGCCGCTTGCGGCGACCGCGGCAGTAACGGACCGGACAGCTTCATTGGCGGATTCCACACTGGAACCATGCGCGAACACGATGATTGCGGTCTTCACAGACATCCTACAGCTTAATAGATTCGAGGGGCGGGCGGTGGCAGAAAAATGGAGGGGAGGCGGGAGGGAAAGGAGGGGTCGTGGCCATCGATATCGCTCACCCCCTTCATTATTGTTTCTTCATCCGGTAACCTCCCCGTCGCGCTCACCATCCTCCTGTTGCAGGAGGTCCTCCATTATGAAACTGCGCATCCTTCGCTACTCCCTTCTCGCCGCCACGCTCGCCATTTCCGCCTTCGCCGCCGATGTCACCGGCAAGTGGAAAACATCCTTCACCACGCGAAACGGCGACAAACGCGAGAGTATTATCGAACTCAAGGCGGACGGCAACAAGCTGACCGGCAAGATGGAGAGCCAGCGGGGCTCGGTGGACATTACCGACGGCAAAGTCGACGGCGACAACGTTTCCTTCAGCGTGGTCCGGAACTTCAACGGAAACGAAATGAAAATCAACTACAAGGGCAAAGTCAGCGGCGATGAGATGAAGCTGACCATGGAAGTCAACGGCAACGAGCGGGAAACCACCGCCACCCGGGTCCAGTAAACCTCACTTTCCAGAGACTGCTCCGGATTCCTGCAATTGCTTTGCCTCCTCCTTTGTGTACCCGAGCAATTGCAATATCTCGGCCGAGTGCTCGCCTACTGCTGGGGCAGGCCTCGGCCGTGTTTTTTCCTCTCCATGCAGATCGATCGGCGACGTTACGGTACGGTAAGGCGTATCCTCGATGGGCGCGAACACTCCTGCCGCCTCCATCACCGGGTCGGCGGCCACCTGCTCCATACAGGGCACGGGTCCCCAGATAATCTCCTGGGTGTGAAAAATGGCGGCCCATTCGGCCATGTCGCGTTTGGCGATTTCCGCGTCGATCAAGGCCACGAGTTCGGCGGCATGTTCCCTTCGGGCCGCTGGGGTGGTAAAGCGCTCATCGGCCACGCGATCGTGCCATTCGAGAGCCCGGCACAGCCGAACCCAATCGCGCTCCGGTTCGAGCATGCAGAGCAGAAAGCGCTGTCCGTCCCGAGTGAGGTAGTGGTTTACAAAAGGATTGTTGGGGTGAGTACGGTTTTGGCGCGGCATCCAATGGGCTCCCACGAACTGCGCCTGGAGAAGACTGCTGTTGGCCCACGCTCCATTGGCCATGAGAGTGGTGGAGACCTTGCCGCCCACGCCGGTGCGTTCGCGCCGGTAGAGAGCCATCATGATGGCTCCGAACAGCGTCATCGAGGTAGGGTGGTCGCCAAAACCGGCGACGGAAAGGGTGGGGTCGGCGCTGGCATTGTGCATCAGGCCCATCAGCCCGCTTCGCGCCCAATAGGCGGTCATGTCGTAGCCGGGCTTTTCCGATTCCTCGCCGCACTCCCCGTAGCCCGTCACCGAGGCATAGATCATTCTTGGATTCCATTCGCGGATGTCTTCATAGCGGACGCGAAACTTGCGCTGCAACTGAGGCTGGTAGTTAGTGATCAGCACGTCGCACCACCGCACCAGGCGCTCGACAACATCCCGCGACGGCGGCCGCTCGAGGTTCAAGGCGAGGCTTTTCTTGTTTCTTCCCTCGAGGAACCAGCAGTAAGGTTCGGGGGAGACGGGCATGCCGGGAACCTGGGAAAGATATCGATACGGATCGCCAAACGGCGGGCGTTCCACTTTGATCACCTCGGCCCCGAAATCCGCCATCACCGTGGCCGCCGCCGGCGCGGCAATGTAAGTGGCCAGGTCCAAGACTTTGATTCCTGTGAGAACGCCCATTCGGAGAGTATACTGATTCGAGGTTTCGCTCATGCGTGATGTTTTCCTGGTGGACGCCATCGGCACGCCCATCGGCCGGGGCACAGCCGATGGCGCGCTGCACGGCATTCATCCCGCCGATCTTCTGGCCGCAACGTTGAACGCCGTCACGGTACGGGCCGGCGTCGAGCCTTCGCACGTTCGGGACGTGAATGCCGGTTGCGTGCCGGCAGTGGGGGAACAGGGCACGAACATCGCGCGTCTCGCGGCGCCCCAAGCCCGCCTTACCGTTCGCAACACCGCGACCATTGTCGAAAGATGGAACCCTTGACAGCGCCGCTCCCGACGGCCGCGCCAAGCGCGCCGAAGCAGGTCACACAGGGGATGCTCCTCTACGCGGTCACCATCTTCACCAGCGCCTTTCTGTTGTTTCAGGTGCAGCCGGTTCTGGCGAAGATCATCCTGCCCTGGTTCGGCGGGTCGGCCGCGGTGTGGACCACATGCATGCTCTTTTTCCAGACCGCGCTGCTGTGCGGGTATCTCTATGCGCACTCGATCAGTTCCCGTCTCGCCACGCGTGGGCAAGCAGCCATCCATTTGGCGCTCATCGCCGCCAGCCTGCTCGTGTTGCCTGTCGTTCCCGGCGATGCGTGGAAGCCGCATGGCGGCGATAATCCGACACTCGGCATTCTGGCGCTGCTGGTTGCCGTCGTGGGCCTGCCCTATTTTCTGCTCTCGACCACGGGTCCGCTCATTCAATCCTGGTATGCGCTAGCCTTCCCGGGGGCCTCCCCCTATCGCCTGTTCGCCTTGTCGAACGTGGGGTCGATGCTGGCGCTTCTCGGCTATCCGGTGCTGGTGGAGCCTTACCTTGCCACACGCAGTCAAGCCTATCTCTGGAGCGCCGCCTATTGCCTCTTCGCGGCGCTGTGCCTGGCTTGTGTGTGGCGCAGCCGGAATCTGACGGAAGCGATATCCCAGGCGGAGTACGCCGAACCTCCCGCCGAGGCGCCCGGCGTGAAGTTATGGCTGCTCTGGACCGGCTTGGCGGCGTGCGCCTCGACACTGCTGCTGGGCGTCACCACTCATCTCACGCAGGATGTCGCTCCCATCCCCTTCCTCTGGGTTCTCCCCCTCAGCCTGTATCTGCTGAGCTTCATTCTTACCTTCGACAGCAAGGGCTGGTACAACCGCAGGCTCTATCTGCCGCTCACCGCGGCGGCGCTTGCCGCCATGGCGTATGCGTTGACCTCGGAATCGCAGATGCATGCGCTGCCCAAAGCCGGGCTGTTCGCGGCTTCATTATTCATCTGCTGTATGACCTGCCACGGGGAGGTGGCGACGCTCAAACCGCATCCGCGCTACCTCACGGCGTTCTATCTCATGATCTCGGCCGGAGGCGCGCTGGGCGGCGTGTTCACGGGAGTTATCGGCCCCTATTTCTTCTCGCAATACTACGAACTCCCGATCGCCCTCGTGGCATGCGCCGTTCTGGTCCTTGTGGTCCACTATGGCGACCCGTCGAGCCCGCTTCACCGTTTGCCGTATCGCTGGGGCTGGATCGCCGGCGGCGCCGCAACCTTGGCCCTGGCCCTGGTACTGGCGCAGCAGGCGCGGTTGACGGTCCGTTCCTACCGCGTGGTGGCGCGCAATTTTTATGGCGGCTTGCGCACGGCGGACTACGGCAGTCCGGATGAAGTGGATTGGACGCGCAAGCTGACCCACGGGCTCATCAATCATGGTGAACAGTATCTGAACCCGCTGCGCCATCGGGAATCGACCAGTTACTTCGGCCCGAACACCGGCGTCGCGCGCGCGATCGTTTCGACGCACCGCGACCGTCCGCAGCGCATCGGCATTACCGGTCTCGGCGCGGGCGTGATGCTCACCTACGCGCGTCCTGGCGACTACTACCGCATTTACGAGATCAACCCACTGGTGATTGACGTGGCGAAGAAGGAGTTCACCTTCATTCAGGATTGTCCCGCCAAACTCGATATCGTGCTGGGTGACGCGCGGCTTTCGCTCGAAAGCGAGCCGCCCCAGAACTTCGATGTCCTCCACATGGATGCGTTCTCGAGCGACTCCGTTCCCGTGCACCTGCTGACACTCGAGGCCTTCCAACTGTACTTCCGTCATTTGAAGCCGGATGGCATTCTGGTGATCCACATCTCGAACCGCTACCTGAATCTGGAGCCTGTGATTGCGCGCGCAGGCGAAGCTCTCCACAAAGCCGGCATCTTTGTGAGCGACCCCGGCGACGATGACCTCGGCTACTTCGGCACAGACATGGTGCTGCTGGCCTCGAGCAAAGCAGTGTTCGACAAACCCGCCTTGCGCAATTTCGCTCCGCCGGGAACCAAACCCGGCGTGCGGCTCTGGACGGACAACTACAGCAATCTGTTTCGCATCATAAAGTGAGCGCTATATACTTGGATCACTCGTATGATCCTGGCTCCAGTGACGCTCTCACTCGCTGCTTTCGCCGCTTTCGCCGCACCGCCGGCGCAGATCGACGTGTTTCGCGGCGGAGTGGACGGATATTTCGCCTATCGCATTCCGGCACTGCTTGTTTCCGCCAAAGGGACCCTGCTCGCGTTTTGCGAAGGGCGGCGCGACAGCCGGTCCGATTCCGGCAACATCGACGTGCTGCTGAAGCGCAGCACGGACGGCGGCAGGACGTGGTCTTCCGCCATCACGATCGCGGACTTCGGCACGGACACCGTCGGGAATCCGGCGCCTGTGATGGACCGGTCCACCGGCTACATCTGGCTTTTGCTGACCCGCAATCCCGGTGTTGTCACGGAGAAGGATATCCTCAGCGGCAACAAGCGCGGCACGCGCACGGTGTGGGCGACCCACAGCACGGATGACGGCCTCACCTGGGCAAAGCCCGATGAGATTACCCGCGAAGTGAAGAAGCCCGAGTGGACGTGGTATGCCACAGGGCCGGGAAACGGCATTCAATTGCGCTCCGGGCGCATGGTCATCGCCTGCGACCACAACCGCGGCGACGAGACCGAGCGCTACAGCCACGTGGTCTACAGCGACGACCATGGCAAGACCTGGAAACTCGGAGGAAGCGCCGGGCCGATGTGCAACGAATCCACCATTGCGGAACTGCCGGATGGGTCATTGCTGCTCAACATGCGCAGCTATCATGGGCGCAACCGCCGCTACGTCTCGATCAGCCGCGATGCCGGCATCACATTTTCCGAACCGGTTCCTGACGAGGCGCTGATCGAACCGGTCTGCCAGGCGAGCCTGCTGCGGGCGGGAAAGGGGAAGAACACCGAGCTTTTGTTCTCCAATCCGGCGAGCACGAAGCGCGAAAACATGACGGTGCGTGTTTCCACCGATCAAGGGAAAACCTGGAGCGCGTCCAAGGCGATCTACTCAGGGCCAAGCGCGTATTCGAACCTCACCGAATTGAAGGACGGCGAAATCGGCCTGCTCTACGAACGCGGCGGGAAGTCGCCCTACGAGGTGATCACCTTCACCCGGTTTCCGCTGAAGTGGCTGAAGAGTCCGAACTGACGGGCTCCCCGGATCTTTTCAGTTCCTCGCGCAAGGCGCGCAGCGCCGCGTGTACCTCCGCGAGGGCATCGGACAAACTCGGGTTGACCAGCTTTGACTCGGCCAGTTTCAAGACCTCCGAGGCCTCCTCGCGTTTCCCCTCGAGGATGGCTTGGGCAGCCGCGGTGGTGAGCGCATTGCGCAGCATGTAGGCATGCTGCTGCTGGGCGACAGCGTTCTGTAAACCGAGGGCAAGCGCTTGCGCCATCGCCTGGTAAGCGGCCGCCTCGAGGAGGCTGCGTCCGCTTCCGCCAAGCGTGGCGTTCACCTGTTCCAAGGCATCCTGTATCTGGTCGTTGAGGGCTGTCGGCCCGCTCATTTCGCGCTTCCCGCTCCGGAGCGGGTCAACGCCTGCACGCAAGCCGTGGTCACTGCCTGCTCGAGCGTGTTGGCCTGCTGCTGGGCGCTGACGGCGTTTTGCGCCGCGGTTGCCAAAGCCTGTGCGCAAGCCTGGTACAGGCTTCCCATCGCCTGGGCCGGCGCATCGCTCAGCACCTTGACGTTCGACTGTGTCACCGCATCGGTGATCTGATCATTGACTGAGGTGGGAAATGCCACTGGTTCACTTGTCCTTTCCGGGCTGCTGTTGTTGACTCATGGCCTGAACAGCCGCGGCAACCGCCGCCTCCGCCGCTTCGGCCGCATTTTTTGCCGCTTCATAAGACGCCAGATGCGCGCTGTCAGGCGCTTTTGCGGATTCCCCCGCTGGCGCTTCCGCTGGTTCCGGTTGGGGAGTATCTTCCGGCATAGCCGCCCGCTATTTGCTGTCTCCCGCGCTGCCCACCAAGGTTTCGACGCAGCGGGTGGTGACGGCTTGAGCCAGGATGTTGCTCTGCTGTTGCGCTGTAACCGCGTTCTGGGCGGCGGTGGACATCGCCTGCGCCATGGCCATGTAAAGGTTTCCCACGGCCACCGCCGGCGCGTCCCCCAGAACTTTTACGTTCGATTGCGTCACCGCATCGGTGATTTGACTGTTCACCGCAGTTGGAAATGCCATAAGTTATTGAGCCCCCAGTCTTCAGCATTTTTATCACGGTTCTGCCGGAGAGTCAACAAATTTTTCTTATTTGATGATAAAGTCTTTTTTTTCTCAATTTGAATTCGATACGGAAAAGTAGCCGGCGGGTCTCCGTTCGAGGACGCGCCGGGACCCCTCCCCCATCCCACCTCCGATATGCTGAACATCATGGCCACCACACGCCTCTCGCGCCGCGGTTTTGTCACCGCTACCGCCGCCGCGGCCATCCATGCCGCCGACTTCCAGGCGCACTATCCCGCCACCCTCACCCGCCCCTGGCTCGGCGCGGATTATTGGGCCAATCCTTTTCAGGACTGGCGTGTCCGAAATGGAAGAATGGAGTGCTGGGTCTCCGGCGGCGGCCGGAATGTTTCTCTGCTGACCCGCGAAGTGAGCAAACTAACCGGCGATTTCACGATGACCGTTCAGTTCGGCCGGATGGAGGAAGACAGCCAGCCGCTGGCCAAGGGCTTCGTGGGTTTTCGGACCGGCGTGCGCGGCCGTTTTCACGACTACCGCGACACAGCGGTTCACGGCCGCGGCATTGACTCGGGGATTGCCGCCGATGGTTCCGTGTTCATCCATGACATAGAGCCAGGCGCGCCCAAGGCGCCGCTCACGCGGCAGGAACTCGAACTGAGGCTTTCCGCCACCCCGGCAAGCCCCGCCAGGTATGACCTTTCCCTTCAAGTGCTGGACAAAGAGGGAAGGAAACTGGCTGAAGTGAAACGTTCCGGCGCGCCGAACACCTGGATTGAAGGCGGAGTCGCGCTGGTGTGCAGCGCGCAGGCAACCGGAACCCAGCGCGGCGGCAACATGCGGTTCTGGTTTCAGGACTGGAGTTTGAAGGGAAGCAAAGTAACGCAGCACAGTGACCGCTCCTTCGGCCCCATCCTGTTTGCGATGCACACGCTCAGCCGGAGAGTGCTCAAGCTCACAGTGCAATTCCCTCCGCTCGAACCCGGCAGGCACGAAGCGCTGCTCCAGACAAAAACCGGCGCCGTGTGGCGTACCATTGCGCGATCCCCGCTGCATCCCGCGGCCTGCACTGCCACGTTCCGGGCCGCCGGTTGGGACGACACTCGCGACACGCCCTACCGCATCTCCTTCACCTGCCGGAACGAGGCCGGTGAGGAGGTGGAACACACTTTCGACGGCGTGATCCGCAAGGATCCGGCGAAAGAAAAGCTCACCGTCGGCGCGCTCACCTGCTGCAATGACGCCGGCTTCCCGCACCAGGATATCGTGAGCAACCTGCGACACTTTCAGCCAGATATCCTGCTCTTCACGGGAGACCAGATTTACGAGGGGGTCGGAGGCTTCGGCAATCAACTCGCCCCCCTCGAACAGGCTACGCACGATTACCTTCGCAAGTGGTTCCTCTTCGGCTGGAGTTTCGGCGATCTGATGCGCGAAATCCCAACCGTGTGCATGCCGGACGACCACGACGTGTATCATGGCAACGTCTGGGGATCGGGCGGCAAGAAGGCGGTGGTCGATCCCAAGGACCTGGAGTCCATGGTGGACCGCACCGACGCCTGGCAGGACTCCGGCGGCTACAAGATGCCGGCGGAATGGGTGAACGTGGTGCAGCGGACGCAAACCAGCCACCTGCCCGATCCCTTCGACCCTACGCCCGTTCTCCAGAACATCAGCGTTTACTACACCTCCCTTCTCTACGGCGGCGTCAGCTTCGCCATCATCGAGGACCGGAAGTGGAAATCGTCTCCGCGCAACGCCATCCCCTGGGCGGATATCCGCAACGGTTGGGCCCAGAATCCGAAATACAACGGCGCCAAAGACGGTGATGTTCCCGGAGCGGAACTGCTCGGCGAGCGGCAAATGAGATTTCTCGATCACTGGGCCCAGGATTGGCGCGGCGCGTTCTTGAAAATTCTCGTTTCGCAGACCTTGTGGGCGAACCTGTGCACGCTGCCTCCGCCGGCTAACACGGACGCCGTGACGGGAAAACTGCCGATCCTCAAACCCGGCGAGTATGCCGAAGGCGAGGTATTGGTGTGCGACCACGATTCGAACGGCTGGCCGCAAACTCCGCGCACGCGCGGGGTGCGCGCCATGCGCAAGGCGCTTGCCTTCCACATAGGAGGCGATCAGCACCTCGCTTCCACCGTGAGGTACGGCATTGACGAATTCAACGATGGGCCGTACATGCTTTGCACTCCGGCCATCAGCAACATTTTTCCGCGCCGCTGGTTCCCTCCAACGCCCGGCGCGAACCGCCCGGAAGGCGCCCCACGCTACTGCGGCGAGTACCTGGACGGGTTCGGCAACAGGATCACAGTTCACGCGGTAGCGAACCCGCAACAGTACGGATGGAAACCCGGCGAGTTGTTTGACCGCTCCGTAGGCTACGGCATCGTGGAAGTGGAGCGGGCCACGCGCCGCATCACTCTGGCCAACTGGCCCCGGCATGTGGATGCCACAAAGCCCGGCACGCAGCCCTATCCCGGCTGGCCGATTGTCATCCATCAATTCGACAACGGCATCCACCAGGCGCGTTATGAACTGGAACCAGTTACCGCCCCCACGGATGACATGGTGGCGCAGGTAGTGGACGAATCAAACCGCGAAATCGTCTACACGGTGCGCATCGCGGGAAGGCGATTCGCCCCAGGAGTCTTCCACCAAGGCCGGTACACGGTGCGGCTCATTCCCGACAAGGGCAAACCCGTGCAGATCAGAGGACTCACCGCGCGCCTGCGGGGAAAGGCCTGACGGGCCAAGGCTTCGGCTTGCGGGATATGGGAGACGAGGGAGTCAGGAGGTGGAAGCCAGAATGGCGCGGACGCGGGCCTCATTTATTCCAAGCGCGCTCAGAAAATGATCTTCACTGCCAACTGCATGATCCGCGGATCGAAATTCGTCTGCCGGAACAGGAAGTTGGTGGTGGGCCGGAAGAATCCGCCGCTAAAGGTGTAGCGGGTTGTCTGAATGCCGTTGAAATTGGCACGGTTGGTGAGGTTGAACGCCTCGCCCAGCAGGCGCACGCGCAGACGTTCCTTCAGGACGGGAATATCCTTGCTCAAGCGCGCGTCCACGGCGACGAACCAGGGGCCCTCGAGCGTGTTGCGGCCCACGGCCGGGCTGCGGTCATTGAAGTTATTCCCGTCGTTGCCGGGGTCGCCGCTCGCGATGTCCTGGAAGCGGCGCCCGGACTGGGCCTGGGTGATCATGCCAAGCTGCCAGTTGCTCAAGATTGCGCGCAGGAGAGGGTTTCCGAGCGATTTGGCGTAATCCATGTCAAATACTCCGGAAAGAATAAACCGGTGCCGGATATCCGCTACGCCCGGGCCGCGATCCAGGTTCGGCAGCAGCGTGTCCTGCGCAACTTTCGCGTCGTCTCCGCCGTTGCCCGGCACCACCGATGTCCCGTCCGGCGTCGTGTCGATCACCTTCGACAGCGTATAGGAACTCATCACCTGGAAGTTATTTGCAAAGCGCCGGTTGAAGGATACGAATCCGCCGTGATAGAGAGAGTTGCCGCCGCTGTCGAACAGGGAGATGCGGCCGAAAGCCGGATTGGGCCGCGCCGGGCCGGAAGCTCCAGAATGCCGGTAGTAGGTTACCGGCGAACCTGTCTGGGCCGTGCAGGCCGCCGAGGTTGGACAAATATAGCCGTTGGCAGCGATCGAGGGGTAAAGGTTGATGTCTCGAGTCCGTGTCAGATGAGTGCCGTTCACTCCCAGATAGCCGATGGTGACGCTGCTCTTCGAGCCCAGGGCGAATTCGGTTTGCAGGCTGAACTGCTGCGTCCGCGGAGTCTTGTAATTCCCATCGGTAACATAGATGTCCGGCGGATTCCCGGGTCCGGGCGGGGCGGAGAGTATGTTCGGGTAGGTGGGAAGATTGGCGCGAATTTCATACTGCTGCGATTCGATGCCGTTGTTCAAGATCGCCGTGCTCAACAACAGCCCCGGGGTGCGGGCGTAATAAATTCCGTATCCCCCTCGCACGACCACGGCGTCACTCGTCGTCACCTTGTAGGCGAACCCGAACCTGGGGCCGATATTGGCGGCGTCCGTGGCAATGCGGTTCGTCAACAGATTCGCCGCCACCAGAGCGGCGTTGTTATTGAGCGTTGTGGGTTGCCGGTAACCGAAATAGTCGTAGCGAATGCCGTAGTTCAAGGTAAGCCTGTCTGTGACGCGCCAGGCATCCTGCACATAGAAAGCCCATTCGTTCACATCCGGGTGGCTGATGGGGAAACCCGTCCCCGTCCCGGGAAATGACTGCCGGAAACTGCTGGGCTGGCCGTTGAGGAAGGCGTCGTAACTCGAGTAGGTGTAGCCTCCGGCGAAGAATCCAGGGAAGTAGTTCTCCACGCGAACGAAGTTGAAATCGAACCCCATCTTGTATGCGTGGCGGCCACGCACATAACTGAGGCTCGCCGTGGGCTGGTAAGCATAGCTGTTCGTATAACGAGGGCTGAAGTTGTTCGCGCCAAAAACAATTCCATTGATGATGCTCACCTCCGGACCGGTGGTATTGGCGTAACCCGGCTGCTTGTCCTGAACCGAGTTGAAGCGTACTTCCAGCACTTTGTCGGCGCCCAACAGGCGGGTGTAAACCGCGGCGACGTTGTCCGTATTCACTTCGTTGTTGCCCGAGTGTTCCTCGGCGACGTTTGTGCCGAAGGATTCCTGGTTCACGCCCGTATAGCGGCTCATGTTGTAGCGCACACTCAGCCGGTCGCGGTCCGTCGCGTTCCAGTCCACTTTCACCAGGCCCACATTGTTGTTCAGCCCGATCTGATAAGGCGTGAGGTACTTTCCGAAGACATTGAGAGCGGATGCCGGAGGGGGAATCACCGGGGTCACAATCTGCGTCTGCGCGTTGCGCTGCCCGTCATAACTGAAAAAGAAGAAGAGCTTGTCCCTGATGATGCGCCCGCCGAGCGTGCCTCCGAACTGGTTGAAGTGGTATGGGTTCTTGCGCGCGCCTACGCGATTATTGACGAACGTATTGGCGTTCATCCCTTTGTCGCGGTAATACTCGAACACCGAACCGTGATATTCGTTCGTGCCCGACTTGGTGATCACGTTGATGGCCCCGCCGCTGGCGCGCCCGATTTCCGGAGGAAAGGAGTTTGTGTTCACCTGAAACTCCTGCACCGCTTCCTGGCTGAAGGCGTACGGCCGGAATCCCGTCCGGCCGGTAGCCTGTCCGTAGAACAGGTTATTGGAATCGGCTCCATCCACCAGCAGCGAATTGTTCGGGCCGCGCTGACCGCCGAAGGCAAGATCGCCGCCGCGCGTGGGATCGCGCACCACACCGGGAGTCAGCGTCGTGAAGTCGAGGAAGTTGCGGCCGTTCACCGGAAGATCAGCAATGGCGCGAGTGTTGACCGTTGCGGTCGAGGCGGTGCGCGTCACCTCGACAACCGGGAGTTCAGAAGTGACGGAGACGGTTTCTGTCGCCGTCCCCAGTTCCAGGCTGATGTCGAGCGTGGCCACTGCTCCCACATTGAGAACGATGCCCTGGCGCACCGCGGTCTTGAAGCCCTGCATCTCCACGGAGAGATCGAAGCTTCCCACCGGCAGCCTGCTGAAGCTAAACAGGCCGGCTGTGGTCGATTCCATGGCGCGCGTAAAACCGATAGCGGGACTCCTGATGGTTACTTTGGCGCCCGCCACGGCGGCGCCCGATGGATCAGTGACCGCGCCATTCAGTGTTGCTCCTCCGACTTCCGATTGAGCGAAGACGCATGGGACAAGAGAAAACAAGAACAGCAATGCGAGCGGAACTTTCTGCATGGCGCTCCTCCTGAAGGTGATCACTCCAGTATACGCCTCGCGTATGAATAATCGATGATTATCCGAATCAGAACGAAAGCCGCAGTTGCAATTCCAATCGCCGGTTCCCCGCTCCGGCCATTGCGCCGCCGGGCCCAAATCCGCCTGCGATCGACGTCGACTCGCCGAACAGCGGAGAACTCAGGTTTCCCACAGGCAGTCCCAGATTCACGTGGTTGAAGAGGTTCCGCGCCGAGGCCGAAAGCGTCAGGTTGAAGCGCTTTTCCGAGTTCGCCGCGCCGAACACCCCGCCCGATCTTCCACCGCCGCGGTATCCGCCCCCGCCATGGTATCCGCCGTGCCCGCCGGGGCCTCCCGGTCCACCCACCATCACGGGAGGACGATCCGGTCCAGACGGCGCTGCCTGCGCTGCCTGTTCGCCTCGATCTCCGAATCCCCACGTCTTGCTCAGCCGCAGGTTGACGCTGAAGTTCCCCGGACCGTCGCCGTAGTTGCGCGGGATCAGCACCGCGCCCGGGCCGGGAGCGATGTTGAAAGCTCCAAATTGAGTGGCGATGATGTCCGCCCCGGTAGCGCCGGGCGCCGCCAGCGACGGACGGTCATTGAAGGTCGTATCGCCATTGTTGTCACGGCCTGTGGTTATGTTGAACGGCGGGCCGCTGCTGGCGATGATGAACGGGTTCAAACTCATGCCCCACTTTCCGCGAATGTTTCCGCCCATCACAAAACGGTGGCGCACATCATAGGAGGCGCGGCCATACTCTGTCGCGAAATTGTAGGGATTCGCGGGAAATGTCCCCACGCCGTCCGTATCGCTATTGGCGTGCCCATACACGTAGAATCCAAACAGCATCACATGGCGGTTGAACTGGGACCGCAGATTCACCATGAACTGCTTCTGCCGCAGAATTCCGTTCGATTCGAACTGGTAGAGGTTGCCGATGTTCCCCAAAGGCCGTGTGCCATCCGGAAGAGGAGTGTTGATGTTCGCCGTGCGCAGCATGTGTTCGCCCCGCGAGTAGATGAAGTTCGCCGATAGAGATGTCCTCCATGGCAACTGCCGGTCCACTCCGATCACGCCCTGCGCGATATAGGGCGCGCGGATATCCGGCGCCAAACGCCGCACCGTGTTATCCAGCCTGAAGTTCGCAATGGAGCCGAGCGCGGGGATATTCGGGTAGAAGCTGGGATTCGGCACGAAATACTGCTGCTGCGTCGTGCCGTTGAAGCGCAGCGCCTGGAGAGTGAGGCTGTCGTCAATGCGGTCATAAAACATGCCGAACCCCGTGCGCAGCACCGTCTTCGTCGTCTTGCCGTTCTTGCCGCCATCGAGCCCCCAAGCGACGCTCAACCGCGGAGCAATGTTGTTGTAGTTATGAATATTCGTCTGCGTCTCGTAGCGCAATCCGTAGTTCAACGTAAACCGCGGCCGCAGGCGCCAGGAATCCTCGGCGAAAACGCCGACATCGGTCTGATTCACCCCCGACTTAGCCAGCCCGCTGGTCAACGTAAACTGGCTGGGGCCGCCGCCCAACTGCCGGATCTGCGCAAACGGCAAGTTCATCGATTGGAACAGCAGCGTGCGCTGGTAGCGGTCAATGGACGTGATCTGCTCCAACACGGGCTGTCCGTCGGAGCCGAGAACCACCTGGTTATTGGCATCGAGCGCAGGCGCCAGCCCGCCGGCGAACGTAAAGGTGCCGTTGAAATTGCTGTCCGAGGAGTCATTCACCGAAACCACCCGCGCGCGTCCTCCGAATTTCAGGAAGTGCGTTCCCTGGGTAATGGAGGTCATGTTGGTGATCTCGAAGTGATTCTGCGTTGAGCCGGAATTGCCGATCAGGGCGCCTCCCGAGTTGAACGACTCGAGCACGTTGATTGCCGGCGTCGTGTTGTCGCCCATCTGGCGCGTGTCCATATGCATGTACTGAAACCGCGTCTCGTTGATCATCTTCGCGTTCAGCACCGCGGTTTCCGTCAGTTGGAAAGTGTGGTTATTGTTATCCATGTTCAACGCGCGCGAAGGCAGCGTGAACTGGCCGATCCCCTGGTTGTCCTCCTCCATCCGGCTGAAGTGGTACCGCGCCACAAGCGTATTGTTGGTGCTCAATTGGTAGTCGATGCGCGGCGAAACCGACAGCCGCCGGATCGGCGTCACGATCGCCTGCTGGAGCAGATTCTGCTGGAGGTTCGGATCGAGGATGGTTGCGTTGACCACGGCGTTCTCATCGATCCCGCGGCGCTCGACATCGAGAAAATACGAAGCCTTCTTGCTGATCGGGCCCCCCAACTCGACTCCGTAATTGAGAGCTTTGTAAGGGGCGCGCGTGGGAGAAAAGGGATTCCTCGAGTTGAGATACTGATCGCCGAAACTGAGAAATGCCTGCCCCCGCAGTTTGTCCGTGCCCGGTTTCGTCAGAATCTCGATACGCCCGAACCCCATCTTGTCGTATTCGGCGGAAAACGGATTCTGGTTGATGCGCACTTCGCGTATCGCCGATTTCGGAGGCAGTTGCCCGCCGCTGAACCCGTCCACGAAAATCTCCCCGCCGTTCGGCCCCGCCGCCGGTCCGGCGAGCGCTTGCAGATCCGACGCAAGGTCGTCCGGATCGTCGGAAAGCACATTGAGGTCCTCCCCCTTCAGCACCACCGCTCCCGCCGTGCTCTGCGGATCCACCGAAACCGCCTCCTGATCCGCTACTGTCACCGATTCCGTCTGCGAGGCGATCGACAGTTGCACCTTGAACTCCACCGGGCTTCCCATGTTCACCCGCGCATTGCGGATTTCAAACGGCGTAAATCCGGGTGCGCTGATGCGGATGCTGTACTTGCCCGGAGGAAGATTGTCGAGCTCGTAGACGCCCATTTCATTGGTGGTCACCGTGCGGTTCGTGCCCGGTCCCTTCGCGTTCACCGTTGCTCCCGGCACGGATGCCGCCGAAGGGTCCACTACCGTACCCTTGATCTGTCCCATTTGCTGGGCATGCAGCCCGGCAACTGACAATAATCCCGCCACTAGGGAAATCCAGCAATTCATATGTGTGTCAAACCCTTTACGGAGTTCCAACTTCCATGTTCCAGTTGCCGATCACCTGGTTGACTTCCGAAGCAGGCGCCCGCAGCAGAAAATCCATTCCCGCGATCATCGAAATCACGTTGGCCGGATGCCCGTCCTTGGGCCGCGCCACCGAAGTCACCACCGCGTCCCCGGCCTTCAGATCCCCGAGCGTGGCTTTCGGCAGGCGCTCCATCATCTGTTGGAAATCCGGCCCGTTTCCGCCGCCCGCGCGCATACCGAAACCGCCGCCACCTCCTGGCCGCATGCCGCCGGGAGGCCCGCCGCCCGGACGCATCCCGCCGGGCCGGCCGCCAAACGCCGGCATCCTGCGCAATCGGGCTTCCGGCGAAATCTTCAACGCCACTTTCTTTTTCGTCTGCACATCGAGCAGCACTACGTCGCCGGTCTCCGGCTTCAGCGAAACAATTTCCCCGCCGAGAGTCTGGAAGCTGCCAAAGACAATCTGTTCGGCCGTCACCTTCAATTCCGCATCCTGGCGGTTCCCCATTACGCGCACCTGGTCGCCCGCCACCATCGCCTTCAAGCCGCTCGGCTGCGCGTCCTGGTAGCGAATGGACTCATCGGCGTACCGCTTGATGCCGGTCTTGTCCGTCACCGCTACCGTCCATTCCTTCACCACACCGGCCGAGCGAGCGCTCATGCGGAACTGCTTCCCCTCCGCATCCACGCTCTTGATCACCCCTGCCACGCTGTGCTGCTTCCAATCCGCTTCTTCTTTCGCCTGGAGGCTGGTTATGGCTTCCTTCTTCATCACAATCAGCGAACTGGCGAGCACGATCTTCTCAGCCGCGTTCACCTCGCCGCGGATCAGAATGCGGTCACCGGCGGCGATATCGGTAAGCGTCCCCTTTGTCGCCTTGGAGAGATCTTTTTCCCCCGGCTCGACGCGGTATATCTTGGCTCCTTCCAGCGCCTTCGCGGCGTAGGTTCCGCCCGCGTCCGCCTGTACCGTAATGTCCCCGCCGGCCGAGACGGCAGTCACCAACCCCAGCACACGCCCCTGTGGTTGCGCGGCGGCAGCGCCGCACATCATGAACAGGAACATCGCATTCATCGCTTTTCTTAGCGTCATTGGCGTCACTTGTCTAGTCGATCCTCAGACGATCACCGTTACCTCACGGGCCGAACAGATTCGTAAAGAATCGTTAAGCTCCCTATGTGCCGTATTCTGATAAGGAAGCGATGAAGCGCTGGGTCCTGATTCCGGCCGTGTTCGGCCTCTTGGCGGCAATCTATCTGGGGCGGCTGACGCTCGCCATCGAGCGTCAGGCGGTGGTGGACGAAGCCCGTCCGGCCGACGTCATCGTCGTCCTGGGCGCGGCCGAATACCGCGGCAGACCATCTCCCGTCCTGAAGGCCCGCCTCGATCACGCCCTCGACGTCTACCGCCGGGGCCTCGCTCCGCGTATCCTCACCACCGGTGGAGCCGGCGGAGATCCCATCTTCACGGAGAGCGAAGTCGGCCGGAGCTACCTCAGCAAGCACGGGGTCCCGGTGGAAGCGATCATCATAGAGCCGGAAGGCGAAACCACCGCCGAAAGCGCCACCTCCGCCGCCGAGATCATGCGCCGCATGGACCTCACATCCTGCATCGTCGTGAGCGACGGCTACCATATCTACCGCGCCAAGAAGATCCTCGAGCATCAAGGCATCTCGGTCTACGGCTCCCCGCGGCCATCCCAGATCCACAACGAATGGACACTTCGCTGGCTATGTTTCCGCCAGGCAGTGGGTTATGCGCTGTGGTCCGCCGGCATCCGCATCTGAACGACGGCCGTCTTTACCAAATCTTTACGTTTCTCCCCTCTTGGCCAAATAGTTGCTTTACATTCCAGTGGGAGTCTATGAGTGAAGGCAAAGGAGCGACTCTCATGAATCATCTTGCAGAAAAATCCCTTTTGGAGGAGCCCAAGAAGGAAGGTTTGGCCGCGCCGCAAGAGCCGCCCTTCCTGGAGTTGCCTCCTCCCTTGGAGGAGCCACCCGCGCGGCGGCGCGGCCCGGTTCGCTACTGGATTGCGGCGGCGATCCTGGCTGCGATCGGCACAGCCGGATTCCTCATCTGGCGGAGTCTCACACGTCAGCCGGCGCCCACGTATTCCCTGGTAACAGTCAACCGCGGCAATATCTTCAAGACCATCACCGCCACCGGGAAGGTACAGGCAGTCGTCACCGTTCAGGTAGGCACCCAGGTCTCCGGTACGGTGTCGGAACTGCACGCCGATTTCAATGACCGTGTCCGGGCCGGCGAGGTCATCGCGCGCCTCGATCCATCTCAATTCCAGGCGCAGTACAACCAGGCCGTCGCCAATCTTCACAGCGCGCAGGCGCGCGTGGAGACCGCTCGCAGCGGAATTACGAATGCTGATGCCGCCGTGCAGGCCGCCGAGGCTAACGTCGAGCGCGCCGAATCCGTCGTCAACGACGCTCAGGTGACCTTCAATCGCACGAACCTCCTGATGGAAGCGCAGGCCGTGCCGCGGCAGCAGTTGGACTCCGCAAAGGCTGCACTTACCCAGGCCGTGGCTCAAAAGGCGCAGGCCGTGGCTCAGGCTAATCAGGCCAAGGCGCAGGCTCTTTCCGCCCGCGCGCAACTCGAACAGGCCCAGGCTGACGTCAAGCAGGCGGATGCGGCTGCCGTGGCGGCGAAGGTCAATCTCGACCGTAGTGTGATTCGCGCCCCTATTGACGGTGTCGTGGTATCGCGCAACGTAGACGTCGGCCAGACCGTGGCGGCCAGCCTGCAATCGCCCACGCTCTTCCTCATCGCCAACGATCTGACGCACATGCAGGTGCTTGCCGATGTGGACGAGGCCGATGTCGGCCAGCTTCGGTCCGGCGACAAAGCCACATTCACGGTGGACGCCTTCCCGCGGGATACCTTCAACGGAAAGATTTCCTCCGTCCGCCTGGCCCCACAAGTGGTGCAGAACGTCACCACCTATACAGCCGTCATCGACGTGGAGAACCCCGACCTCAAGTTGAAGCCGGGCATGACGGCCAATATCACGGCGACGGTGGACAGCCGGCAGAACGTGCTGCTGATTCCGAACACCGCGCTTCGCTTCCGTCCGCAGGAAGCAGCCGCCCCGGCCGTGGAGACGCCACGCACTTCCCGCGCACCCGTGGTGTGGAAGGAAACCGCCGGCACGCTCCAGCCAGTACGCCTCCGCCTTGGCCTGACCGACGGAGTTTCCACGGAAGTCGTCAGCGGCGATCTCCAACAGGGCGACCGCATTGCGGTTCCGATGATCGCGCTGGGACAGACGCCTCAAGGCGCGGCGAACCCGTTGAATCCCATGAGAGGAGGGCGACGCTGATGTCCGGTGAAACCAAGCCCGTCATTGAACTGGCGAACGTCCATAAGATCTACGAGACGGGAGCCATTCGTGTGCACGCCTTGCGCGGCGTTTCTCTCCGCGTGGATCGCGGCGAGTTTGTCGCCATCATGGGCGCCTCCGGCTCCGGCAAATCGACTCTCATGAACCTGATCGGCTGCCTCGACCATCCCACGCGGGGAACCTATCACCTCGATGGGGTGGACGTTTCCGAACTGAGCAAAGACCAGCGCGCGGACGTGCGCAACCGCAAGATCGGTTTCGTCTTCCAGGGCTTCAACCTGCTCAGCCGCACCAGCGCCATCGAAAACGTGGAACTGCCGCTCATCTATGCCGGTGTTCCGGCCCTCGAACGGCATCGCCGCAGCCGGCAGGCGCTCGCCGCCGTCGGCCTGGCGCAGAAGGAAAGCAGCCATCCGAACCAGCTATCCGGCGGCCAGCAGCAGCGCGTCGCCATTGCCCGTGCGCTCGTCAACCACCCGTCGCTCCTTCTCGCTGACGAGCCCACGGGCAACCTGGATAGCCGCACCTCGGTCGAGATCATGGAACTGTTCCAGCTTCTCAACCGCAGTTCGGGAAACACGGTCGTTTTGGTGACGCACGAACCCGATATCGCCCAGTTCGCCAAGCGCATCGTGGTGATGAAGGACGGCCGGATCATCCTCGACCAGCCCGTCCGGCAGCGGCGCGACGCGCGCGTGGAACTCGCCTCGAGCCTCTATGAAAAACCGTTGGAGGTGACATTGTCATGATCCTCGATCTCTTACGCATCGCCCTCCGCGCGCTGGCGCGAAACAAAGTCCGCTCCGCGCTCACCATGCTCGGCATCATCATCGGCGTCGCCTCCGTCATTGCGATGGTCAGCCTGGGGCAAGGCGCGCAGCAGCAGGTGCAGTCGCAGATCGCAGGCATGGGGACCAACCTCCTCGTGGTGATGGCGGGCAGCCAGAAGAGCGGCGGCTTCCGCGGCGGCCTGGGCACCAGCACCACTCTGACCCCGGAAGACGTCGAGGCAATCTTGCGCGAGGCTCCGGCAGTGGCTGCGGCTACGCCAACCGTCTCCACAGCGGTCCCGCTGGTCTTCGGGAATCAGAACTGGACCACCCGCGCCGAAGGCGCCAACGCCAGTTACCTCTCTATCCGCGCCCGTGCCGTCGCCTCCGGGGAATTCTTCAGCGAAACCGATGTCCGCACCGCCGCGCGTGTTGCGGTCATCGGACAGACAGTCGCCAATCAGCTATTCCCCGGCCTCAACCCCGTGGGCCAGATCATCCGCGTCCGCAACCTGCCGTTCCGTGTGGTGGGCGTCCTGGTGGCAAAGGGCCAGAGCCAGTTCGGCCAGGATCAGGACGATACCATCGTGATGCCGTACACCACGGTGATGAAGAAGCTGCTGGCCACCACTTACATTCCCTCGGCCAGTTTCTCCGCCGTCAGCGCCTCCGCCACCGCCGAGGCGCAAAAAGAGATCACCGCCATCCTCCGCCAGCGGCACAATATCCGCCCCGGGCAGGACGATGACTTCACCGTCCGCAACCTCACCGACGTCGCCGAAACCGCCGAGCAGGCTTCCAAAGTCATGACCATGCTGCTTGGCGGAATCGCCGCGGTCTCGCTGCTCGTGGGCGGTATCGGCATCATGAACATCATGTTGGTTTCCGTAACCGAACGGACGCGCGAGATCGGCATCCGTATGGCCGTCGGCGCACGCTCGCGCCACGTGCAGTATCAGTTCCTCATCGAGTCCGTCGTGCTCGGACTCACCGGCGGCCTGCTGGGCATTCTCGTTGGGGTGGGCACGTCGTTTGTCCTCTCCCGCGTCTTCCAATGGCCGCAATTGATCTCGACTACGGCGGTCTTCGGGTCCGCCATCTTTTCCATGGCGATCGGGGTTTTCTTCGGGTATTACCCGGCCCGCAAGGCCGCGGAACTCGACCCGATCGAGGCGCTGAGGTTTGAATGATTCCCGGATGCTAAACTCGAGACATCATGAGCATCAGGACTACGGTGACTCTCGACGAGGACGTCATGGAGCGTGTCCAACGCGAGTCCAAGGTCCGTGGCGCCTCGTTTCGCGAAACGCTGAATGACCTTTTGCGTCTGGGATTGCTCGCCGCTGCCCAACGCCCTGCCCGCCGGACCCTTCGAATTGAACCTGTGCCCATGGGCCGGAAAGACGGACTGAACTTCGATGACGTCGCGGCTCTGCTCGAGTACGCCGAAGGCGAGTTGCGGCGGTGACTCTCCCCGATGCGAATATCCTGCTCTATGCGTATAACACCGATGCGCCGGAGCAAGCCGCGGCGGCGGCGTGGCTCGATGAACTCCTGGCAAGCGGCGAAACGATCGGGCTGCCATGGATCACGGTGTGGGCGTTTCTGCGTATCGGCACGAGTGCGAGAATCTGGCCCAGTCCCCTGGCGCCGGAACGGGCATTCGCCATTATCGAGGCGTGGCTCGGTCAACCGGACGTGGTCCCCGTCGGGCCGGGCGCTAGACATGGAGAGATCCTCAGGCGTCTGGTAACGGGACACCGCGCGGTAGGACCCCTGGTGACGGACGCAGTTCTGGCTGCCCTTGCCATGGAGTATGGAGCCACTCTGGCCTCGACAGACCAGGATTTCAGGCGGTTTCCAAATGTGCGCTGGGTCAATCCTTTCGCTGCAAGTTAGACTGGTTTGCGTTGTCCGTCAAGACTCGGCGTTAACTCAGCCGGTCAAGATACTGCTTCACGAAATCGCATCCCACCTCGGCAATGTAGGCATCAATCAGGCGCTGTGTAACCGGGCCGGGCGTGCGCCCGTCGCCCACCGCGGCTCCATTGAAGCGCCGCACGCCGGCGATACAGAGGCTCGTCGAGGTGAGAAACATCTCATCGGCGTTGGCCGCGTCGAACAGGTCAATGTTCCCCTCGATGACGGCAATGCTGAGCTTGTGCGCCAGGTCAAGCGTCATCTGGCGGCTGATGCCGGGAAGAACATACTGCTCACTCGGCGTATGCAGCTTCCCGTCGCGGACCACAAACACGTTGCACCCGATCCCCTCGGCAAGATTGCCGTTGACATCCAGCAGCAGCGCCCATCCGTCGGGATCGTGCGCTTTCACTGACTGCTCCGCCACAATCATGTTCAGGTAGTTGTGCGTCTTCGCCCGCGGGCTGAGCATATCCGGCGCGATCCGCCGCTGCGCCGGCGTCCACACGCTGAACCCGTCGCGGTACTGGCGCGCACGCGCCTTCAGCGGCAGCGGCGTGCATTCCACAACCACGTTCGGACCTTTGTGCTCCGGCGCTTCATCCCCGATCGGGTCCACGCCGCGGCTCACCCGTTGCCCGATCCACCAATCGCCCGCCGCCGCGCGGAGATGTTCATTCCGCGCCACAATCTGCTCCGAGATGTCGATCAACTCCTGCGGACTCACGCCGGGATCCAGCCGTAAATAGCGCAGCGAGCGATAGAAGCGGTCAATGTGCTCCTTCAGGCGGAACGGCCGCCCGTGAAAGGTGCGCGTCATGTCGAAGGCTCCGTCTCCGTACCTCCAGCCCCGGTCGCGGAAGGAGATCAGCACCTGGTTTTCAGGTAGGAACTTTCCATTGAACCAGGCAATGCGGCTGTTGTTCGGCTGTGTCATGGTGTCTCTGCTATCTTAGCCGTTCCTATCCCTTTGCCGGTTCCCGGCAGCACGCTCGCACCCAGTGCCACGATTATTGTCCCGATCCTGCCGCCCGCGCGGCCATATTCGCCACCATCGCCTTGAGTTCCGGGTGCCCCCATATGCTCTCCACCGTGTCGTAATGCTCCGCTTGCCAAACACTATCGTCGATCATGCGTCCTCCCCATCCGTATTCCACTGCGAAACCGGAAGGATTCGCCAGATAGAACGAAACCATGCGGTCGTTCATGTGGCAGCCAAGGTCAATCCCGATCGGAACCCCGCGCTGCATGCACAGGTCGCGCCCGATGCCCACGTCGAGCAGAGAATTGCATTCCAGCATGAAATGATTGATCCGCTTTGGAGCACCCTTTGTCTCCAGGAAAGCCACGGAGTGATGGCGCGGATTGCAGTGCAGGAAGGCAAGGCGCAGCCCTCCTCCGGGGAAGCGAACTTCGGTGAAATCCGAGACCCGAAACCCGAGCAAATCGCGGTAAAACCGCAGTGACTCCTCGAGGCTCGGAGTGCACAGAACCATGTGCCCCAGGCCCATCTCGCCGGTCTTGAATCCCGAAATGGGGCGGCCCGCATGAAAAGGCTTCGAGTTGATCGGGCGCCCGCAGAAAATCTCCGTTCTCACGCCGCTTGGATCTACGCAGTGGATCAGGTCGATCACCCGGCGGCCATCAGCCTCGTCCCTTGTGCCCGCGGTCACTTTCACACCGCCGTCCTCCAGTTGCTGCGCCACACGATGCAGTGTCGCCTGGTCCGGCGCCTCCCAGCCGGCGAAATCGAGATCGTCGCTTCCGCTCGGCCGTAGTTCCACCCGATGGTGATATTCGTCCATCCGAAGGTAAGATGTGGATCTCTCATCACCCGGGATCACCTGCATCCCGAGAACGTGTGTGGCGAGATCATGCCAGGCCTTCACATCGCTGGCGCCGATGCCTATATAGCCGAGTTGAGACACGCTGGCCATGGTGGCTGCTCCTTTCAAGATTCCAGTTCCGGATCGTAGTGCCAATTGTACATCTGGCAGCGGACGTCTGATCTCGCAAAATGTAGGAGGTTGACCAGCCGGTCTGGCGATCCGAGCCTTGAACGTGAATCGAGCGGCTGGTGCGTCAGACTTGCTTGCCCGTGTTCTTGTCGAATGCCGCAATGAACTGCTGGTGGACTATAAATGCCGGGAAACGTTTGCCGGCGGAGCGCCTCACGTCAAGCTGCGTACGGGTTCCCCCGCCGGCGGTAGAATATAAGTCACGTTTCGATCGACTGGGCTCAAACGCGACGGTAAACAGGAGGGGAACTATGTGTGATCAGGATCATTTCGAGGAAGACCGGAAGAAGTATGAAGCTCTCGGTCTGGTAACACGCAAGCAATTCGGCGTCCTGCTCGGAGCGGGCGTGGCCATGGCTCTGCCGCAGGCCGCCAACGCGGTAGCCGTGGCGGAATCCGATGTCAAGGTGACCACGCCTGATGGAGCCGCCGACTGCTATTTCGTCCACCCCGCCAGCGGAGCCGCTCCGGGCGTTCTCGTCTGGCCCGACATCTTCGGCCTCCGGCCGGCATTCCGCCAGATGGGCAAGCGGCTCGCCGAATCGGGTTATTCCGTGCTTGTGGTGAATCCGTTCTATCGCACTAAGAAAGCTCCCACGGCCGAAGCCGGCTCCGCCACCCCCATCCAGCAACTGATGCCGCTCGCACAGAGCCTCAACGAAACCACCCACATGACCGACGCGAAAGCCTTCATCGCCTGGCTGGACCGCCAGCCACAGGTCGCCAAAAATCGCAAGATGGGCACGCAAGGTTATTGCATGGGCGGACCGATGGCGTTCCGCACCGCGGCTGCGGCGCCGGACCGCGTGGGAGCCGTGGCCTCGTTCCATGGCGGCGGCCTTGTCCGCGACACGCCCAACAGCCCGCATCTACAGGCTGCAAAAACCAAAGCGCAGTTCCTCATTGCCATCGCCTCGAACGATGACGAGCGGGCGCCCAATGACAAGAACGTCCTGCGCGAGACGTTCGCCAAGGCGCATCTGCCCGCTGAAATCGAGGTGTACGCCGGCGCCGCCCATGGCTGGTGCCCTCCGGATTCCCGCGTCTACAACGAGCCGCAGGCCGAAAAAGCCTGGAGCCGCCTGCTCGCGCTCTATGCAAAGGCTCTCGCCTGACGCCCTCCGAGCCTTCCTATCGCCATTCGAATCGAGCACGGTGCACTGGGTGTTCAGGCCGGTGGCAGCAGAAGTTGTGGTGAGGCTCCCATCGTCGTCTTTCACCACCAGCCGGTGTTCGCCGGCCAGCAGAACCGGATAACGAAGCCGCGCGGAGCCGCCGGGGCCTCGAGGAACTGTGTCCGCGGCCTTCTTCGCGCAGCCGGTGAAGAGAGATGCCAGTAAGCTCAGTTTCGCAATCGTGCGAACCCGCCGCGCGGCTTGCCGTCTCACGCCTGTTCTGACTCGATCGTTGATTCGTTGCACAACAGCACGATCTTGCCGATCACGCCTCCCTGGCCGAGCAACTCCTGCGCGCGCCTTGCCTCGGCAAGTGGAATCCGATGGGCGATTACGGGCTTGACCTTCCGCTGTTGCAGGAGGTCAAGCAGGGCAATCAGATCCTGCCGGAACAATTCCGGCTTCAGCCGTTTGAGTGTCTGGATGCTATAGGGGACAATTCGTTTCCGGCCCGGAAGAAGCCACCCTGCGCCGATGTACAACGCGAAGATAGCGCTCCCGCGAAAACGTTGGCGGCGGCCCGGCCGTCCGGAAGACAATCCCTGCCCGCGGATGGACGAGATAAGACCGTAGCCCACCACCTTTCCGCCGCGGCGGAGCGCCTTGCGGGAGTGCCAGAGATGGGCGCCGCCAATGGGATCGAAGACAGCGTCCACACCGTCACCCGTGAGGCGGTGAATTTCCTTCACAAAATCCTGGCGCTTGTAGTCGATTGGGACGCCGCCCATTTCGGCAACAGCCGCCGCCCCCGAGGAGGAACAGGTTCCATACATTTCCAACTCCTCGAGGCGCCCAAGCTGTAGCAGTGCCGTGCCGACCCCGCCTGCCGCGCCATGAATCAGGACGCGCCGGCCTGGTTTGACCTCAGCGCAATGGTGCAACATCTGGTACGCGGTGATGTAGTTCAACACCAGGCTGACAGCTTCGGCGGCGTCCAAGCCGGATGGCACAGGAACCAGTTCGCGTTGCGCCAGGCAGACAAACTCCGCGTAAGCGCCGTGAATCGGCATCGCAGCGACGATTTGGCCCGGTTCGATGCCGGAGACGCCGGCGCCGGGGCGATCCACCACGCCAACCAGATCCCAACCGGGCGTGAAGGGCACCCGGGGCGTCTCCGGATGAATCCCCTCTCGCGCCATCACGTCCGGCAAGGCGACACCCGCGGCCAGCACTTTCACCCGCACTTCACCGGCCTTGGGATCCGGGCACTCTTCTTCCACCGCCCGAAGCTCATCGGGCCCGCCGTAGTGAGATACGACGATGCGCATGTGTTTCACGGATTCCTCGCTTCCTGCCAGCATACATCCGGATTGTCGAACCGGCCACTTGCTTCCCAAGGGCCGGAGGAATCATCGATGTGAGGCTCGATCACGAGCGTGGATAGTGGTATTATCCAACCCCAAGAGGGGAACCAAGGAATGTCAAGTGACCATATACAGTTTCGCGCCGGCATTCGCGGCGAAGTGATCCAGCCGGACGATGCCGGCTACCATGAGGCCCGCAAACTCTACAACGCCATGATCGACAAGAGGCCCGCGCTCATTGTCCGCTGCGTCGATGTGGCAGACGTCATGACTTCGGTGAACTACGCCCGCGACTCCGCGCTCCCGCTCGCCATCCGCGGCGGCGGCCATAACGGCCCGGGCCTCGGCAGCGTCGACGATGGTCTCGTCATCGACCTGTCCCGCATGCGCTGGGTCCGCCCTGATCCCGCCGCAGGCACAATCGATGCCGCCGGAGGCGCGCTGTTGGGCGATGTGGATCACGCCGCCCACGCCTTCGGTTGCTGCGTTCCTTCCGGAATCGTCTCCACCACCGGCGTCGGCGGCATAACCCTGGGCGGCGGCATCGGCCATCTCTCCCGCAAGTACGGGCTGACGATCGATCACCTGCTGGCCGCCGACGTCGTGCTGGCCGACGGCTCCTTCGCCCGCGCCAGCGAAACCGAAAACCCGGATCTCTTCTGGGCCCTGCGCGGCGGAGGCGGCAATTTCGGGGTCGTCACGAACTTCACTTTCCGCATGCAGCCCACCGCCATGGTTTGTGCCGGCCCCATGTTCTGGAACCTCGAAGACGCCGCCGAAGTCATGCGCTGCTATGAAGACTTCATCACCGGCGCCCCGGAAGAGATCAACGGCTTCTTCGCCTTCATGACCGTTCCCCCCGTGCCGCTCTTTCCCCCGGACTTACACCTCCGCAAGGTCTGCGGCGTGGTGTGGTGTTCGACGGAAAACATGGAGCGCACCAATCAACTCCTCGCTCCCGTCGCCGCCTGGCCCAAACCCCTGCTCACCGGCGTCGGCCCCATGCCTCTTCCCGTACTCAATACCTTGTTCGACGGCCTCCTCCCGAGCGGCCTCCAATGGTACTGGAAAGCCGACTTCGTCGACCATCTCTCCGATGAGGCGATCGCCCTGCATATCCGCTACGGCTCCAATCCGCCCTCCCTGCTATCCACGATGCACCTTTACCCCATCAACGGCGCGGTCCACCGCGTCGCCCAGGATGCCACCGCTTTCAGCTACCGCAATACCAAGTGGGCCGGAGTGATTGGAGGCATCGATCCGGACCCCGCCAACAAGGAGAAAATCTCCGCCTGGGCGCGCAGCTACTGGGAAGCCCTGCACCCCTACTCCGCTCCCGGCGCCTACGTCAACTTCATGATGGAGGAGGGCTCTGGACGCGTGGAAGCCACCTACGGCAGCAATTATGCGAAATTGCGCCGCATCAAGGCGAAGTACGACCCCGGCAATCTGTTTCGAGTGAACCAGAATATCGCGCCCGCGGAGACCGGGGCGACGGCCGCGTAGTGGGTTCACTGTCGTGGTTCCCGCTGCTGTAGAAACGAAAGATCTTGGGAAACGCCCTGCATCAGGCGATCCGCCCGGCTGTGGAGTCATCTCTGAGACGGGTACGCTACATTGACAGAGGATGCGCAAGTTTCTTTTATGTTCCGCTCTGCTGGCCCTCGCGTGTGCAGCCGCGCCGCCGGACAGCCCGTTTCTCGCTGAACCTTATGTGCAGTTAGGAGACAACCCGAAACTCCCGCGAAGAGAGCAGATTCGCATCCTGTGGCACGCCGCTGACCAGGATGCGGTATGGTCGGCGCAATATCGCGCCAAGGGAGTAACCGCGTGGCAGGCGGTGAAAGCCACCCTGCTGCGCCGCGTCGCCGCCGCCGGCATCCCGCCGCACCGTGTGTACGCCGCGGACTTCCGGGGCCTCACTCCGGGCTTCGAATACCACTACCGGGTTCTGCTGGCCGGCAAGCCGGTCTTCGAATCCGCCGCCCACGCCCGCAAGCCGGCCGGATCACCTACCCGCTTCGTGGTGTTCGGGGATTGCGGCCAGAATACGCCCGGGCAAAAGGGGGTCGCCTATTACGCCTGGCAGGCCAAACCTGACTTCGTGGCCATTACGGGCGACATCGTTTACAGCAAAGGCCTCATCTCCGAATATCAGAAAAAATATTTTCCCATCTACAACTCGGAAACAGCGGCGCCGGATGCCGGGGCCCCTCTGATTCGTTCCACGCTGTTCGTCTCCTCACCAGGGAATCACGATATCGGCGGCTCTGACCTCGGCTCCACGCCCGATGGGCTTGCGTACTTCCTGTATTGGTCCATGCCGCTCAACGGTCCGCTGTCCTCCGTTTCCGACGCCGGCGCGCCGCCGGCCAAAGGACCCGCTGCCGCGCTCCAGACATTCCTCGATTCCGCGGGCAAACAGTTCCCGCGCATGGCCAGCTACTCCTTCGATTACGGCAACTCGCACTGGACCGTACTCGATTCCAACAAGTACGCCGAGTGGACCTCGCCCGTTCTGCGCACGTGGTTGGAGAAGGACCTCGCCTCCGCGCAATCCGCCAAGTGGCGCTTCGTCATCTTCCATCATCCCGGGTTCAACTCCTCGAAGGCCCATTTCAAGGACCAGTGGATGCGGCTGCTCGCCCCGATCTTCGAGCAGGGCAAGGTCGACATCGTTTTCGCCGGTCACGTGCACAATTACCAGCGCAGCCATCCCTTGCGGCTGGTTCCTGAGAAACCGGAGGAATGGCGCTCCGACGTGGACGGGAAGTGGACCATCGACAAGACCTACGATGGGGTCGCCCACACCAAACCCAATGGGGTTCTCTATCTTGTCACCGGCGCGGGCGGCGCGCGTCTCTACAATCCGGAGCAGGAGAACAAGCCGGAGTCCTGGCAGGAGTTCACCACACGCTTCGTGTCGAATGTGCACTCGTTCACCCTCGCCGATGCCGAAGACTCGAAGCTGACGGTCCGCCAGGTGGATGAAAACGGCAAGGAAGTGGACCGCTTCGTGGTGACGAAGTAGCCGGCGTTCCCGCGCGACCTGGAAGCGCCACCAGCAGTTCAGACAGCGGAAAGTCATGGCAGCTACAATCGTCAATATGCGGTTTGTGGCACTTTCCGTGATGTTGGCCGTCCCTGCGCTGCTGGCGCAGAAAAAACCGTTCGATGTGCAGGCGATGATGCGCATTTCCCGCATCAGTGAGCCGCAGGTATCGCCTGATGGAACCACAGTTGCATTCACGGTTCAGACGATCGACCTCGACAAGAACACGAAGCCAAAGCAGATTTGGGTGGTTCCCGTGGCGGGCGGCACTCCGAGGAGAATTACCAACGAAGGGACCACAAATGAACGGCCCCGCTGGTCGCCCGATTCCAAGCATATTGCCTTTGTCTCCAATCGCGGCGGATCGTCTCAGGTCTGGCTGATGGACCCCGACGGAGCCAACTCGCGGCAGGTCACCAATGTGAGCACGGAGGCTTCAGGCGTCCTGTTCTCTCCCGACGGGAAGGCGGTGGTCTTCAACAGCGAGGTCTATCCCGATTGTCCCGACGACGCGTGCAACAAGAAGCATCTGGAGGAAGAGAAGACTTCGAAGGTGAAGGCGCGCATTTATACGTCACTTCTTTATCGCCACTGGACCGAATACCAGACTGCCCGCCGCGCTCACCTGCTGGCTGTTCCCCTCGAGGGCGGCTCGCCCAAAGACCTGACGCCGGGACCACGCCTTGTCCCCCCGTTCTCTCTCGGCGGTCCCGATGACTACGCCATCTCGCCGGACGGCAAGGAACTCTGCTATGTCATGAATCCCGACCCCGAACCGGCCGTCAGCACCAACTCCGAACTCTACGTCGTGCCCATGGAAGGCGGGGAATCCCGCAAGATCACCGTCAACGCCGCCGCCGACAATTCTCCGCTGTACTCGCCGGATGGCCGCTGGATCGCATTCCGCCAGCAGCAGCGCGCCGGTTATGAAAGCGACCGCTGGCGTCTGGTGGTCCTCGATCGCGCCAGCGCGCGCACCACGGTTCTGACGGAAAACATCGACCGGAACGTGGAGAGCATGTCCTGGTCCGCAGACTCGAAACGCCTCTTCTTCGTCACGGAAGACCGCGGGCGTACTGTCCTTCAGATGATCCCCGTCACGGGCGGCGCCTCGCGCATTCTCATCAGCGGCGCGGGCGCCATTGACGATGTGCAGTTCTCCGCTGACGGCAAGAACATGATCTACACCGAGCAGACCGGGTCGCACCCTACGGAAATCTACACCGTGGCTTCCACCGGCGGCCCGGCTACTGCGCTCACCCACCTGAATGATGCCCTGCTCGCCGAATACTCCCTGCCGCCGTTCGAGGATTTCTGGGTTACCGGGGCGGAGGATGCCAAGGTGCAAAGCTTTCTTCTCAAGCCGCCCGGCTTCGACCCGAAGAAGAAATACCCCGTGCTTTTCCTCATCCACGGCGGTCCGCAAGGCGCATGGTCAGAGAGTTGGAGCTATCGTTGGAATCCGCAGGTCTTCGCCGCCGCCGGATTTGTCATCGTCATGCCGAATCCCCGAGGCTCGACCGGATACGGTCAGAAGTTCACCGACGACATCAATTCTGATTGGGGCGGCAAAGTTTATGACGACATCATGGCTGTGGTGGATTACGTTGCCGGCCAGCCGTATGCCGACCCGGATCGCTTTGCCGCAGCGGGGGGCAGCTACGGCGGCTACATGATCAACTGGATGCTGGGCCATACGCAGCGCTTCAAGGCCTTCGTCTCTCACGCCGGAGTTTTCGATCTGCGCAGCATGGCGGGAACCACGGAAGAACTCTGGTTTCCGCTGTGGGAATTCCGCGGCATGCCCTGGGATAACCCCGAGGTCTACCAGCGCTGGTCTCCCAGCTATTTCGTCAACGAGTTCAAGACCCCTACGCTCGTCATTCAAGGCGAGTTGGATTACCGCGTCCCCATTGGCCAGGGCCAGCAACTGTTCACCGCATTGCAAATGAAGAAGGTGCCCTCGAAGCTCATTCTCTTTCCCGATGAAGGCCACTGGATTCTCAAGCCGCTGAATTCCGTTCTGTGGTACAACTCATTCCTTGATTGGGTCACCGAGTGGACCCGTAAGCCGACGCAACCCTGAAGGAGCGCCATCATGCCCCGCCTCGCACTCATCTTTCTGCTTGCTGTGACCATGCAGGCTCAACAAAAACTCCGCATCATCGCCATCGGCGCGCATCCCGATGACTGCGACATCAAGTTTGCAGCCACGGCCGCCAAGTTCGCCCGCGCCGGACATATGGTGAAGTTCCTTTCCGTCACCAACGGCGACGCCGGCCACCAGGAGATGGGCGGAGGCATGCTTGCCAAGCGCCGCTATCTGGAAACCCAGGAATCGGCGCGCCGGCTCGGTATCGCCGAATACGAGGTCCTTGACAATCACGACGGCGAACTCACGCCCAATGTCGAAGTGCGCAAACAGATCATTCGCGCGATTCGGAAGTGGAAGGCCGACATCGTGGTGGCGCCGCGGCCCAATGATTACCATCCCGATCACCGCTATACGGGGGTTTTGGTGCAGGATGCCGCTTACATGGTTGTCGTGCCGAACATCGTTCCCGACACTCCGCCGCTGCACGATAATCCGATTTTCCTTTACTACCAGGACGGCTTCCAGAAACCAGCGCCTTTCCGTCCCGATGTGGTGGTGAACATTGACGATGTGTGGGAAACGAAGGTCAACTCCCTGGACGCCCATGTTTCCCAGGTTTACGAATGGCTTCCCTGGGTGGATCACACGCTCGACCAGGTGCCGAAAGACAAACAGGCTCGCAAGGAGTGGCTGAGCAAGCAGCGCACCCGCCCCCACCCGGCCGCTGTCCGGAAAGCGATCGAGGAGATCTACGGGCCCGGGGCGGCGGATCGCATCAAGCGCGTCGAAACATTCGAGCTGTGCGAATACGGCCGCCAGCCCACTCTTGCGCAGTTGCGCACGCTGTTCCCCAAGTAAATGGAGATTGCCGAACGCCTACGCCTGCTGCCCTCCGTTGACGAAGTCGCGCTCCGTCTCGCAGGCTTCGGCTACCCGCGCCGGCTGCTGATTGCCGAAATCCGGCGCGTCCTCGCCGATGCGCGCGAACAACTGCGCGGGGGCGCGGCGGACGTCGCTATCGACAGCCAGGTGATTGCCTCGCTGTCGGCCTTGCGCAGCGCCTCGCTTCGGCGCGTCATCAATGCCACCGGCGTGATTCTGCACACCAACCTCGGCCGAGCGCCGCTTGCAGCCATGTCCGTGCCCGAGGGCTATTCGAACCTCGAGTACGACCTCGCTCGCGGGCGGCGCGGCAAGCGCGACGCGCACTGCGGCGCGCTGCTCGAATGCATCCTCGGCAAGCCCGCCATCACCGTCAACAACAACGCCGCCGCCGTCTATCTCGTGCTTCAGGAACTTGCCGCCGGAGCCGAAGTCATCGTCTCCCGCGGCCAGTTGATCGAGATCGGCGACGGCTTCCGCATCCCGGACATCATGCAGCGCGCAGGGGTGCAACTGAAAGAAGTCGGAACCACCAACCGAACCCACGTTGACGACTTCCGCCGCGCCATCAGTGACCGCACGCGTCTGCTGCTGATTGTTCACCCGAGCAACTTCCGCATCGAAGGGTTCACCGCCCAGCCATCCCGCGAGGAGATTGCCGCCCTCGGCCGCGAACACGGCATCCCTGTCTACGAGGACCTCGGCAGCGGCTGCCTCGTCGATCTCATCCCTTACGGCATTGACGAACCGCTCGCCCAGCAATCGCTGGGTGCAGGAGTCAATGCCGTCAGCTTCAGCGGCGACAAACTCCTCGGCGGGCCGCAGGCCGGCATCATTGCGGGCGATGCGCCGCTCATTCAGCGCATTCGCCGCAATCCCATGTTTCGCGCGCTGCGCCTCGACAAGCTGATCCTCGCCTCTCTTGAAACAACGCTCCGCCACGTCCTGTTCGAGGAGTGGGACGCTCTTCCCACGCTCCGCATGATTCGCCTGAAGCCGGAGGAAATCCGCGCCCGCGCCGAGGCTTTGCTCGCCGCCCTGCCTGGTGTTCCCGCTCAGATCGTGCCCGGCCAGTCCGTCATCGGCGGCGGGTCGACTCCGGAGCAGTTCCTGCCCACCTGGCACATCGCCATTTCCGTTCGGAACGCCGCCGAATGGGAGCGCCGCCTCCGCGCGGCCGAGCCTCCAGTCATCGCCAGGATCGCCGATGACCGCCTGCTGCTTGATCTGCGCACGGTTTTTCCCGAGGAGGAGGACGCGCTACTCGCTGTCCTCAGGAGGATGCCGACGATCAACTCGCCCGCGGAAGCACCTCCCGGTTGATCTTCCCGGCTGCCGTATCACGGGCCACATCGAGTTCGTAATCGAGTTGGAGGCCCAACCAAAGGTCGGCGGAGGTCCCGAAATAGCGAGCCAGGCGGAGCGCCATCACCGCACTAATTCCCCGCTTCCTATTTACGATTGCCGAAACATGGTTGGGTGGAGTGTGGAGCGCCCGCGCCAGAGCGTTGATGGAGAGCCCGAGCGGCGCCATGAAGTCTTCGCGTAGAATCTCGCCGGGATGGACCGGGGCAAGCTTGATCTTTCGTTCCGCCATGCAGTTTCACTCCTAGTTCAGTATTCGCGTGAATGACCAGTATCGGATTTGCTTCCGTTGGAATGGCGGCGATGCATTTGATGTCGAGTTGACGGACTACCACTAGTGTCTCGATCGTGAAATGATCGGATCAAGCGTTTATTATATCATTGGTAATACACATTTAATAACGGACCCAGAGGTTCGGATACACCCGCAACACAGGCCATCCCAACTCATCCCGCGCCATCATCGCCACCCGATACCTCTGCCCCTGTGGAGCCTCATAGCGGAGGCGGTATGACCGCGCGTCCTCGTCGTAACGCGCCGGCAGTTCCGCCACCTGCTGCCCGAGAGCATCCAGCGCAAAGAACCGCACCTCCCCGCTGAATCCGGCAGCACGCACCTCCATCTCACCCTCTGTACCGAACCGCACGCTCCCAATCGAAGTCTTCGATTTCGCGGTCACCGAAAAGACAAACAGGCCCTGTCCCGACACGCGCAGTTTCCACGCGCCGAAACCCGGCTGGTCCACGCGGACAATACGTCCGCTGCGCAGGTCGATGTTCGCCGCCGCGCGCGCCGGCGCGACCTCGCTCCCGCCGGGTTCGAGAAGCGCCACTTCCTTCCGGCACTGGATGGACGCCATCACCAGCATGCTCTCGACTCCCGAATCCACCGGGAATTCGAAGATGCGGTCCCCGTTGACCTCGCCTACGGCCCGGAACAGAGTCCGCGGATGAGTGAAAGGCGCGCTCATCACCGCCGCGGCATGCTGCATCTCGCCTTTCTGAAAAAGGAACACCTGGCCGCCCGAGGATTCGCTCACCTCGAGATAGGACGGATCCACTGCCCGGCCGGGTACACAAGGCCAGCCGGGGCGTCCGGCTTCCTGTCCCTGCTGCGCCGGGAGGGGTGACAGGACCAGCAGCCAAACAACAAGGAACCACATGCCGCATCAATCGGCATTTCGCGGGTACTTAAACAGGTTTTACCGAAAGCGAATCGGCGAACGCCCCGCTTGAATCCACCGCGCGCACCTTGTACCAGATGCCCCCGCTATCCGCGGCCGGAGCCTCCGCGTCGGTGTAGGCAAAGGGCTCCTCTGTCAACTGCGGCTTGTAGGGAATCGCCGCAATCTTTTGATCGCGCCGGTAGATCTCATAGCGCGCCATCGGCTCGCCCGCCGCGTATGCGGTCGTCCATAGCACCTTTACCGGCCCGCGCGGCGAATCCCGCGCCACCTTGACCGATTGCGGGGAAAGCAAGCCGCACGCAGGCCGCTGGAAGAAGTTGGTATCCGTGCCATGCAGGACGGCCACCTGCTCTTCAATTTGCCTGCGCCTGCCTGAGGTAAGAGGCTCGCGAAGCTGGCAGGCGGCAAGGTTCGCCGTCAATTGGTCGCGCGTGGGGTCGTTCGTCTTGTCGATCAGGCCGATGCCGGCGATCACCGTGCTCACGCCGGGCGCCGACAGGCTGTACTCAAGGAAATCCTGATAAGGCGCCTTTCCCTTCTGGCCCACTGAGAGCACACTCTGTCCGGGCTGCGAAGCGTACTTCTTCTCGAGCCCGTACATCACGCCGTCGGCGAAGATCTTCATTCCGATAATGCCCATGCCTTTCGCCGCCGCCGCGGCAACCGAGTTGTTCTGATGGCAAAAGTAATGGCGGTCATTCGGGTTGATGGCCACCAGCAGCGTCTCCAGCACATTTTTCGTATCGCGGCGGATGGCGTACATGTGGGCCGCGGCGTTTTCGTGCCCTGTGATGCCAATGTGCCGGATGTACTTTTTGTGCTCCGGGTTCACGCCCGTGTGATTCGTTCCGTCGCGAAAATCGATCAGTCCCGCGAGGGCTCCGATTCGCGGCAGCGTCTTGTCCGACGGATTCTCCAGGCCCTCGAAGATCGCGTCCACCTCGGCGTCATAGGAAAGGAAATGGATCTGCATCAGGTCGATGTAAGCGCCCTCGGGGATGTAGCCCTTTCCATCGCCGAAGAACTGCGTCAGGGAGCGCTTCAGGTCATCGATGCATGTGCTTCCGCCGCCCGCCGAGCGCCCCATCGGCTTCGATCCGTCACGGATCACCGAGTAGCGCCAGCCCGTTTTGGTGGCGAGAAAGAGCCTGCCGCGCAGATTATGGTCGTAGCCGGGCTGTCCGGGAATGAGGTTCAGGATTCGAAACGCTTTGTGATAGTTGAGCTGGCTGCGCTGGTAGTTGTTCGCGGTCTCGAGGTAGGTCATCCCCAACTTCACAGCCTTCACGACAATCTCCACGCCTTCGTCACCCGGCAGGTCCCACATCACTTTGTTTCCGCCCGCCAGACCGAACGTTGTCACTTCACGCCCGGTACGCCCTAAGGGGCGCGTCACCAGCCGGTTGGGGTCCACGGGATGGGACCAGACCCGGTACTGCCCAGCGATGGGCAGGAAGGTGGATGCCATGGCCGCGGGACGCAGCAGATTCAGCGTGTCTCTACGGGTGAGATTTGCCATGTACCGCACGATAACATGGTTTCCGGAATCGGACTACGGAGCTACCATGAAAGTACGGAGGAAAATTGAGACACTCATGCTTCTCGATGATTCCTTCCGGAGTGACGCCACAGGAGGCGTCGTCAACCAGATAACTCTCCGCCGATTGTAAAATGTCACCGGCAAAGTGACGCGATTCATTCTTGGAAAGGAGGATCCACATGAAGGAAGACCGATCATCTGCAAGCTTACTTGCCGGTTTCCTGCTGGGAACCCTGGCCGGCGCAACCGCAATGCTGCTTTTCGCTCCACAGTCCGGGGCGCGCACACGCCGTAAGATCCGGCGCCGGGCGGAGGACGCCGCGGATTATGTCATCGAGGCCGGAAATGAACTCGTGGACAATTGCCATCAACTCTACCGCAGCACCTCCGGCATGCTCGATGACAACGCTCGCGAGTTGTCCCGGAAGTACAAGGATCTGTACGAACAAAGCAGACATCTGCTCGATGAAACGATAGCCGTCATCCGGCGCTGACCGCGGTGTTCGTGCTTCTGATGGGAAGCGCACGTCCGAGTTAAAGCCGGGTGATGAGGGAAACCGGCGGCCGCTTTTCCTGAGCGAGCGGCCGCCGTACCGCGGCTGCGGCCTGTTCGGCTCAACTGGCCACGGATGCCGATTGGAGCCTGCCCACTCCCCGGCGAACCTGTTCCGCGAGAAACTCCACGTGCTCCCCGGTATAAAATTCATTGCACGGCAACACCAGCAGGCGGTCCAGGACGCGGTGGGCGTCCGGATAGTCCTCCCGGCGATAGACGAGATCCGGCCTGAGGGAGAACGGATAGCTGCTCTCGCCGAATGTGCGGCGTTCCGCAATGGTTTCGGATTCGAGCGCGACTTTGCGCCGGGAGCCCGGGGTGCAGGCGATGCCCTCTTCTTTCAGCATGTCGCTCAGCGCATCGGCGCCGCCCGGCACCAGACCCGGGTCAACAAGCAACGGGTATCGCGCGTAGGAGTGTGCCGTATTCTTTGCGGCAACCGGAAGAGTCAGCCCTTCCGTGTCTGTCAGCCGTTCCGTCAGCATCTCCGCCACTCGCCGCCTCCGCGACACGCGGCCCTCCAACTTCACAAGCTGGGCTCGCGCCACAGCGCCCTGTAACTCGCTCATGCGGTAGTTGGGAGCGAGGAACAGCGGGTCGGCGTCGTCACCATCGGCCGCCCAGCCTGCTCCGGCGAACTGCACCATCCTGCGTCCATAATGCGGATCGGAACTCATCGCCAGCCCGCCTTCGCCCGTCGTCAGGTGGCTGCCCTGCCCGAAGTGGAAGAAAGCGATTTCACCCATGGTTCCCGCGAGTTTGCCCCCCACGGCGGCCAGCGGCGCATGGCAGCAGTCTTCGATGATGGGCACACCCGGCGCTGCCTCGCGAATACTCTCTACGTCACAAGGCTGCCCGAACAGATGGTCCGCGATGATCGCCCGTGTGCTGCTCGATACCTGCGGCGCCACCGTTTCCGCTGTCATTACCAGCGTGTCCGGGTCCACGTCGGCGAAGACGGGAACCGCTCCCTGATAGAGGATGGCGCTCACCACTCCCATCCCCGCAAGCGCGGACACGATCACTTCCTCTCCCGGCTCGGGATCGATGGCAGCGATCGCGGAATGGCACGCCGCGCCTCCCGAAAGCACGGCGCAGGCGTACGGCACTCCGTGCCGGGCCGCGAACTCCCGTTCGAACAGTTTCACCTGGCTGCCGCGTGTCCCGTTCAGGGCGCCCGATTCCACTACCCGCAGCAGCAATCTCAGTTCCTCGGCGCCAAAATCACGGCCCGAAATATCCGCGTCAGACGGAAGTCGCATAGTTCGCCACTCCGGAAAAAGACAAAAAAGATTTGTTTTGTATAAATAATGATTCGCAACCATCAATCGTGTTCAGGGTTTCGCCATACACGACCTCGCCCTGCGCATCCTCCGCCGCGAAGCGCAAACCGGAAATCGGATCGATTCCGTGGTTTTCCACCAGCCAGCCCTCGGGGCAAGGCGCAAGATACACCAGTTCCCGCTTTCGCCACCATGCGGCTACCGCCTCCGCCGTGGTCACCCAAGCCGGGCCGTCCTGCCACTCGAGCGCGCTTCTCGCTTCCGCCCGCGGAACAACCAGGCATTCCGAGGCCCGGAACTCCCCATGCCCCTCGGCCACGGGCGGGCGGAACGGGGGAAAGAACCTCACGCCATCGTCTTCCGCTGATTGGTATGGCGCGGGCCACCGCTCGAGCCGCGCCAGTCCGCCTGCCGCCTGCCGGATGAGCGTTTTCAGCAATTCAATCAACGCCCATCCGCTGTCGATCTCCGCAATCTTCCGCACCGCCATCAACTGGCCCGCGGCCGGTTCGGGGCCTTCGCAAAGCAACTCCGTGAAGGCCTCCCCGAGTGAAAGTCGGCACCACCAGCACTTTCCGCTTCGGACGATGGTTTCCGATCCGCAATCGCGAAAGAGGGGAACAAGCCCGGCAGGCAGGCTCCCGATGACCAGCGCCGGCATCACCCTGGCGAGCGCCGCTATCTCCTCGCCTATCTCATCATCCGCCACCAACAACAGCGTCGAGGCTGCCTCCCTGGCCCACCGGATTCGCCGGTAGGGAATCCGGTCAGCCTGTAGCGCCGCCCGGATGCCATAGCCCTGCTTGTCGAAGTTGGCTACCAGGTCGATCATGACGTCCGCCTTCTAAGCGGGGAACGGTCCTCGGGACCGTTCCCGCTTGATATCCATCTCCACGGTGGCGTCCTGGCGCATCGAGTGATACGCCATCTCCACGGCGAAGGCGGTCTCGAGCGCTTCGTCCGCTGTGATCCACAGCGGTTGCCCGCCTTGCACGCAAGCAAGGAAAGCTTTCACCATCCGTTGATAGGCGTCCAACTTCTGAAACGGGCCGCCGAACTGGTGCGGCTCTTTTCCATGCCGCTTCAGGGCGCTTCCCTGCCATCCGATTTCCACCGTACCCTTGGTCCCGCAGACGGTCACGTAATTGTGCGATCCGGTTTCCGCGCTCCAACTGAGAAAAACCTCTCCCAGCACTCCGCCGCGCGCCGTCGCCAGCACCAGCGCCGAGTCCTCGACATCGAGCGGTTGCGCCTGCCGCAGCCGAATCGCGCGCACTCGTTCCAGCGGGCCGATGAGGTAGTGAATGAGATCGAATGCGTTGCCGCCCTGGTCTCTCAAAACGCCCCCTCCGCCGACTTCGGGAAGGCTCTTCCAGGACATCAACATGTTCCGGTAGCGCGCGAACTCCACCCGAAAATTCAAAATCTGGCCGATTTCTCCGGCGGCAATCATGTCGCGAGCCTGTTTCACCGCCGGCACGAAGCGGAACCTGGTCGCCGGCGCGAACACCGTACGCCGGGAACCGGCCAGATCAACAATGCGAAATGCCGCGCCGAGATCGATGGTCAGCGGAATTTCGCATAGCACGGCAACGCCGTGCCGCAAAAAAGAAGCCGCCACCGAGTCGTGCGAGCAGGTTGGCGTGCAAATGCTCACGGCATCCAGCGATTCCCTCTTCGCCATCACGAGAGGCTCCTCGTAGACGGTGAAACCCGCCTGCGAAGCTCTCATCCGAATCGCCAGTGATTCATCACAAACCGACGGGAGTCTTACAGCTTGGTCAAGACTCTGCCAGGCGCCGAGATGCGCATTGCCGCAACGGCCCAAGCCCACAATTCCTACTCGAAACTCCCGCAAACTATCTCCCCTTTCCGCGGTGCAAATTCCGATTTACGACGCCGGAAACTAAACGTAACCCGTGAGTCCCAGGGAGTAAACTGAACGTAAGTTTCAAAGCAGATAGTTCTTTGGTTCTGGCGGCTGTTTAAGGGCGGGGCCTTAGCCATGGAATCCGGCGTACCGGAATGCGTCCCTAGTTGGTACCGCGAGTCAGCGGAGAATCGAGAGGGCCCCCGAATTGGTTCCCATCCAATCCACCGCGCCGGTTTCCACGTTGTATACGGCCCCCACCACCTTCAAGCGGCCCTGATGCACTCTGCCGGCGATCGTCTCGCTGCCGCGTGTTAAATCTTCAATCGACTCCCACACGTTTACGCGCACCGATTCCTCAATCAACTGGCTGCCCTCGAGTGCGGGTTTGTGCTTCCGGGTCTTCTCGACGGCCTCCCCGATGTGCTGCACCAGATGTGCGATTTCGGCGGACACCTTGTCGCCGTTCACTACCGCGGTGACGGCTCCGCACCTGGTATGACCTACAACGACACACAGCGGAGTACTAAGGTGTTCGACTGCGTATTCCACTGAGGCGATTTCATCCGTATTCGCCACGTTTCCGGCCACCCGAACGGTGAAAAGGTCCCCGATCCCCTGATCGAGAAAGATCTCCGGCGGCACTCTGGAATCGGCGCAGGACAGAACCACGGCAAACGGGTGCTGCCCCCGCGCGGTTTCCCTGATCCGCGCCACGGTCATGTGCGGATGCCGCGCCCGGCCCGCGCGGAAGCGCTTGTTGCCCGCCTTCAACTCCCGCAGAACATTTTCTGCCTCCCGCATCGCGTCTGCATTCGGCATCGCGGCAGATTCATGTGCCGTCTTCATCACCGGCGCGGGGGACGGCCCTGGAAGGCGCTCATCGGCCCGTGCGAACGGCGCCAGGAAGGCGCCCATCAGGATTTCTCGACGTGTGGACATCGCAGTAGCTCTCTTGTAGCATATCGGCTGCAAGGCGCTGAATATTCGGCCTCCAGGTGCGATATCGAAGGGCGACGAGCAGCAATCGCGCACCCGCCTGTTGCTTCTTCATCTCCGACTTCGGTAACGTATTACTTCATCCTCCTGTAGGAACCACGTAAGTCAACTCCCATGGCAAATACAGCAATCACCGTAGCTCGGGGCGATGGCATCGGCCCGGAAATCATGGATGCCACTCTGCACATATTGAAGGAGGCCGGCGCGCGCATCGACATTGAGGAGATTCAGATCGGCGAGAAAGTCTATCTCGCGGGTCACTCCACGGGCGTCGAACCCACGGCTTGGGATTCCATTAAGCGCACACGCGTCTTCCTTAAAGCTCCCATCACCACTCCCCAGGGCGGCGGCTTCAAGAGCCTCAATGTCACCACCCGCAAGATGTTCGGCCTTTATGCGAATGTCCGGCCGTGTGTGGCCTACCACCCTTATGTGGAAACGAAACACCCCGGCATGGACGTGGTGATCGTCCGCGAGAACGAAGAGGACCTCTACGCCGGCATCGAACACCGCCAGACTGACCAGGTCATGCAGTGTCTCAAACTGATCAGCCGCCCGGGTTGCGAGCGCATCGTGCGCTACGCATTCGAATACGCCAAGCGAAACAACCGCAAGAAGGTCACCTGCTTCACCAAAGACAACATCATGAAGTTCACCGACGGCCTGTTCCACAAGGTCTTCGATGAGATTGCCGCTGAGTATCCTTCTATTCAGAACGAGCACTGGATTGTCGATATCGGCGCCGCCAAACTGGCGGACACCCCCGAAGCCTTCGATGTCGTCGTTATGCCTAACCTTTACGGAGACATCCTCTCCGACGTCGCCGCGCAGATTGCCGGGTCGGTGGGGCTCGCCGGTTCGGCAAACATCGGCGAGAAGTACGCCATGTTCGAGGCCATCCATGGTTCGGCTCCGCGCCGCGCCGGGCAGAATCTTGCCAACCCTTCGGGCCTCCTCCACGGCGCCATTCTCATGCTGGTTCACATCAATCAGCCGGATATCGCCGAGCGCGTTCATAATGCCTGGCTCAAGACCATTGAAGACGGCATGCACACCTACGACATCTATTCCGAAGGCGTGAGCAAAGAGAAGGTGGGCACCAGAGAGTTCGCTCAAGCCGTTGGTGCCCGACTCGGCCAGAAGCCTGAAAAGCTCAAGGCGGTTACCTATAGTTCCGCTCCCGCCCAAGATGCCTCCAGCGCCACGCGCGCGCGGGTTCCGGCGAAGAAAGACCTCGTCGGCGTCGATGTCTTCCTCGATTGGACGGGCGGCACGGCCGACGATCTCGGCGGCAAACTCGAAAGCTGCTCCACCGGCGCACTCAAGCTGGACAACATCGCTGCCCGCGGCGTCAAAGTCTATCCGGGCGGCTTCCCCGATACCCTCACCGGGGACAACTGGCGCTGCCGGTTCCTCAGCGAGGGCATTGCCACGCACCAGCAGGTGATCGAACTGCTCGGCAAGATTGCCGGGGCCGGCTTCGATTTCATCAAGACGGAGCACCTCTACAACTTCGATTCGCAGCCCGGCTTCACGGCCTGAGCCATGAGCGAAACGGCTCCCCTGGTCGGCATCGTCATGGGCAGCAAGTCCGATTGGGAAACCATGCGGCACGCCGCCGAAATGCTCGAGCGGTTCGGCGTGCCGCATGAATGCCGCATCGTTTCGGCGCACCGCACGCCGGCATGGATGGCCGAATACGCTTCCACCGCCGAATCCCGCGGGCTCGAGGTGATCATCGCCGGAGCTGGAGGCGCCGCCCATCTCCCCGGAATGGTGGCTGCCCAAACCGTGCTGCCGGTGCTCGGCGTTCCCGTGGAAAGCCATGCGCTCAAGGGCATGGATTCCCTCCTTTCCATTGTCCAGATGCCGGGCGGCATCCCTGTCGGCACGCTTGCCATCGGCAAGGCGGGAGCTACCAACGCCGCTCTTCTCGCCGTCGCCATCCTCGCCAACCAGCGCCCGGATCTGCGGGCCAAATTGCACGCTTTCCGCAAGGAGCAGACGGACAAGGTTCGCGCGGATTCCCTCTCATGAACCCCATCCTTCCCGGGGCCGCCATCGGAGTGCTCGGCAGCGGGCAGCTAGGCCGCATGTTCGCCCTCGCCGCGCGCCGCATGGGTTATCGCGTCCACACGTTTTCTCCCGATAGCGATACCCCTACCGGCCAGATCAGCGACGTGGAGGTCACCGCATCGTACGACGATCTCGATGCGGTGCGCAGCTTCGCCTCGAAAGTGCAGGTGGTGACCTTCGAGTTTGAAAATGTGCCCGCCGCCACAGCCGCGGCAGCCGCCGCAGCCGCTCCCGTTCGTCCCGCGGGCAGCGTCCTTCACACCACCCAGCAGCGTATCCGCGAAAAAACCTTCCTCCTCGATTCCGGGCTGCCCGTCACGCCATTCCGCATCGTGCGCAACTGCGACGAACTCATCGCCGCCATCGCGGAGCTTGGCTGCCCCTCCATCCTCAAGACCGCCGATTTCGGCTACGACGGCAAGGGACAGTTCCGCATCAACAGCCCCACGGATGCTTCTCTTGCGTGGCGCTCCATCGGCGAACGTGAGGCCGTTCTCGAAGCGTTCGTACCCTTTGCCAAGGAAGTCTCCGTGGTCGCGGCCCGCGGTCTCGACGGCGAGTTCATGCACTATGGGGTCATCGAGAATGAACACCGTAATCATATCCTCGACCTTTCGCTCTCGCCCGCGCGCATCCCTGCAACCGTCGCCCGCGATGCCGCCGAACTTGCTCGCGCCGTCCTCGAAAAACTTTCCGTCGTGGGCGTGCTGTGCGTCGAATTTTTTCTCACCCATACGGATACGCTGCTCATCAACGAACTCGCCCCCAGGCCCCACAACTCCGGGCACCTCACCGTCGACGCCTGTGTCACCAGCCAGTTCGAACAGCAACTGCGGGCGGTGTGCGGCCTGCCGCTGGGAGCCCCCACCTTCCATTGCCCGGCCGCGATGGCGAACATTCTTGGCGACCTTTGGGGTAACGGATCTCCGAGATTCGACCGCGCCGCCGCGCTCCCCAACGTCAAGATCCACCTCTACGGCAAGAGCGAAGCCCGCCCCGGCCGTAAGATGGGCCACCTCACCGCCCTCGCCTCCACGCTTGACAATGCCATAGAGACTGTACTTGCGGCCCGCTCCAGTCTGTAGTTTTCCTCTGACTCCCATCTCTTCACAAATCTTTACTTTGCGCTCTTCGATATCTGAAACCGCTGCATTCAGGCGCCCGTCATTTCGGGTGTAGAGAGATAGAAGACAGAATCGAAGGGAGGAAAAACAATGAAAAACAGATTTGGACTCGTTCTGGCAGCCGGATTACTTGCATCAGCGATGCTGTTACCCGCATCGACGAAAAACAGCACCACGGTGCAGGATCTTTCCTCCAGGGTAAGGCACGAGCTGCTGATGCTGCCCTACTACAATGTGTTCGACAACCTGAGCTATCAGGTTAACGGGAATGAGGTGACTCTCTATGGCCAGGTAACGTGGCCCGCCCTGAAGTCGGACGCTGGAAACGTCGTGAAGCACATCGCCGGCGTCAGTAAGGTGGTGAACGACATCGAGGTTCTGCCGCTGTCGCCCTTTGACGACAGCATCCGCCTCCGGACGTTCCGCGCCATCTACTCGCAACCCGGACTCGACCGCTACGCCCTCCGCGCCGTTCCCGGCATCCACATCATCGTGAAGAACGGCAACGTCACTTTGGAAGGTGTTGTGGCCAGCCAGATGGATAAGAACCTGGCAGGCATTCGCGCCAACGGAGTCCCGGGAGTTTTCTCGGTGACCAACAATCTCCAGGTTTCGAAGAACGGTTGACAGCGAGTTCACTCGAGTTCCTTGGCTGTGCCTCCTCCTGACACAAAGGCAGCCAATGCGGAGCGGCCATCACAAGATGGCTGCTCCTTTTTTCTGTATTGACGAGGCTGTGGCGTAGAATAGACGCAAAGGAGACACACCCCGCATGACGCGATGGAACCGCCGGGAATTCCTCGGCGCCGCCACCCTCTCAGCCGCATACGCGGCCCAATCCCCGAAGCCCCTCGATCGCCCCTTGCGCATTGGTTTCATCGGTACCGGTTCTCGCGGCTCCAGCCTGCTTCGCAGCACGCTCAAGTTCCCCAACGTCCTCGTTCCCGCCGTCTGCGACATCAACGAAACCGCCCTCACCCGAGCCGTCTCCACCGTTGAATCCGCCGGCCAGCCACGCCCCGAAGCCTACGGCCGCGGCATCGACGATTGGAAGCGCCTCGTTGCCCGCGACGATCTCGACGCCGTCATCAACGCCGGCCCCTGGCAACTCCACGCCCCCATGTCTGTCGCCACCATGCGCGCCGGCAAGTACGCTGCCACCGAGGTCCCTGCCGCAGTCACCGTCGAGCAGTGCTGGGACATGGTCAATGCCTCCGAAGAGACCGGTATGCCATGCATGATCCTCGAGAACGTCTGCTACTTCCGCAACGCCCTTCTTGTCCTCAACATGATCCGCAAAGGCATGTTCGGCGAACTCACTCATTGCGAAGGCGGCTACCAGCACGACGTTCGCTCGGCGTTTCTGTCCCGGGGCGGGGAACGCGGCCCCGCCGGCGAGGTCACCTGGCGCGGCATGCACGCCGCCAGGAACAACGGCAACCTGTATCCGACTCACCCCATCGGCCCCATCAGTTGGTGGCTCGACATCAACCGCGGCGATCGTTTTTCCTACCTCACCTCCATGTCGAGCAAATCGCGCGGCATGACCCACTTCGCCATCAAAAACTTCGGCCCCGATCACCCCAGCGCAAAGCGCGCCTGGGCGCTCGGCGACGTCAACACCACTCTCATCCGCACGGAAAACGGAGCCACCATCACCCTCTATCACGACACCGTCTCTCCCCGTCCTTACGACCTCATCCTCCGTGTGCAGGGAACGCAAGGCATCTACAGCGGGACGCTCGACAAGTTTTATTTCGAAGGCCGCTCCGCCAAAGTGGACGTCTGGGACGACCCCGAACCCTACTACAAGGAGTTCGAACACCCCCTGTGGCGCGACCTCGCCGAAACCGCCCGCAGTCACGGCCACGGCGGCGCCGATTACATCGAAATCCACGAATTCCTCAAGGCCGTCCGCAACCGCACGCAAACTCCCATCGATGTCTACGACGCCGCTGCCTGGAGTTCCCTCTACCCCTTGACCGTGCAATCCGTCGCCGCCCGCAGCCAACCGGTCGATATCCCAGACTTCACCCGCGGCAAATGGAAAACCCGCAAACCGGTCGAGATCCACGGCGCCTAGCCCCAATGCTCTCCTGGTTGTTCTCCAACCCGCTCCCCGCAGGCTCCCCGGCCCCGCCCTTCGATCTCCCGGATGAGGAAGGCCATACCGTCTCCCTCGCCTCCCTGCGCGGAAAGAACGTCGTCCTCGTCTGGTATCCCGGCGACGATACCACGGTCTGCCGCAAACAGCTCTGCGAGTTTCGTGACAACTGGTCTGCCGCCGCCGCAAAGAACACCGTTGTCTACGGCATCAACCCACAAGGCGCGGAGAGCCACGCGAAGTTCCGCCGCAAGTTCGATCTGCCCTTTCCGCTGCTGGTAGACAAAGGACAGAAGGTGGGGGCGCTCTACCACACCAATGGCCTCATCGTGAAGCGCACGGTCTACCTCATCGGTCCGGATGGCGTCATCCGCTATGCCCGGCGCGGCAAGCCCTCTCCGGCCGAAGTTCTCGCTACGGCCGTTTGACGCTTACAGCCGCACAATTTTCTCTGACTGAAATGCCTTCAGCGCATTGCGCGTGTCCACCACCAACGGTGTGGCTTCCAGGATGGCGGCGTAGTCAAACGCCGCGTGATCCGTTACCACCACCGCGCAATCGGATTCCCGGCACCCCTTCACCGTGTCAACGCTTGTCATCTCCAATCCGTCGGCTCGCAGGGTGCCCACGTACGGGTCGCTATAACTCACCTCCGCACCTCTGCGCTGCAGCAGGTGAATGATGTCGAGAGCCGGAGACTCGCGCACGTCATCGATGTTCCTCTTGTAAGCCACTCCCAGCACATGTACCTTCGATCCCTTGAGCGGCTTCGTGTGGTCGTTGAGCGCATTCTGGATCTTGTCCACGACGAAGTGCGGCATCTGCCCGTTCACATAGCCCGCCAGTTCAATGAAGCGCGCCTCAATTCCCGCCTGTTTCGTCTTCCAGGAAAGATAGAAGGGATCGATCGGGATGCAATGCCCGCCCAGGCCGGGGCCCGGATAAAACGGCATGAAGCCGAACGGCTTGGTCGCCGCCGCCTCGATCACCTCCCATACATTGATCCCCATCCGGTCGCACATCACCGCCAGTTCGTTCACCAGCCCGATATTGATCATCCGGAAAGTATTCTCGAGCAGCTTTACCATCTCCGCTACTTCCGTGGAACTGACGGGAATCACGGTCTCGAGCGCCTGCCCGTAGAACATCGCCCCCATCTTCGTGCACTCCGGCGTAATGCCGCCGACCACCTTCGGAATGTTCCACGTCTGAAAATTAGGATTTCCCGGGTCCACACGCTCGGGCGAGAAGCAGAGGAAGAAATCCTCTCCCACCCGCATGCGGTCATTCTCAATCATCGGCAACACGAGTTCCGCGGTCGTTCCCGGATAGGTGGTGGACTCGAGAATCACCAGCATTCCCGGATGCGCGAACCTGGCCACCTGCTGTGAGGCCGCTACCACGAAACTCATGTCCGGATCTTTCGTCTTGCGCAGCGGCGTCGGCACTGCGATGTTCACCGTATCCAACCGGCTCAGCGCCGCGAAATCCGCCGTCGCGCGCAATCTGCCTGCTTCCACAAGCGGAGCCAGCACTTCGGAAGGAACATCCTGCACATACGAGACGCCGCGGTTGAGTTCCTCTACCTTCTGCTCCTGGACATCAATCCCCGTCACATGGAATCCCGCTTTGGCAAACTCGACCGCTAGCGGAAGGCCGACATACCCTAGGCCGATCACGCCGACTTGAGCAGAACGGTTCCTGAGCTTCGCCGCCAGTTGTTCCGCCCACTGCGTATTTTTCGATGACATGGTTTATGATGACTCTCTTTCCCAATAGAACTCGCCGCCACCGATGATCTCCGCCGGACCCGTCAGATACAAATCGCCGTTCGGCTCCATGCGTAAAGGAAGGGGACCCGCCGGTGTCCGCACCTCGACGGGGCTGCTCACCAACCCGCGCAACATGGCTGCCGCCGCGGCGCCTGTGCTTCCTGTGCCCGAACTCATGGTCTCGCCGGCTCCCCGCTCCCAGAACAGCACATCAATGGCATGCGGGCCCGCCTCCCGAACAAAAGACACATTCGTCCGGTTCGGAAACAATTCATGATATTCGATACGCTTGCCGAGCGCGCGCCAGTCGAAATCGAAGTCCTCCACAAACACCGCGCACTGTGGATTCCCTACATTCAGGATGGTGGCGTCCCATTGTCTTCCGTCCACCTCCAAGACGAAGCGCTGACGCCCTTCCTCCACCATTGCCCGCCCCATGTTCATCTCGAGCAGATAGCGATGTTCGCGGCGCTCGAGCACGCGGATGTGCTTCACGCCCGCTCCTGTCGCGATCCGCACTTCATCCGTGAGCACGCCTGACTCGAGCAGAAATGCCGCCGCGCAGCGTGTCCCGTTTCCCGAGATTTCCGAATCGCTCCCGTCGGAGTTGTACAACCGGATGCCGCCATCCGCCCCCGGGGAGGAAGACGATGCCGGCGCCACCAGCAACCATCCGTCCGCGCCTACTCCGGTGTGCCTGTCGCAGATGGCCCTTGCCATCATTCGCCTGTCTCCCGCGGGCACTGCCGTCGACCACGTCAACAAAAAATCATTCCTTGCGCCATGCGCCTTGGTGAAGGGTATTCTCATCGGTTTCCGAATCGCGGCGGTAGATTTCGATTGCCGGACCGCCTTTGACCGTTATCATTTTCACACACACATATCGGGGACCGCGCCTGCCGCTCTTCACCAGCGTAGTGGAAACATCATCGCCGCTGATCGCCACCGCCCAGGTCTCCCACAAGAACAGATCGGGCCGCTGCTTCACCGCGTCCCAGTGCGGATTATTGCCCTCCTGCAGCACTTGCCTCAGCGGAATTCCAGCCTCGCGGTAAATGCCCGCCAGGTCTCCCAGGCTCGAGTAGATTCCCTCGCCCTGCCTGTAATTCGCCTTGAGGTACGCTGCCGCTTCCGCTGTCCACTGCCGCCGCGCCTCGGAGTTCACCTGCGATTCCTTCCAGCAGATCCATGACTCCGCCCGCGGATAGGCGATCCACGGTGTCGCCGCAACACCCGCAATCAGCACCGCGGCCACCCCGCGAATTCTCATCGGCACCAGCGCCGTCAGGGCCGCCGCGCAGATGACCAGCAGCGGCAGCGCCGCCAGTCCGTAACGGGTGTTGTAGTAGCTGTGCGGCCACAACTCCGGCACGAAGATCGGCGTCCCCGACGAATAGATGCTCCATATATAGAACCCGGCTGGAAGGAGAAGAAACGCCACCGCCCAGAACGCCCGTTTCCAGAGCGCGGCTGCGATGCCGGCCAGACCCAACACCACCAGAGCGCTGCCCGCGCACAACTGCGCCGCGGCCCGGAACTGCCCCCACGCTTTCCCCCAGTCATGATCCCCGGGATACTTGTCCATCCCCGCATCGAGTGCCCGCTGGTAGATGGCCATCGCGGAATAGGGCCCGCGGTAGAATGCCAAAGCATCTCCGTAATACCACCAGTTGTGCGTCAGCCACGCCAAGGGAGCGGCGGAGGCCACTCCCCCGAAAACAACCCCCATCAGGAACCGCCGCCGCTTGCCCGCAAGCGCGAAAAAAAGCGCCGCGAACGGGATCAGGAACCATCCCTCATACCGCGTGAGCGAGGCCGCATTCGAAGCCGCACCCCCCAGCAGGACAGCCCAAACGCTCCCGCTTTGCGCATACCACGCCATCGCGTACACCAGGGCGAAGAACCCGGCGAAGTAAAAGGATTCTGTCATCGGGATGGATTGTAGATAGAGGACGTTCGGGTTGAGAGCAAACATCAGAACCGCGGCCGCCGCCGCGGCGCGCGAATCCATGACGCGGCGCACGGCCGCGTACAGAAACGCCGTCGCCAGAACAAAGCAAGCCCCGCTCGGAATGGAGCCCGCCAACCCCGTTCGCCACCACTCCTCCACCCTTACAAACGGCAGCATCAGCAGGTGCGGCAGAGGCAGCCAGACCGTCCCCAGTTGATCGAATCCCGGTGTGCGTGAGTCCACCATCCGGCGAGCATTCACCAGATGTGCCTGAGCGTCTCCGTAATACAGGAGGTAGCCGTGATTGAGGTTCCACCAGATGGCCAGGGCGCTCAGCAACGCCGCCGCCAAGCCCACCAGGCCCACATCGAGGACGCCGAACGCGGCCCCCCGTTGCCCCCGCCTGCCGCTTGCCCCCTTCCGCCCGCCGCGCCCCGGCTTAGAACGCGGTGAGGTTTCGGAACTCTTCAAAGCGCTTGTCAATTTCGCTCCGAGTCAGTGTGCGGAACCGGTCCACACCAAACCGTTCACAGCAGAAACTGCCCATGACCGACCCATACACAACAGCCCGGCCCAGAATCTTCGCGTCAATCGGGCCGTTTGCCGGGTCCACGCCTTCCTCCGCGAGATATCCCATGAAGCCGCCCGCGAAGCAATCCCCGGCGCCTGTCGGATCCTGCAATTGCTCCAGCAGATAGCCCGGAACCGCAAAATGTCCCCGCGGATGAAACAGCAATGCTCCATATTCGCCGCGCTTGATAATGAGCGTGCGCGGGCCCATCTCCATGATCTTCTTCGCGGCGCGCCCCAGGTGCGACTCCCCGGAAAGCAACCGCGCCTCGCTATCGTTGATCAGCAGAAAATCCCAGTGCCGGATGGTCTCCTCCAACTCATGGCGGAAATCGTTGATCCAATAGTTCATCGTGTCCCCGCCAATCAGCCGGGTGCCGTTCATCTGCTGCTTCACGCTATGCTGCAGCACCGGCTGAATATTGCCCAACAGGACATAGGGCTGCGACTTGTAGTGTTCCGGCAGTTTCGGATCAAATTCGGCGAACACGTTCAGATCGGTGCGCAGGGTGGTGCGGTCATTCATATCCGCTGAATAAACGCCGGACCAGAAGAAAGTCTTCCCCGGCACCTGCTCCATGCCGCTCGTATCGATGTTACGCGAATCGAGCAGGTTCCGGTCCTCCCTGGCGAAATCCTCGCCGACCACCGCAACTATCTTCACGTGCGTGAAATAACTGGCCGACAGCGCGATGTACGTGCACGCCCCGCCCAGCATCCGCTCCACTTTGCCATGAGGCGTTTCCACGCCGTCGTAGGCTACCGACCCCACTGCAACCAATGACATTTTTCGTTTTGATCTCGATCCTTGAGGGATATGCCGGGCGGCAACACAACCCGAGCCATCCTCCATTCTCCCATCGGCGGATGGCAAGTACAATGCCACCGGGTACGCCGGCTGCCCTAGTTGTGTTCGGTGGAGGGAACGATATATTCTCGACTGTAAGGGGCGGCGCGCGCCGCTCGCTTGAAGACTAACTGCAAGGAATCCAATGGGACGCAGCGAAGACGGGGAATTTGAACTGATTCTGGGCAACAAACAGTTGCTCAGCGTCTTTTTCATCGTAGTCGTACTGCTCGGCGTGTTTTTCACGATGGGCTACATCG
>JADLBD010000179.1 GCA_020847975.1 Bryobacterales bacterium | reverse complement strand
TCTCCGTAAAGGTAATGGGCACTTCGAAGTAATCGAGCCCTTCCGCATCTGTCTGTCGCTGAATGAGCGGAAGGTCCATCGGATGGCACGATGGGTGGACCGTCGCATTCAGCATCGGCACCGCGGCTGAGGCCGGCACGCCCTTCGTAATCAGCCGGAACAGGCGGTAGTAGGCAGTTGGCGGATCGCCATCGAAGGTCTCGCGAGCGCGCAGGTAGAGGGTGACCTGGTGCTTCCACACTTCCGCGCTGCTGAAAGACCCGGGCGCGGTCCCCTGCCACACCGCCATCACCGACGGCGTCGGCATCTGGTGAATCGCATTCGCGAGGCTCGACCGCTTCGGATACTGATCGTGGTACGCAGAGATCCGCTGCTCGTCGCCGCCCACCTCGGCAACCAGATCCGGAATGCCCCGAAGCAGTACGACCAAGTTGTCCACCAGTTCGGCTGGGTCAATCACCGCTGTTTCCCTCCAAGTGCCCGCTCCACCAGCAATCGGCCCTTCATTTCATTCACGACTCGCCGCGCCGCCTCCACGACGGCCTCCCTGTTCTTCGGAGAAAAGACCGCCCACGCTTCGATCTTCTGGTCGACCCACGCCTTAATTCGGTCCTTGCGCGTCGAGAGGCTCGCCTTTGCCTTGTTCTCGCTCACGGTCCGGACCATGAAGTTGCGCAGCATGTCGCCGGTGAAGGTGAGGTTCCGGCGATTGCCCTTTCCAAGGCGCGTCTTCCGGATGGCGTACCGCTTCGTGAGTGGCTTCGCGGCCGAATCCTCCGGACCCAGTGCCGCGCCGACGCGATTCTTTACCGCCGCGACACCGACGTTGCCGATCTTGAACATCTGGTTCTGCCGGAGGTTCAGCCGGTCGAGCCTGATCTGCTTTTTCTGATAAATGCGAACTGAAGGCATGTCATACCTGTCGCAAGCGCAACACTGCTGCGCCGCTGGTGTCCGCCTCGATGTCGAAGACTTTATAAAGAATGGCGTCCACCGCTACCTCGTCCCCGCGCGCGGGCGCCTGCGGCAAATCCGAAAGCTGAACAAACAGCACCGCATAAACGCCGGGCGAAGTCTCTTCCGCCTGGTGCGCGGGCTCGAAAACGGCCCGGATCGTCGCCTGCGCACCGGACTCCGGCGAATACATTACCTCCCTGCCGAAAGCCGCAAGCGCGGCCCCGTTGAGGCCCTTCAGCAGGGAGGTCCAATCTGCCATGGCTCAAGCCTTCGTGCCTTTGACCAGCACTTCCGGCCGGAGGCAGATCGGCAGCGGGTTCTGCTGCGTGTGCAGGTCGGTACCTCGTCCGAACTTCCGCGGCTCCTGCTTGGCGTAGAGCGGCAATCCCAGCGTGTTCGCCGTCTCATTGAAATCAGCCGGCGCGTAATAGGTCCGGAACGTGTTCGCAGTCCCCAAAGGGAAGAAGTGCGCCTCATCGTCGGCAATGAACTTCCGGACAGTGCCGGCGGCGTCGGTCGCCTGGCCGCGATACTCCTCGAACGTCACGCCGCCGAACGTGAATCCCGTCCGGTAATCGTTGCCGAGTTGTTGGTTGCGCTGATAGTACTGGAAGGCTTCCTTCACTTTGCTGTGCGTCGTGAACGCATCGTAGAAGCCCGCCGAGCACAAGCACAGGATGCCGGTCATGAACTCGCCCTTGAGGTTGTCCTCAATGTGGCGCTTCACTTCGAGCACCTTCAGCAGCACCTCCGTGTTAGCCGTGCCGAGCACGAAGCTGACCGTCTTCGCCGTGATGCCGAACTCGCTGTACAGGTCGTAGAGAGTCGATCCGTCCGCATCCAGAATCACGCCCTTGAGCGCTCCCATGCGGAGGTGTTCGAGCGTGATTGCATGCTTGTTCCGCATGTTCTGAAGTTTCAACGCGAGCAGATTCGCCAGCGCATCCATCTCCGTTTCGGATCCGAACGCTCGGATGCCTTGCACTTCCTCCGGCAGCACGGCATCATCGTGCGGAATGTGGGGGATTACGAACGAGCGCGTCTTCCGTTTGCCTCCGGTACCGACCGTACCGGGAGCGCCGACGGGCTGCGTCGGCAGCAGGTTGAGCACGCCGCTCATCTCTTCGATGATGATGGTGCGCGTGCGCACTCCTTGTGCCGCCATCAGGTTCAACTGCTCCAGCCGCCCGTACGTGTTCGGGATCTTGTTGATGGCGGCAGTCAGCGACGCCATATCGAAAGCGTCACTCGCGAATGGATTGATCATCGGCATAGTGGTTTACGCTCCTTCCCGGACGAGGATGCCCAGCGCTTTCAGTTGCGCGATCGCGGCAGTCTTCTGCGGACCCGTGATGCCGCCCGGCCATACGATCTTCTTGTCCGAGCAGATCGCGTGACGCGCGACGATGACTCCGGGCTTGTCGGCCGCCGACGCGTCGACATCGAGCAACAGCACGCCGGCCGCGTTCTGCGATCCATCCGAAGCACCAGGCGCCAGTTGCGTTACCTTGCCACTGGCGGTGATAACGCCGACAACCGTCCCGGTCGTGAGGTTCTGACCGGAAACAACGGTCACCTCGTCGCGGCTGTAAAGGTTGTCGGCTTCGAACTTCAGCCAGTCGCCGAGGTAGTTCTGTTCGTTGAGAACGGGCATCTCAGTTCACTCCTTTCCGGGCGAGCCGCTCGACAGCCTTCATCACCGGACTCTCCGCGGGATTCGCTTTTGCGTTGGTGCCGGTGTCGGGCATGACGTGCGAGCGGATTTCCGCCGCATCCTCGGTGGCGCGAGCCTCCATCAGATGTTGCCGCGCATCAGCCGCGCTGGCATTGTTGGCGAGCAGTCCGGCAGCCCTGCCCGGCATACCCGCGAGCACGCACAATTCGACAATCTCGCGGGCCTCGGCGTAGCCTTGACTGCGGGCCTCGGCGCGGATCGCTTCGATGTCGATGGTCTCTTCACTCATGGCTTTCTTGCCTCCTCGTTGAATCGATTTGCTGGGTCGCGCCACAGCCTGGCGCAGGTCGAAAAGAGCGCTGGCTTTCGTTCCCATGCGGTCTGCGAGACCAGCAGGGATCGCTTCATCGCCGAAGTAGCGCGCAGCGTCGGTCTCGCGGATCGCGGTTTCAGATAATGCGCGGTTCCTTGCGACGGCTTTTACGAGCATTCCGTACGTGCGGTTCAGCTCGGCCTCGATCGTGGCGCGGGCTTCCTCAGTGAGCGGCACGTGAGGGTTGAAGTCGGCCTTGCGGGCGCCGGCGTGCAGGATGGTGTACTTGAAGCCGCGCTGTTCGTCGTTGGCGCTGACATCCAGATGCGTGACGATGACGCCGATGCTGCCGAGTCCGGAGGATTGCCCGGCGTAAACACGTTGTGCCCCGGAAGCCAACAGATAGGCGCCGCTGAACGCGTTCGCGTTGGCCACGGCGAAGATCGGCTTGGCCTGCCGCGCCTCATAGACCACATCGGCGAGTTCGAAGATGCCGGCGACTTCACCACCAAGCGAATCGACATCGAGCAGGATGCCCTTGATCGCCGGATCGGTCGCAGCGTCCTCGATCTCGTTCTGGAGGTCGACGTAGGATCGCATGCCCGACGCGGCATCGAGGCCGTAGGCCTTATGCACGAGGGTCCCCTCAATGGGAACGATGGCGATTCCGTCCTGCGTTACTTCGAAAGCCTTCCGGGCGGCTTGCGTCGGCGGAATAGCAGCCGCCGGTGCGGGAATCTCGATACCGATCCGTGGCGCAAGCACGGCGAGAATCACTTCGAGCTTCTGCGGCGCGATCAGCAGTGGCGTATCAAAGATTCGCGTCGCCAGATGAGGCAGAGGCGTCATTGGTTTCCTTTCGTGGATCGGAGTCGTATTCCAGCCCGAGTTCGTCCGCGCGTGCATTGTCGGCGGCAATCTCGCGGTCGATCTCCTCGGCGTCGTAGCCCTGTTCGGACACAACCTCCGCCCGGCTCTTGAATCCCGCGCGCACGGCCATGGTCTGCGCCTTGATGTCCTTCAGCGGATCGACCCATGCGAATCCGGGAGGAATCCACTTAACGTCGTAGTTGCCGTCGCCGGCGGGCAGCGCTCCCGCGAGTACCGCCGCATTGATCCAGGCCCGCCAGATGGGGCGGCACATCTGAAACACGAGCACCTGGTGCTGGATCTGCTCGCAACGACGGCGAAACTCCAGCAGGCCCGCGCGGATCGAGGAGTAGTTGACGCCCGTCAGATCGCCAGTCAACTGCTCATATGTGATACCCATACCGGCGGCAATCGAGCGCAACTGCACGCGCATGAACGTCTCGTACGTCGCGCCGACGTCTGCAGGCGTCGAGAACGTGACGTCTTCGCCGGGCAGTAAGACCTGCAACGTGCCGGGTTCGAGGCCAGCCAGCGCGGCGCCAGTCGCATCCGGATTCTGTTCACCGAGCAGCGAATCCTCGGGCGCGTTCTTCGTGACGAACCCCGCAAACATCGCAGCCGTCTTCTTGCGAACAAGCTCAGCGTCGTCGTACTGATCGAGCTCATACAACTTGACCACCACCTGTGTAAGCCAGGGCTGGCCACGGAGCTGACCGGGACGAACGGGACGGAAGAGGTGCAGAACCGACTCGGCGGGCACTCGCACGAGCTCAGTGGAGGCGACCGGGTTGAGAGCATCGCCGGGATGCTCTCTATAAAGATGATAGGCAACGCGTCTCCCAACCCCGTTGAACTCGATGCCGGCCCGGATGTAGTTGCCGTTTTCGAGCTTCCGCGTTTCGTTCGTCGGCAGATGTTCTGCTTCGAGCAACTGCAGTTGCAGTGGTACTGAAAATCCGTCCTTCGGAAGCCTCGGCCGCAGTCGGATAAAACACTCGCCGGCCTCCATGACCGACCGGCACGCGAGCGCCTGGAGTCCATAGAGATCGGTGAGCCCGGTGGCATCCGCTTCGTCAGTCCATCGGAGCCACAGCGCCTGGATCTGCTCTTTGACGGCTGCATCCGGATGAAGAGACTGCGGCTTGATGCCGGTGCCGATGCAGTTGCCCACGAAGGCATCGAGCGCGTTGGTCGCCCACGGGTTGCGCCGCACCATGTCGCGCGAACGTGACCGCAGCGTGTCGGCGTTGCGGAAGACGAGCGTGTTGATGTCGCTCATCACCGGCGACCATCCGGTGGTGCGCCGCGTGTTCGCCGCGGCTTCGTAATCAGCGCCAGCCCGCATTCCGGGCAGCCAGGCCCGAACTCGATTCCAGAGTCCCACTGTGCTCAGAATCCTTTCTCGGTGGACACGCGAATCTGCCGCGCGATCGGGACGCCGCTACTCTTGGCGATGTCGGCTTCGGCGGCCGCGATTGCCTGCTTCAGTTCGTCAATCGTCCTGTACTCGATCTCCCGGTCGCCGAACCGGACCCGGCGCACTCCGTTGGCGAGCGCATCGCGGAGCGCCTGTAGTTGCTGTTCGGTGTACATGGTCAACGATCCAGAAAGCGGGAACGAATCACGCGGCGAACGGGCGTGGCGCGTTCCTTCCGAGTTGCGGGCTCCGGTTCTTCCTCAATCGCGGCCCGGCCAACCTGATCTTCGAGAGCCTTCCAGTGGCGCTCGGTGAAGCGATCGATCCCATACTGCGCGGCCGCGGCCTGGCCGTAGATGCGCGTGTCGAGCGCCTCATTCCGCTCGCGCGTCTTCACCCACTCCGGATGGCGGTAGCCCTTCACCACCTTGGTCACGAGCTGCTCGGCGGTGAGCTGCTTGAAGAACTCCTCCGGCATCTGCGGAAAGTGGCAATAGCCCGGCGGGAACGGTTCGCCACTTTCCTCGGTGGGGCGCTCCAGCTTCAACCATCCGTAAAATTCGCTCTTGAGCATGCCGGTCGCGACCGGCCACACCTTCACGCCGCGCTTGATCTTCTTGCCTTCGACCGTCACTTCGACAGCCGCCGGTTGCCCGATGGGAGCAGACCCGCTCTCATAACCCTTGATGACGAGCACCCGTCCCGGTCCCTGCTGGCGCGCCCAACTGTAAACCTCCTGCGTCGCCCAACCGGAGTCAACAGCCATGCGCACGATCCCGAGCCGCGGTCCGGAAGCATGCGGGTACGTGGTGTTGAGCAACTCCGTCAGTCGAAGCCAGACATCCGGGCGCGATGTGTCGCCGTCGATGACGACGTGATCGACGAGCCAGCTCTCCCGGCCTCGCCCCCAGGCGACGATCTGCACCTCGATGCGGTCCCGCTGGACGTCCGCGCCCGCCGTGAGAAAGAACCCGCCCGCCGGCACGATGCCGAGCTTGTACTGTTCGCGACGGTCATAGATTCGCTGCCAGTCAGGAGCGTCTCCCATCTGCGCCCACGTCTCGCCGAGGACCGTGTTCACGAACACCTGCAACAGCGACGGATTCTTCTGCGCCTGGTCGAACGCCTTGGCCGCGTCCGCCCAACTGAACCAACCGACTGGGCTGTACAGACTCGACAGGTGGAAGCCGGCCGTGCGACCATCGCCCACCGCGCTGGGCCGCCACTCGCCGCGCGTCAGCATTGAATGCTTTTCGTGGTTCTCGATCCGCGCCGCGCAGTGCTCGCAGATGTACACCGCCTCTTTCGGTTTGTTCTTGGGCCACGTGACCTGTGCGAATTTGAGCGTCTGGAATTCACCGCACTGCGGGCACGGCACCCAGTAGCGGCGCTGGTCGCTCTCTTCGAATGTGGCCTCGATCCGGCTCAGACCCGTGACCTTCGGCGTCGAGACTACAAAAACCTTGCGTCGCGCGAACGTGCGCGTGCGGGCCAGGGCCAGGTTGACCGGATCACCTTCACCGTCCACATCGCCCGGATACCCGTCCACCTCATCCAGGAACAGATATCTCGCCGCCATCGACCGCAGGCCCACCGCCGAGTTCGCGCCGGTCATCACCAGCACGCCGCCAGCGAACTCCTTCGCGAGAACGGTATTACCCGAGTCGCGCGATCGCGGATCGCGAACTAACTTGCGCAGGACCTCCGATTCCTCGATCAGCGGATCGATGCGCTGTTTCGAGTTGCGCTTGGCCATCTCAACCGTGGGCTGCACGGCCATCATGGGCCCTGGCGCCTGGTGGATCACGAAGCCGATCCAGTTGTTGCCGCACTCGGTGGCACCCACCTGCGCGCCTTTCATGAAGACCACGCGCTCCAGCGACGACGATGGCGACAGGCAGTCCATGATTTCGCGCAGGTACGGCGTGCGGTCCGTGCGCCAGGGTCCGGGTTCGGCGGATGCGCGCGTAGAGAGTACGCGATACTGATCCGCCCACTCCGAGATAGTGAGCAGTGGATCGGGCCGCGCTCCAGCCGCGGCCGCCGAGCCGTAGATCTGGTCAACTGTTTGCGGCATCGGCAAACTCCAACAGCGCCTTGCGAATCTCCGTAGTCAGTGAGCCGTGAACCTTGGATGCATCCGACTCGGCGGCAAGCAACGCCGAGACGCGATCCGGGATGTTCAGCATGCCGTCTCGAAACGTGCGGAACTTATTGAACGCAGCCACCTGCACTTCATCGCGGCTGACCAGCTTGCCCGACCTCTCCTCGAAGTCGATCTTGGCCAGCCGCGCCATGTAGTTCTCCCGCACGGCGCGGGCGCGCGCATAATCGAGCCCCCCGGCCATGGGCTCCGCCGCCGGAGCGGGTGCCGGCTTCGGAGGCGGAACCGATGAAGCGGCCTTGCCCGCCTGTTGGCGCGGTCCGGTGTTCCGCTCCCAATCCGCATCGGCCTGCGCCACATCGATCTTTCCATCCGCGGCTGTGCGAATCCGTCCCGCCTTGATCGCCTTCTGCACGGCGGCGAGGCTGACGCCCCGGTGCTTGGCATAAGCGCGCTGGCTAACGAGTGCCATCGATCTTTCTTTCCGGAAGTCGAACTTCGACCTTGCTATTCGGGTGGATCGAAGTGATGAATGGGTTCGCCATGATCACCCGCGACGAACTGATCGCCTGGGCCACACGGAACGGCTGGAAGCTCGACCGCTGGGGCCACCTGAAGAAGGAGTTCGACAACGGCACGCACCGGCTGAAGTTAAGCCGCATCGCCGCCCGCCACGAAATCTCAACGCCGTTTGGGTATGCGCGTTTGGCGAGCGGGTACTACAAGGACCTGCAGCTAACCGCCGACGGGAAGATCGCCGGCCTGAAGTTCTGACTAAGGAGAAACCGAACCATGAGACTGTTTGCCATCGATACCGACAACAACATCACGGCCTTTCCTGCCGCGGCGCGGGTTCCTGAGGGCCAAGAGCACTTCGCCACTGAAAAGGAGCTTGCCAAGCTCGCCGCCGCCTGGCCCGGCGACCGCCTGCTCCAGATCTGGAACAGCTTCGCCGGAGTGGCGCCCTTCGACGAGCTGAAAACGATCAAGAAGTTCACGGACCGAAAGACGGCAGTGGCCCGGGTCTGGAAGGCCATCCAACGACTCGACGCCCCCGCCGCGCCACAGGCCGCCGACGTTGCGCCGAAGGGCAAACGATCGAGGAAGGCGGCCAAGGCGGAGGACGCAACGCTCACGGCGCGCGAGGGCAGTAAGAAGGCTATCGTCATCGACCTGCTGAGGCGCCCGGAAGGCGCGTCGCTCAAGGACATCATGGCCGCCACCGACTGGCAGGCCCACAGCGTGCGCGGTTTCATCAGCGGAGCGCTTACCAAGAAGATGGGCCTCAAGGTCGAGTCCTTCAAAGCCGAAAATGGCAACCGCGGATATCGCATCACTCAGTAGGCTCGCCTGCCTCACCATGCCGCCGGCCTGAACCACCGGCGGCATTCTTGTTCTTCAGGTCGTCAGCTATCGCGGCGATTCTCTCGTGGACCAGTTGTTCGCGAAGGCCGCATTCGCCCGCGCGCACGTACGTGCCATTAATACGGGCGATGATGCGATTCTCCAGTTCCGCGATCTCCTTGCGCACTTCGGCCAACAGCGCCCGATTTTGGAGGCTGACGTACGTCGCGATCAGACCAGAGACCAGCCCGGTTGCCGGAATCACGTATCGGATGAGTTGTTCTTCCATTCCTGCCCCTCGAGTATTCGCAGTTCCTCAGACCAGTCCGACAGCGCTAGGCACAGGCCGGCGACGTCCGGATGGCCACTTCTCAACAAGCCCTCGAGCTCCGCGATCTCCGCGTGGCAGCGATCGATCTCACGCAGCCGACGGGCCTCGTTCGCTGGCGACGTCGCTGAAGCTGCGGCCGTCATCGAGCGTTCCTTCCTTTCCGGTGAACTCCTGCCAGCGCCGAATGATTACGTCGCAATACTTTGGCTCCAGTTCGATGAGCCGCCCTTGGCGGCCGGCCTTCTCGCACGCGATCAACGTCGAGCCCGAGCCGCCGAAGGGATCGAGCACGGTGTCGCGGCCCTTGCTGCTGTTGCGAATCGCGCGCTCAACGAGTTCGACGGGCTTCATCGTCGGATGCAGGTCGTTCGAGACCGGCTTCTTCACGAACCACACATCGCCCTGATCCCGTGCGCCACACCAGTAGTGGTCGGTGCCTTCCTTCCAGCCGTAGAGAATCGGCTCGTATTGCCGCTGGTAGTCAGAACGTCCGATGGTGAAAGTGTTCTTGGCCCAGACAACGAACGTGGACCAGTGTCCGCCACCCTCCCGAAACACCTTCTGCAGCGTGTGCAGCTCCGAAGATGACATGCAGATGTAGATGGCGCCTTTCGTCACCGTCAGAATGTTCACGCAAGCATCGTGAAGGAACTGTTCGAAGCCGTCCCCGAGGTTGTCGTTGGCTATTTTCCGTTTCTTCGCACGGAGCCGATCCTTCATCGCTACGCCGTAGTTGACGTTGTACGGCGGATCGGTGAACACCATGTCGGCGAGGCCTCCGGCAAGCACCTTCTCCACGGCGTCGATCTGCGTGGCATCGCCGCACAGCAACCGGTGATCACCGAGAAGCCAAACGTCGCCGACGACGCTGATGGCGAATTCCGGCGTCTCCGGCGCTGCATCATCATCCGTCAATCCGGAAGCCTGCTGAGGTTCGGGCTCGGCAAGTAAGTCCTTCAGTTCGTCATCTGTGAACCCCACGACTTCAAGATCGAAACCGTCTTCATCGAGCGCGGCGAGTTCGACGCGCAACATGTCCTCATCCCATCCGGCGTTTTCCGCCAAGCGGTTGTCAGCCAAAACAAGAGCGCGCCGTTGTGTTTCGGTCAAATGGTCCAGCACGATGACCGGGACTTCGGTCATGCGCAGTTTGCGGGCGGCCAGCAGGCGGGCGTGGCCGGCGATGACGATCCCGTCGCCGCCGGCAAGAATGGGGTTCGTCCAGCCGAACTCGGCGATCGACGCCGCGACCTGGGCGACCTGTTCGTCACTATGCGTGCGCGCGTTCCGGGCGTAGGGAATCAGTTTCCCGACCGGCCAGCGCACCACCTGTAGGTCCGTCATGCGTTGTTGGGTTGAGTGGGTTTCTGGAACAGACCTAGCGCGTTATGCAGCGCCACAATCTGGTTGATCATCGGCACGACAAGAGTGATCAGCTTATCGAGGGAGAATTCCTTCGAGAGGCTGGTGCTCGCCTCGTAAGCGGATTTGATCACGTCGAGAACGAGATCGAGTTTGTGTTTCCCCTGTCCCGGCAACGGAATGGCTTCTTCAACGGCTTTGACGGCAGCCAATACGAGCGGTAGGAGCTTTAGTGCGGTGAGGAGCATGTTCATCGGTTTGGTCTCAACGAGAAATACGGGGCGGCCCACAACTGCAGCCGCCCCGGTCAGGGAAGAAGGGCCTACGCCGTCTTCGGCTGGGACTGGTTGACGACGTTGGCGATCGACGTAGTGGCGGTGGCCAGGGCCTGAACGATCTGCTGGAGCGTCGCCAGAACCGGAGTGATGGTGGCGTCCACCTGCTTGGCGACCGCCGCGGCGACTGCCTGCGCATCGACGCCGACCCCGGCCGCGCTCACGTCGGTGGCGCGGTTGGCGGGTACAGCGCCCGCCGTCAGGTTCATGCCCGCGCCGCTGGCCACGGGATTCCAGAACGAATCGTGAGCCAGGTTGTTCAGCTCGATGCTGCGCTTGCCGACCATGTTGGCGGTCTCGACGGCGTTCTGCAGGGCCTGCGACGCGATCTGGTTCAGACGCGTCTGTTCGGTCAGCGCCTGCCGTGCGGCCTGGATGTCCAGGTCCTGGTAGACGTCGTAGGTGCGCTTGATGTTGGCGTACGTCACCCGCTGATTCTCGTTGTGGGTGGCGCCGCCGGTGGCGTTCACGTTTTTGAAAGATTCGCCCGAACCAGTCTCGAACTCGCGTTCGCCCTGGTTCGGAGTAGCTACTTCGGGCATACTTGTTTTGTCTCCTTGTCAGTTGGGTTGAGTGTTTGCCGCTACCGAACGCCGCCCTTGGGTGCGTAGCAGGGCATGCCGTTCGATTTTCGGCGGATCGACTTCGCATCACGAAGCCGTAGATCACCGGCAGCAGTTGAACCGCGCTGCGCGGCAATGTCGTTGAACTTCTCTCCGGTCGTCAGCGTGGGTTGCACGCCGGTCAGATGCTCCATGCGGTGGAGGATCACATCGCAATATGCGGGACTGATCTCGATACCGTAGCCAGTGCGCTCCAACACGTGCGCGGCGGCCATCGTGGTTCCGCTTCCGAGGAATGGATCGAGCACGATATCGCCCGCATCGGAGAACGCCTTGATGAAGAACTCGACCAGCGCCCGAGGAAATGGAGCCGAATGCGATCCCTGGTTGCTCTCGGTGCGAACCTCAATCACATTGCTCGGCCGCGCCAAGCCCTCGTGTCTCGGACGCGGCCCACTCCCAAGCAGTCCGCTACCGCTCGTCGACTTCGGGTTGTCTGGCGAGTAGTCGAACACATCGTCCGAGGCATGGCTCACGGCCTCGGGCCGGAACTTGATCTGCGCCTGCCGACAGAAGTGATGGACTGGCTCCCACGCATTCTTGAACCTATTTCCCCATCCGCCCGGCACTCCGTTGTCGGTCTTGCGCCAGCAAAACTCATCGACAAACCGCCAGCCCCACTGCCGCTTGTGCGCGATGACGAGATCCTTCACGTAGAGACTGCGCTCACCGTCTACCGCGTGCTCTTTGATGTTGAGAAAGTAGGAGCCGTCCTCGGCAAGTACCGCGCAGATGATCGCCGCTACGTCCTGAAACCAATCGCTGTACTCTTCGGGTGGCACCGGCGTGAAACCGCTCGACGGATCGTACTCGCGCTGCGTTGCGTAAGGCGGCGAGGTGAAAACGATATTCGCTCGCGCTCCATCGAAGAGCCGATCCACGACAGCGCGATCGCGGCAGTCTCCGCATATGAGTCGATGCCGGCCAATCAGCCACAGGTCGCCCCGCGCGGTCACCGGGACGGCGGGCTCCTCCGGGATCTCTTCCTCTGCCTGCGACTCGGCGTTCGCGGGTGGATCCTCCGCCAACAGGCCTTCCAACTCCTGGTCGGTGAAGCCAAGCACGCCAAGGTCAAAGCCCTCGGCTTCCATCGCGGCCAACTCCGTCGCCAGCACCTCGTCGTCCCAGCCGGCGTTCAGCGCCAGCCGGTTATCGGCGAGAACATAAGCCCGCCTTTGGATCTCACTCAGATGATCGAGCACGATCACCGGCACTTCAGCCAGTTGCAACTTTCGCGCGGCAAGCAACCTGCCGTGCCCCGCCACGATGCCAGCGTCGGAATCTACCAGGATCGGATTCGTGAAGCCGAACTCCACAATCGACGCGGCGATCTGCGCCACCTGCTCATCCGAATGCGTGCGGGCATTCCGCGCGAACGGCACCAACCGGTCCACCGACCACAGTTCGATCCGCTTCGCCATCGCTGGCGCGCGATCAACTATTGAAGGATGCGACCCAGATCCAGTAGGCAACGATCAATCCCTCGCCGGCCGTGTTGGCGTCGATGTAGTAGTCCGCGGGCCGGAGCAGATCGCCATCGCGGGATTCGATCATCAGGTCATCCGCGACACCACCGCCCGCGCCCGTGGGCCAGAACTCCTTGATCACTCCAGTGCCGTTGGCCTTGTTCATACCGGCGACGCCCACGAACACGCGGCCCACTTCACCGATCACCGGCGCGAAGCGGAGCCTGTTCACGCGCAGCGCCAGGTCCGCGCTCAACCGCACCGGCGTGCCGGGAACCGGCACCGTGATCTTTCCGAACGAGCGCGCCTGCAACGAAGCCGAGTCAGCCACTGATTGCCTCCACCATCTGCATCCGTCTCCCGATCCGAGTCATCACCGGAACAGCCATGGAGTTGCCGATGGCACGATAGCGCGGCCCATCGGCGGCGGGCTTACCGCGATACGGGATGAGCGTCCAGTCATCCGGAAGTCCCTGGAGCCGTTCACATTCGCGCGGCATCAACCGGCGCACGGCCATGCGAAACCGGATGAGGCTGCCACCCGGCTGTGTGCCGGGCGCGTCGGAGCGCACCGTGCCAGCCGTGTCGTACTCGCGGACGCCAGTCTGCCCCTCCTGTACGCACACGGCAATCTGCCCACCGCCGTTCGCGTGACTGCGGTCATGCGGCATCGCCCTAAGCGTTGGAGCAAGATCGCCCGCATCTGCGCCGTGATCCTTAGCCGAGAAGGCGGCGACCAGCGGAGTGCCGCGTCCCGTGCCATCCTCGCTGGCGTCGAACCCGGCGCCACTGAGTGCATGCGCGACGAACGTCTCGCTCTCACCGTCCATCCGCCCGCTGCCGCCCTTCCCGTTCAGGGCGTGCGCTACGAACGTTCCGGCGCGGTCGAGGTCGTCGCACCAGCCACGCACTCCAGAGCCGCCGCCAAGAGCACCGGCAACTTCTTCCTGCGCCTGGCGGCGCGGCGGAGAATTCCCGCGCAGGCCTTCGCGCTCAAGAAGTACCGCCGCGGCACGTCGCCAGTCTCCAAGATGTCCGACAAGGAAGACGCGACGGCGACGTTGGGGCACTCCGAAGAACTGAGCATCCAGGACCCGCCAGGCGCAACCATACCCGACGTTCGCCAGCGCCTCGAGGATCGTGCCAAAGTCCCGGCCTTTGTTCGAGGACAGAACTCCGGGAACGTTTTCCCAGACAATCCAACGGGGCCGAAGGCGGCCAGCAAGCCGGCAAAATTCGAGGGCCAGGTTGCCACGCGCGTCATCCAAGCCGCCTCGTCTTCCGGCGATGGAGAAGGATTGACAGGGAGTCCCTCCGGCCAGAACGTCGATTGGACCGGTGTCCTCGCTAATGACGGTGAAGTCTCCACGATTCTCGATGCCCGGAAAACGGTGCGCCAGCAGCGCGGAGCAAAACGGATCGATCTCAGCGAACCACGCAGGCCGGAACCCGAGCGGCTCCCAAGCCAGGGTCACCGCCTCGATGCCGGAACATACGGAGCCGAAGATCATGGGGCGAGTGACAACCTCGGTGGTCAGGCGTCATCGCGCGCAAGTCCATGCAACGACGCAGGCCGCACCACGACGCGGTGACAACCGGACCGACCACCGACAACCTCTTTTTCGTTCTGACGGTAGCGAAATTGTGCCATCCGGACACCCGAGCCTGAGAGGCCCAGGAAGGACCCACGGTTGCTAGGCGTCTTGCCCAATGTGCCCATGGTCCGCGATTCCCTCTGCCATCTTAGGAATTTCCTCAGATGCATCGACTGCCATCACGGCTGCCGACTCACGATGCAATCCGTCACCACGGCCAAGAAGATCGGACGCAACTCGTCACGCTTGCCGAGCCTCTTCAGCTTCCATGCAAACGGTCCGCTCTCCAGGCGCTCACGATAGCTGTAGCGAGTGCCGCTGCGCACTGTCTCCTCAACCGAGGACGATCCATCGCGGCGCCTGGCGAAGATCGCCTTCAGATGCCCCTTGCGGCCATAGGCCGGACTGACGAGGTCGAGATCAAGAAGACGCCGCGCGGACTCCGGTGAGCGATAGCCCATCGGCGTCCCGTCCGCGGCGTAAAAGGGGATTTGCTGATGCACCTGCTGAGAAGACACTTCTGCTCCAGGATGGAAAGGAGGGAAAGGGATTAACGAGCGTCCCGTCGCTCGGCCGAGCTGTTGGGTGGAGGCTCCTTCGTGGCGTCCGCTTTGCGTCTGGCCTCTCGAACCGAGTCTCCGATGAATAGATACTCACGAGACCCTGAAACTGTCCAACCGAAACTGCGCCATCAACGAACACGCCGTATCCAGGGCTGATCCACGTTTGGATTGTAAAAGCGTTGGCGCACGTTGTTCACGAGGATGATCTCGATGGAGTGCGTCGTCACCTCCCCGATGCGGTCATCAGGCCGGAGATAACATACAAGGCCTCGTTCGTGGCCCAAGGTGAACCGCGACGAGCCGCCGGTCCCGTACAGACTGTCTTGCGTCCAACCGAGTGCCAATGCCCGATCCCGGATCACATCGACTTTCGCCACGGCATCAGCCAGAGCGGTGTCCGCAGGCCGGGAGACGTGGCAAGGGCGATCTGGTTCAGGGACCGGCGGCACGTAGTCGCGAGCATCGAGGGTGCGGACGGCCTCCAGGAGCGCAGCCTCGCCCAATTGATCGATAGCCCACTGGTGGACGGCATTAAACTTGCCCCGGAGCTCGTTGAACGCATCGCGCCCGAACTGGCCGGCATCCGTGGCCATCTTCGCCAAGTTCATTTTGGAGCGCAGCCACGCATAGTATTCGGGATCGAGGCGGCGATACGCCGTGTCGTTGATTTGGACATCGCGAGCGAACGCGTGTGGCTGATCTGTTTTCCAAGACTGGAGGTCGGTGGACACGAACAGGGCAACGCGCGTTCGGTGTTCCGGTGTACCGGTCTCCGAATCCTCTTTTGCTTGGACCGGAACACCGCAATCGCATGAACCGGAACCGTTTAGCTCGGTGTGTTCCAGTGTTCCACTTGGTGCAGTGGATGCGCCAAACTTCCTATAAGAATTCGACGTGTATGCGTCGCTTACCGTGTTCTGGTCATGCATGCATTTCTCTCTTTACGCGTACGCGCGCGTGAATATACTGGAACACTGGAACACGCCCATGAAAACAAAGCACATGGACTGGAACACCAACTGGAACACGGACTGGAACACCGGGAGAAACTGGAACACGCCATTCACCGTTCCTCCAACGGCCGCCGGTAACGCCACTCCCGCGCGTGCCGTGGTCCTGCATTGAATCGGCTCCATCCGTGCGCCCGAAGGCAACGTGCCACACGATTTCGATCCGCTTGCGTCCACATGTCCTTCTTCCTTTCGAGGCAAACCGCCAGGACATCCGCGATGGACACGGAGTCCCGCTCGCTAGCCCACGCCAGGATAAGTTCATCCCATGGGTCGCCTTCGTAACGGTCCGCCTGTTCCTCGGCGGCTTCACGGTTCAAGGAGATTGAATCCAACCACCAGGGCTTTCCGTCGAAGTACAGCGACATAGCCTCCGCCCACAACTGATCGCGGACTTCCGCGAGGGCCTCGACGTCGATCACTGCCGCCTTACACTCGACCGGCCAGAACCGTCGCCCGCCCGTCTCATCTCGCAGATACGTCCCGTGATTCACGCTGCCGGCAAACACGCACTGGCGCGGTGAATCGATCGGACGTTTGCCGTAAGGTGGCCGGAAGCGATCGGTCATCCGGCTCATGAAAGCTTTGATCTTGCCAATGTCAGAGCGCGACATCGAATCGAGCTCCGCAATTTCGATCACCCACACGCCGCGCGTCTGGAGCGCTGCGTCCTTCGATCCCAGGTCGGCAATCTCGTCGGTGAACCAGGGCTGAGCCAGCGCGCGCAACGCTGTGGATTTCCGAATGCCCTGTTCGCCCTCGAGGATCAAACAGCAATCGGCCTTGCAGCCAGGCTCAAACACGCGCGCCACGGCCGAGATCATCCAACGCGAGCCAACGGCGGCTGCATACGGAGATGGATCGACGCCGAGGTAATCGGGCAACCAGGATTGCAGCCGGTGAGTGCCGTCCCAGGTAAGGTCCTTCAGATACGCTCGCACCGGATGAAACAGCCGCTCGCGTGCCACTGCCTCCACGGCCTGACCGGTGACATCGGTCGAAACAAAGATCCCCTGGTGGTGCAGCCACTCGGTCGTGAGGGTGTCGTGGTTGGGCGTCCAATCGGATGGCACTTCGGCATTGGGCTGCATCCACGGCGCTGGTGTTTGTAGCACAGTGAAGTGTGCGAACTCGTTGTATGCCAGCACGCCCGCCCACTCCGGCGCGCCGCGCAACGCAGTGATCGCGTTCGCAAGCACCGGTTTGACAGTGCCATTCAGATTCAGCAGCAGGCTATCGCGCCAAGTGCCGGACTGACTGTCAGCAGCCGTTGCCGTTTGCGGCCTCGGCCCACGACCGTTGGCTGACCGTCGCCCTTGGCCGTTGCGGCTGTCGATCCGGACGACTTTCATCTGCTGCTTCAGCGCGGAGATCGGAGTTCGCCCCTTGCCGCATTTGTCTTGAATGAGGCGCAACAGGCGCGGCTGTTCGATTGGATCGACGTGGCGCACTTCGGCGAGGATCGGCTCCAGGATACGGGCGAGGTCTGCGTCTGGCGTCTCCTGTGACAACTTCGAGATCGCCAGCTCGAGCGGCGTTTGCGCAGTCGCGAGAATCTGCTCGAAGTCGGCCGCCGTGTGGCCCGAAGCGAAGTACTCGTTGACGTCGATCTTGGCATCAGCGAGAAGCGCATCAGCGTCCGGGCTCCCTTCGGGTAGTCCGGCCAACCGCTCTCGCGCAGCGCGCTGCTTATCACCAAGGGGTAATACGGCAACTCGTGTCCCTATACCGTGGCCCGACAGGATTCGCGCTGTCTTCAAACCGCCTTGCATGCCGGCTTCCGACACTTCGTTGTCCTGGCAGATGAAAACCGTCTTCACACCGGCGAGCTTCGGTAGCAGGCGCTCCCAATCTGCCTCACGGATCTGCACGGTGACTGGAGACACAGCCGGGAATCCATGCTCAATCAAGGAAATGCAATCCGTCACACCCTCGGTGATGACAACCCGCTCAGGACGTGTAAGTAATACGTCCTCGCCGTAGAGAACGTCGTTCCGAATGCATGCTGCGACGTGACTGTGATCGCGCTCGTTCCGGATCGCGAGTTTCTTGTACTTCGCCTTCTCCCAAACCTGGTCGGGCGTCCATGGCGTCCGGCGCCCGATCATGAACACAACATGGCCGCGGCTCCAATACGGAAACACGATCCGGCCATCGAAGAACGGCGCGACGCCATCCTGCGCTGTTGGGCGGAAGGCTGAGGTGGCCGTGAGTTCACGCATTGTGAACGCTTCCGGACCTTCTCTCAACACCCGGGCAATACTCGGCTCGGTATTGTCGGCAAAGCCGATTTTCAGCCGCTGGATTGTCTCCTCGCCGATCCCGTACTGCGTTCGAAACCACGTCAGGACGTCCGCGTTACCAGTGAGGCGCTGATGGTATAGCTCGGCAAGGGCCGTGAGAGCCTCGCGCACACGTAATGTCAGTCGATGCTCCTCCTCGGCCTCCTCGGGGTTCATTGAGGCGATCTTCGATAGCGTCGCCAAGCCGACACGGGCCGCCAGGAAATCCCGAGCACGGCGGTGGGACTCCGGCATGCGCCCGACCTGACCGCGCGTTACGCAGCCGTGATGCACGAACTCGACGAGCTGAAGAACATCACCGCCAACTCCGCAGCCGAAACAATACCAGCCCTGTTTGTCGAGCATGATGTGCAGGGAGCGGTGCGACTGGCTCTGGTGATTCGGACAATCACAGAACAGCGTCTGTCGTGATTCCTGAAGAATGCGGCCTCCCAGCAGTTCGCGCGCGAGCGTGCCGATCTCCACGTCGGTGACTTTCCGGTAGTACGTGTGAACATCCACCTGAGGCACGGTCACGGCCGCGCCTCCGGCTGGAGCAGGAATGACAGAAACGTGTTCCGGCGATCCACCTGACGTTTGGCCGCGCAGTTGTCGATGCCCCAGCAGTCGCCGACGATGATCACGGATTCTTTCGCGCGCGTCACCGCCGTGTAGAGCAGGTTTCGGTGGTGCATGAAGGAGTGCGACTTGTGCGCAACCACAACGGCGCAGGGAAACTCCGAGCCCTGCATCTTGTGAATCGACGTTGCGTACCCGAGTTGCAGGTTGCCCAACGCGTCCGAGTCCTTGCGGATCTCCACCGGCATCCCGTCGAAGTTGACTGTGAGACCGCCACCGGCTTCGGCACCCATGACGACGCCCATCGCGCCATTCATGACACCCAGCTCGTAATCGTTCTTCGTCTGGATCACCTTGTCGCCGGCGTAGAACAGTGGCCGGTGTCCTGGCTCCACATCGGGCGGATCGAATCCGTACAGCTTCCTCTGAAGCAGGCGTTGCAATTCGATGTTCAACTCGATAGTCCCGAGTGGTCCTTTGTGCGTTGGCGTGAGCACCTGCACGTCGCGGATCAGGTCATAGCCGAGGCGCTCTTGAAGGACTTCCTCAAACAGGAGCAGGAGCATGCGGCGCACATCGTCCCGATCGGTGAACTTGTCGATGACGTACCAGGGACGCCGCGCGCCGATCTGCTCTTCGGAAGTTGCCCGAACTTCACCGGACAGGACGGCGGTGGAGTTCTCCTTCAGTACGCCAGCCTGCCTGATGATGCGGGTGAGCAGAACTGTCGGGATCGCCCGAGATCGTGTCAGATCCCGGAGAAGATTGCCCGGGCCCACTGGCGGCAATTGATTGTGATCACCGACGAGTACGACGGCGGTTCGCTTCCGGTCCACTGCCTGGAACAGCCGCGAGGCAAGAGTCACGTCAACCATCGACACTTCGTCGACGACGAGAATGTCGGCTTCAATCGGGTTAAGCGCGTCACGCGAGTACGTGTGTCCGTTGAACCCCAGCAAACGGTGGATCGTGCTTGCCTCATGCGCGACGACTTCCTCGAGCCGCTTGGCCGCCTTGCCTGTAGGCGCCGCCAGGACGACTTTCAATTCCAGATGCTCGGCAATGCTCGTGATCGTCGAGACTGCGTAGGTCTTTCCGCTCCCGGCGCCGCCGGTCATCAACGAGATGGAGAAAGTCAGGGCGTTCCTGACCGCCTCTCTCTGTTCGGCATTCAGTTGACCGCCCTCGGCGTCAAGTAGCGGTTCCACATCGGCTATTGCGTGTGGGCTCCGGTCACTGGCACTCCTGAGCACCGAGGCCAGTTCTGCCTCGATGCGGTGAATCTCCGGGTCGGCCACGACTAGCCGCTCGAACGGATGGCTGACCAGCAAGCCTTCCGCCAACATCGCTTCGAGATGACCTTCGATTACCTCGCGGCTGTCGAGCGTGTCCATCACAAGTAGCGTGTTGGCACGGTCGAGCAGATCTTCGTACTCCACCCAGCAATCGCCGTCATCAAGTGCAGCGAGCACGCTGTAGTGAAGCCCGGCGCGAATCCGCGAAGGCAGGTCCTTTGGCACGCCCATCTTTCGCGCGATCTTGTCAACACGCTTGAAACCGAAGCCGGTGATCTCGCGCATCAACACGTACGGATCGCGCTCCAGAATCGGCACTACCTGGCTGCCGAACTTGCCGACCAGCGTGGTCACCTGGTGGTGGGTCAACCCGAAGGCCGCCAGATACGCCATCGCGGTGTTGAAGTCCGTATTGGCGATCCAGATCCGCTGCAAGTCAAGGACGTTCTCGATGGGGACCTTGGCCACCGCCGCAACCGCCTCGGGACTGGCGCGAATTGCGGCATCGAATCCACCGCCGAATTCATCGGCGATGAGTCGCGCCTTCGCCGGACCGATGCCCTTCACGTCCGGATGATTGGCGAGGAAGTTTGCCAAGCCTTTCGGATTCATCTCCGGATCGTGGCCCATGAACTCGGCCTCGAACTGGCGGCCGTACTTCGGGTGCTCCACCCAATGCCCCTCGAACCGAACCGGATCCGATTCCCTCACGAACACTTTGCCTGCGAACTTCACGATGGAGCCATTCGCAGTGCGAAGGCGGCCGGCACTGAAGGTCGGGCCCGAATAGAAGACCGTCTCCACGACACCGCGGATGCTCGCGCGTTCCTGTGTCATACACTCCACCTCGTGTGAGCGGCGAGCATGTAAGCCTGCGTGAAACGGCAGGCCGCCTGGCGACTCCCGCAGAAGAAGACCGGAACGCGGAAGTCGAGCACGATCGACAGCGCATTCCCGAGGACCGCATTGGGATGAGCCCGACCGCGAAAGCGGGCCTGCAGTACATCCATCAATCCCGCCTCAACGACGACGCACGCCGCCCGGTGCTCAGCCAGTTTCTGGAGCTCTGCGCGAAATCGGCTCCGGTTGTGAATCACCGTCGAGACGAAGTCATCGAGCGATTTGCGCTCAACCGCGACGATCCCATCAAGTCCGTCAACGGAGTAGTCCCCGGCCGGCAGCGCCCGCCGCACGGCAGCCGCCAACAGGGGATCGAACGAATATGGCTCTTGTTCCCGCGTGTCGATGATGATGGTCGTCGGGCGCCGCTCAGAACGGCTTGAGGGCATCGCCGGCTTCCTGGCGGAACTTCCCTGGCGCCATGTCATTCTCGATGCGGCGGTTGAAGAAGATGTTCTCGTTGTCGCCCTTGGTTTTCTTGGTGACCTCGAGCTTCACGTCCAGCAGCTTCTTCAGGTGCTTCGGCAACTCGGAAATCTTGTCGAGGTCAAGGCCGCACGTATGGAGATCCGTCTTCACGTACTTCAGCGTGTTGTGCGTGATGACGCTGTTACGCCACATCAGCCGGTTCACGAACTTCGGAGCGATGACGCGCAACGTCCACTTCAACATCGGATTCCCGCTCGTCTGCGACTCGACCAGTTCCACCTTCTCGACGTTGACCTGGTACTTGCCATCGGGCACGCTCTCGAAATCGCCGCGCTCCTCGGGCTGCTCGGAGCGAAACTCTTCGTCAAATTGCGATAAGTCAATTGCACGTTTGCTCATGGTCATTTCTCCCGTTTGTGAATCACTTCGCGGCCGCCTTTGCTGGACCGTTCGCGGGTGCCGCGGCCGCGTTGAAGCCGTCGAAGAACTTCTTGAAGTCGAGGTCCAGCGTCTCGGGCAACCGGCCCGTGCGGTCGCCGGCCTCGTAGTACAGGCTCGGCTTGGTGCGAATCACTCGCCGCATGACTTGGGCCCCGTCGTCACCGGTCGCGGGATCGAGATCGCAGTACAGGACCATGTCCACCATGCCGAGCACGATCTTGCGAGCCTTATCCGGCAGCGTCGGCACGATGCGCGTGTACTTGCCCGTGCGGCTGTCGATCTCGATTTCCTTGGCGTGTGAGATCAGGAACAACCCGTATGGCAGGAATGCCAGTTTGGTCAGCACACGCTGGAACTCGTTGTTGACGAGAGCGTAGCCTTTGCCGTAGCCGAGGTCCGACTCGTGCTCGATCTTGTATTTCTTCACGATGTAGTCGGTGCAGAACTTGTACGCGTTGTCGATGGTGTCGATGATTACCGTCTTGAACGGGTGTTTGCCCTCGACGACCTCGGCACAGGTATTGAGCAGGTCCTCCCAGGACTGGATGGGCACCTGGAAGACATCCAGTGCATTCAATCCCGGTTCCGTGGCGAGAAAAATCGCGCCATCGGACTGCGCACAGAACGTGGACTTCCCGATTTTCGTCTGCCCGTACACGAGGACGGTGAGATCCGCGAGGTTGGGCTTCGGTTCGGTCTTTGCGGTTGGCAGAATGGACATAGTTCTCCTTTTCAAAAAGCTGGCGCCGGCGTTTCGCTCGGCAGTACGCGAAGCTCCTCGTTGGGCGCAACGCGCTGGTAGAAGTTCTCGATCAAATTCGGATTGCCGTTCGAGCGGCAAAGCGCGAAGTAGGGGCAGGGCCGCTGGTAGTTGAAGCAGAAAGCCGTGTTCTGGTAGAAGATCCCACGTCGCCGCGCATCGAGAAAGGCCTGCGTCAGCTCCCACAACTCAGCGCGGAGAATCTCGAACCGATCGCGCGACAGGTACAGCATCTCGCGATGCAGCATCGTTGGGTCGGCGTACTTCTCGGCGAGTCGCTGCTGGTATTCTTCGTCGGTCTCCGGCATCCGGCGCCTCGCCGTGGTTCTACCGGTTTTCGATTTCGCCAGCAGCTCAGCACGCCGTGCCTGATATTCGTCTTCCGACTCGCCTTTCCCCTGCTGGAGCTTGGCCTTTACCAGGACGTTGTAGAGAATCCCGGTGATCGGGATGCCCATCGTCTGCTCGATGTAATAGGAGTAGATAGTGATCTGGAAGTCCGTCCAGAGTTTCTCCAGGTAATCCGAGTCGATCTGTGCGGCGGTCTTGTGTTCAAGCACAAAGTACTCGCCGCCGATCCGCACGATCCCGTCGACCTTGCCGGCGAGCACGAAACTGCGCGATGCAGCTCCGGTTGCCGGATTGACGATAGGACCCTCGAAAGTCTTTTCCAGCGCAATGACCTCGAACTCCTCGACGGCGTACCGCGCAGCGTAAGCCCGGATCATGGCTGTGGCGAGATGCCAGTCGCGGCGCTGGTTGTCATCCTGAAGCCGGTTGGGGCACAGCCGGTCGATCAGTGCCAGCACCTCGGCCGGGTCACGTCGCTGATGCCACGTTTGCAGACATTCGTGGATCAGCGACCCAAAGTGCAGGTTGCGGTCACGCTGGAGCGGTACGAGCTGATCGACGTAGCGCCACTCGACTGCCTTCCGGCAGTTCCGGAACAGCGACCACATCGAATACGTCGTGATCATGGGAGAGGTGGCCATATGGATCGCCCTCACACTGCTCGGCGGGTCCCGCCTTGAAACAGGCTCGGCTCCACCAACCGGCGCGTCCGTTTGCCGGAGTTGAGGTGATCCACAATGAGCCTGCTCAGCAGGCCAATGTTCGACGTGCTGCATGCCATTGCCCGCACGTTGGGGTCGTGCAATCCGAACTGGCCGATCTTCTTTTGCATGTCGCGGTCGATGCGGAGGCTCTTTCCGGACCAGAACGCCGGATACCCGGAAATCACATCCGCGAGCGCGAAGAGAAAGCCGGTTTTGAGGTGAGTTGCACGATCTTTGTAGAGGATGTTGCGGATACCCCACGCGGCGTCGATGAGATCAAATAGCGTCTTGATGTTCTCGACCATCGTGTTGTGCCCAACGTTCGCCATCATGGGCGGCAGTGCCTGCCAGATGCCGGGCAGCACGCCATAACGGCCGGCGCCAAATTGGGAATGGAGGCGCATGACCGTCTTCAGGAACGAGAGCGCAGTCAGCAGTTCCTCGCGGCGCATATACTGCGACCAGGAAACACGCTGATAGAGCACGAACGACTCTTCGGCACAGAGCTGATAGAGGCGGTGCAGCGACGGGCACTGCGCAGTGCGATTGCGGAGCAACACATTTGGGGAAAGCCGCGTCCTGCGCATGTTCAGAATGTCGAACCGCTCTCTTTCCCACGGCTCCGTAGTCGCAAAGTGGATCATTGCGCCTACCAGGGGCTTGCCGCCCTCAGACGCGAACTGCCTGGCTGCGCTGATTCTTTGGAGACCGTCGATGATGTACACTTCGCCGGTGATCGTGTACGTCCCATCGGAGTCCGTACATCCGTACTGTTCGCCACGGACCGCAAGTTCCACATCGGGCACCCGGCCAGCCCCGTCGCGAAACGCTTCCATGAGTCCTTCGATCGTGGCCTTCCGCAGCGTTTCGCGTTGGTAGTCGGGCTTCAGCAAGCCCGCGAGTGACGCGGGTTCGATCACCCCGCGCAAGACAATCTGGCGCTCAGCCAACTCGTCCAGTGCGCCTGACAAGACCCTTAGTGCGTTCATTGTTTCTTCTCCTGGATTCCCAACCGAAATGCGTTCAGAGGATCGGCCGCGATAGCCTTCTGCTCGATCTCGGCGTTCACCGCAGCAATCGCATCGCGGATATTCGACAGCAGCCGTTCAGCCTCTTCGAATTCACCCGCCGTCTCGCCCAGCCACCCAACCAAGTGGGCGAGATGTTTTGTTGCCTCTATGAAGGAAAGGATCAGTCGTGCTAAACGGTCGATCCGTTGTGACCGCGTGGTCCGCCCCGATGTGGTCGAAGCCGAAGCCGTTTCCTTCCGAGAGTTCGGATCGTCCCTTGTCGCCGCATCAGTCGAGCTCGTCGCGGATGCCGTCGGCTTACGTTTGCGCCGGCTCTTGCCGATCTTGCTCGTGTTCTGTGTGTATGTCTTGCCATTGCGATTCACGGTACGAGCGGCCATCTTAGGAATTTCCTCAGATGCTTCGAGCTGCTGCCGCCAGTTCGTGACGGTCTTCTGGTCAACACCAACGTGCCGGGCGATCTGGCTGTCGCTCACGGCAGATCCGTTCGGGTGAAGTAGCGCTGCCTTCACAGCTCGTTGCTTGTCCTGAGTGGTGCGCCGCAGGCCATTAGATTTGTTGGCGCTGAAGCTGTACCACTGCGCCTCTTCGAGCGTTCCCTGCCGGATTTCACATTCAATTAGATCGAGGCCGGCAGCTCCAGCCGCCTTGACGCGATGGAAGCCATCGGCAAGCCAGTAGCGCGCGCCATCGTAGAACACGGTCACCGGCGGGAACTTTGCGCTGCTGCTAATCGCCTTCGCGTAGTCATTGATCGTGTCGGGATCGAGCGCGGCCCTGGGCTGGGTGCCACCGTCGAGCCGGATACTGGCGATAGGAAGCGTCTCTGCATGCTTCATACAGCGCCTCCGCAGTGCCGGAGCGTTTCTGGGGTCACGCCAGCCTTCATGAACGCCGCCCGAATCTCTTGGATGAGCTGGTAGATTCGCGACCTCGACTTGCCAGTCACGCGCGCGGCTTCACGCGGCGTACGCTCAGAAAGCAGCCGGGCGAGTCCCTGGAGGTGCTCGGGCAAGCGTGAGACGGCAGCTTCAAGATCGAGTCGCAGGTCGTAATTCGCTTCCGTACGCGGGTGGGACGCGCGGCCGTTATCGGCTACCCACTGAGTTCGCCGGCGGTGCTGGGCGGCCAACTGCGCCGCTCGGTGCCGCACCACGCCGAACATGAAGCCGCGCAGGTCGCCGCGATCCGCGTCAAACTGCGGGAGCCGCTCCAGGTAATCAAGAAGAAGGTCCTGGCGAAGGTCCTCCCATTCATCGCGTCTGAAGCCGTTGCTCCTCACCATCCGGCTCGCACGAATCTCAGCCTGCTGAATAACGAACGGGTCCACGGAGGTCACTGCTCCACCTCCGCGGGCATGGCTTCAATCACCATGCGGAAGGGAAGCCCGTGCCGGACTTCGATCATCTCGACGGTGCCCTGATTGAGGCGGCCGATCTGCGTGAAGAAACGCTCGACCTGGCTGCGGAGCCGAAACCGATCGAGGCGTGATTCGGTGCGCGGACTGTCGTCGACGTCCAGCTTCAATTCCACGAACACGCGCGGCACCGGGTTGAACTGCGGTTCGCCGTCACGAATTTCCAGTTCCTCGATGCGTCCGAAGTTGATCGCCTGAAACAGCCGGAGGAGTTTTTGTTTCGCGGGAGAGAGGTCCTGAAGGTCCATCGTTCACTCCCCCATCCGGCCGCGATTGCGTGCCAGGAATTCGTCGACGGCTGCATGCGTTCGCGGCGGCCTCATTGATGCCGGCTCGAAGTCCTCGCGTGCAGCGCCGCCCCGAAGATTGCGAAGCAGCTTCACCCGGATCCGGTCGAGCCGCTTCATGAGCGACCAAAGGATGTCGTCGTCGAGACTATGAATGGCGGCGATGCTGCCGACCAGGAGTGCGATGTCGTCGAAGGCGTCGCGGATCAGCGCTTCGTGCTCGGCCGAGACTGGCCCCGAAGTCACCGCCGCGTCGGCCGCCGAACGCTTGGCGTTTGTAGCAGGTGAAATCATCTTGTTCCCCTGCTTGGCCATTTGTGAAATCTCACGATTGGCCCTGTTCCGACCCCGCTTCAGAAGCTAAGCTATTGAAACAACAGATCTAAATTCTCTGAAGATTTTCCCTGGAGGCCCTCGGCAATTGTGAAATTCACAAATCGGCGGTCACAGCGAAGCCTCCAGAAACTCGATTTCCCCGTCGCTCAAGGGCTTACCGGCAAGCTGGCCACGAGCCTATTGATTCGCCTTCTGTTCGCCTGCTAAGATTGCGTTACATGAAATTCATTCCGGACTGCTCGGGCAACAACGCCAACGCTCCCGCTACCTGGTAGAACTTCGTCTCGCGGCGCTTGGCCCCTTCAGTCCGAGGGGACAAGTATGCCGATGTACTACACGCCAAAAGTGCTTCTGCGGCAGGTGCCAAACGCGCTGCTATGGGAGTACTTCATAGAGAATCGAAAACAGCTTCGTGATCTTCCATGGGGCCGACTGCGGGAGACGGACGTGGAGCCAATCCATGACGCCCTCCTCGCACTGCCCGAAGCTGACCGCCGTGAGATCGGCGGCCACTTCCGAGCCATCGCTGAAATGGCCAAGCGGGAGTTCACTCCGTGGTTAGTCCGGATCGCTCGCGAGCGCGATATCGATCTGGTGAAACCTTTTCGCCGGAAGTCCTGCGCGTACGAGCGCGCGTTCTGGATGTTCTTGAAACACCCGGACGTGTTCGAGGAAGCTCGAACGCTCTCGCACTGGGAACGGCTGCCACGCCGTTCGATGGAGAAGCGAACCGGGTTGCCGCCGATGGACCCTGAGATCACTCCGGACGTCCTGGAGCAATTCGGCCGTGCGATGGCCGAATACTACCAGGAGAATCAGGGACGCGGCGATCACTGCAAGGTCGAGCACTTTCTGCGGTCGGGTCACATTGATTTCTTCTTCGCCTATCCCGCCGACTACGCCGACGTGCTCATCGGTTATGAGGACGGCGGCAACTTCGCGCGCAGGGAATGGAAGCCGGCCTTCGAAGTGATCATCAGCTTTGACCGGATAGCGGGATCGCTGGATCTCTACGCCGAAGGCACGCGAGACGTCCGGGATGAACTGGTCTCGATCTTCGCGCGAACCGTTCTGAAATTGAACTTCGAGCCGCCCCGCGCCGCCAAGCCACCCTACAATCTCCAGTTGCTGCTACAGCCGGGATTCCAGTTCCCCACGGCGCCCGAGGACAATGTCCGCTGGGTCAAGATGCGGACAATCCGGGTGCGAAAACAGGCCAGCGTCGAGCAGATTCTATTCGACGTTGGAAGCGGGGAGGCCAGGCGGGACATTCATGACCTCATCGACGAGGCGCTCAATCAGATGAATCTGCCGCGGGAACGGCTTGTTGCGACTCAGGCATCGTTCCAAGCAGGTTTCGAAACAGGCAGGAAGCAGCCGAAAACGGTCAACTTCACCATCACCCATCCGTCCGGCTGCACGCTGCGTGATAGCGATGAAGACCTTACACTGCGCCGCTATCTGCGGCAGTGGAACATCGCGTCATGATCGACCTGGTTCAGCAGTTCTGGCTCCGATGCGAAGAAGCGGAACCGGTCTTTTCCGCAGACGAGATCCGCTGGACACCGACAGAACAATTTGATCTGCTGTGCGGGCACGGACTCCTGAAGGAGGCGGCACGGGCTACGTGGGCGATCTGTGATGCGTGCGGCGATGGCCACACTGAAGAAGTCATGTTGATCAGTCGTGGCGCGCCCGGAAGTCTGATGCCGTTCATTCCGTGTCCGGAAGTGGGTGGCGTGCCGATCGAGCCGGAACGCTTGCGCCGATGGGCCCCCGACCTGGACCTGACCGCTCGCAAACTTCGCGAGACCCTGGGCCTTGTCGGTGGTCTATCGCCGCTCTGGCCGGGACGCGTCTGGGGCCTAGGTCGTCGGCACGTCGCCGGCCGCTTCCGCGATTTCTTTCTCGTGTGCGGTGGCGCCCGTCCGGATGCTCATGTGCTCTTGGCTCGCTGCCATCAGATTGCGGATGCTCCATCGCCGGTGATCCTGGTGCCAACTCGGTCTCCTCAACAGAAACAGTGGCCGGCGTTCCGCCTTGCTGATATCGCGGCGATCACCGAAGAGGGCATGACCCTCGACATGGACTACATTGCGGACGCCGTTCCACGAGACGTCTACGCTGGGACGGCCAAGACCATTGCCACTTTCCCGGTCGGCGAAGACCCGACGTGGGAAGACCTGCGTCTCACCGTGCGCGAGAACGGCATCTTCGCGGAGCTGCGAAACGAGCAGAAAGAGCTCAGCCTGGACGACTTGCAGTTCACTGGTGGTGATGACCGGCTCTGGCAACTGCTCCGCGCATTCGCACGCTTTGGTGGCGAGACGCCTGCGCGCAGTACCTCTGCGTCCAGCCGGGATACCGGGACCTTCCGAAAGCAGGTCAGCGATCTTCGCCAGCGTCTGAATACTGTGTTCCCAATCGCCGGCGAGCCGATCCGCGCGCTCCACGGCAAAGGCGCATATCGCTGCGTCTTCAAAATCCGCCTCGACCGCCGGGACGGCTTCCCGATTCGGCCGGAGCGATGGGAGGATTGCCAGTTCGTCGAGCTTCGCGACGGGCGCATTCAGATCTCGGTGAAATCGACAGAGGTGTTTGCCGCGAGGTCCAAGGATGAAGAAACCCAACGGCTCACGGCGATCGAGGCCGGCGAGCGCGAGGTCACGCGTTCGGAACAGTACGACTTGCGCACCCTCGGGCTGGCTGCCGACTCCGGCGTTCCGACAGCTGAGGGAAGCGTGCTGCTCGAGTTCCTGCGCAACGGCGGCAAGCTCTACCGCCGTGGAGACGACAAAGATGTGCTGCGATTCCGGAAGCGTCTCCAGACTTGGATGGGCATGGATTCTGATCCCCTGCAGTTCACACCCAACCGTCGGCTATGGACGGCCAGATTCGAATGCGGCAGCCTGCGGCGGCAAACCGAGCCAAAATAGAAGGGGTGGTCCTGATGCAGCGGGAATTCGTCGAAATGCGCAATGGCGCGTATTACCTTGCCGGCAGCCGTGTTTCGCTGGCGTCGATCATTTACGAGTATCGGGATGGCGCCACGGCCGAGACGATCCGCGAGAACTTCCCGACGTTGTCCCTGGAACAGATCCACGGCGCGATCGCCTTCTACCTTGGACATCGGGACGAGGCGGAGGCCTACCTCCGTGCCTTGGAGAAGAAGTGGGAGGAACTGCAGAACTCAGCTGAGCCAGCAGATTTCGAACTCCAGCGACGGATTGATGAAGCGAGGAAGCGGTCGGGCTACGAGTCGTAGGCGCTCAGAAATAGCAGGCGATCATAGTCGATGATTCCGACACGCAGACGGTCCAGCCAACCAGATCGGCCCACGAAACTTCTGCTGAATGCCGGGTCATGCGCAAAGAAAACGCTTGCCGAGAACTCGATGCCGAGCGTATGAAGGGTAACCTCGTGTTCATACGTCACAAATGACCCTGCCATCGTGCGAAAACGTTGAGGTCGTCCGGATTCGACGTCCAATCCGAGCTCTTCCGCGTATCTGCGCTCGAAGATGCAGTGCGCTGCGCCTGTATCGAGCCGCGCGAACAATTCGACTCTCCGGTCCCCAACGCGAAGCTCAACTGGAACATCGATGCCCTCCGTCGATGCATAGTGGTGTGACGCGTCGAAGTTGAGCGACTGGGGCATCCTTACATTAAATCCAACACGGCGCGAAAGGTAGGGGATCTTCAGGAAGCACGTGTATCAGAAGCGGCACTTCAATGCCCGCCGCAATTGCGGCATCGTAGGCCTTATGGCCGTCCGCATCCGCCGCGATCAAGCGATCGCCTTCCACGACCACCCATTGATTCGCGTACTTGGCGCGGTTTTCCTTTAGCCATTCCATCTCGCTGCTGCGGTCGCGCGATGGCACCATTCTGGCGGGAGACCGGTGCTGTAAACGGTCGGCGAAGCGTAGAACCTCCTCCTGCTTCGCCGGCGGGAGGTGGCGGACTTTTTCCAGAATGGCTTCCTCGAGGCTCATGCTTCGCCTTTCATCATACCGGAGCTGGCGCTGGCAATCACGTCGCACCAGCGCTCTCGCTGGTCATCCCACAGCGGCAGCCGTGCGATCGGACGCAGCATTGCCTCACCAACGTGGAAACGGCCGCCCGGGGACTGCGGTAATCTCAGAATCTCCTCCTGGATGTCGGGCGCGAGCCACGTCAGCATCATGATCTGGCTGATACGTTCGCGGCTAACACAGCCGAGCCGCGCGAGGTCCGTGTGTCCTCGAATCTCGCGACTGTCGATCATCTCTTGAAACTGTAGGGCGAGCGCCACCACCTGTGTGATGCGCGGAAACCGGCCACGCTTCGGTGCAGGTTGGCCCGCGGGTGTACTTTTCTTTGGCCGACGGCTGATCTCCCGCACTGTCGGCTGCAATCGGATTTTCACTTCGAGCCCATTGGATTGAGTTTTCATTTGTTCGTCATCACCTCAGCGCAAAGTTGCCTGATTCCAGCCGTTCGGAAGCCGACTGTTACCGTGCCCGTCGCTCCGTCGTAGGAGACGCGCTCGACCAGGGTCTTCACGAACTTTTCTTGTTCGCGCAGCGTCATCTCCGACCAGATGCCGTCGAACTCGCGGAGCGTCTTCCGCACGCTGGCCGCATCCACCGTCTGCCCGACCGATTCGGCCAACTGCTCCCGCACCTCGCGGAGCTGCCGCTCGACCACCAGTACCCTGTCCTGCAGGTCGGCCATGCGATCGGTTGCCAGCTTTCCATTCATGCGGATCAACCCAGCGATCTCCTGCCCGAGCCGCTGAAGTTCGCCCTCCATGACCCGCTTCTCTCGCTCCAGTCCGTCTACGCCGGCAACGCGCTGTTCATCAAGGTGGCGGACCACTTCATTCACCACCGCCGGATTTGCCGCGATACCACGGATCTGGTCGATGACCGCGTTCTCGATCACCGGCGCAGAGACGGAACGCGTCTGGCACTGGTTGTAGCCTTTCTGGTGGGCGTTCACGCACACGTAGTACCGATAGAGTTTGTTGGGCGCCTTCTGGGTATAGGTGTGAACCATCCCGGCGGCGCAGCTCTCGCACGTCAGGATGCCCTTGAGCACGGCGCCATATTTGTTGCGGATCTGCCGGCCCGCCGTCTTGCCGTTGAACCGAAGCCGGTCCTGGACTCTCTGCCAGATCTCGGGATCGACGATGGCGTCGTGCTCACCCTCATAGATCTGCCCACCGTACTCGACCTTGCCGACGTACACCATGTTGGTGAGCAAATTGTAGAGGCGGTTCTTTAGGAAGGCCTGCCCTCCAGCGACCGCGCCTTTGCGCGTGGTCCATTCCTTCATCCGCCAGCCCCGGCGCGCCAGTTCTTGGACGACCGGGATCAACGAACCGTATTCAAGATAAAGATTGAAGATGGCCCGCACGCGAGCTGCCTCATCTTCATTCACCACCAGCGCCGCGCCTTTGTCGCTCAAATCGTAGCCGAGCATTGGGATGCCACCGACCCACCGTCCCTTGCGGCGCGCGGCCGACATCTTGTCGCGCGTGCGCTCGGCGATCATCTCCCTTTCGAATTGAGCAAATGATAGGAGGATGTTGAGCGTCAGCCGCCCGAGCGAGCTCGTCGTATTGAACTGCTGCGTGACGGACACGAAGCTGGCGCCGTGCTTGTCGAGCACCTCCATGATGCGGGCGAAGTCCAGCAGCGATCGCGTCAGACGGTCCACCTTGTACACCATGACGCAGTCGACGAGTCCATCCCGAACATCCTGGAGCAGCTTCTGCAAGGCTGGCCGGTCCATGTTGGCCCCGGTAAATCCACCATCGTCATAGTGCTCGGGCGCCGCGAGCCAGCCTTCGCCCCGCTGGCTCCGGATGAAGGCCTCGGCGGCGTCGCGTTGGGCGTCGAGTGTGTTGAACTCCTGTTCCAGTCCTTCCTCGGTGGACTTGCGCGTGTAGATGGCACACCGGACTGTCGTTCGCTTCGCGCCGGCGAGGGCTCCTGGGTTAACGGCGGCCATTGGTCTTCTCCTTGGTCAAGCCGAAAAACAAAAAACCATTCCACTTTGTGCCAGTGATTTCCTGTGCGATGGCGCTCAGCGAACTGTATCGCCGGTCGCCATACTCGAACCCGTCATCGACCACCTTCACCACAATGGTCTGACCCTTGAACTGCTTCACGATCAAGCCGCCCGGCATCGGCAACCGCGAGTCGTGATCGGGGCTGATCGTGGTGGTGACAGTCTGTTCGAGCGGGATTCCAGCGCGCCGCTTGTCGGCGTTTGAGATCACGCGGATGCGGAGCGCAGCGTCCTTGGCAATCGCACGGGCGATCTCATGGACGGACTCCGGCAGCCCGCCTCCGCGATCGGCCTGCACGCGCCAGGCGATCTTCCTGAACAGGAATTGTCGGTGTGCGCTGGCGGGTTCCTCGCCAAATACATCACGATATTGTTGCTGGAACTCGGCGACATTCATCTTGACCAACTCGCCGATCTGCTCCCGAAGAGTGCGTTTCATTCCTCAACCTCATTGACATGAGGGCTCTCCGGGGCCCGGTTATCAAGTTCTCTGTTGACGGATTCTGCCGCGTCTTCGGTGGCCATCTCGATGCGCCGCGCGCGTCGGTAACGCTGGTATGCCGTCGCCAGTAGGCCGGCGACTTCTGCAACGGCATCGCGTGTCTGACGGTCTCTGATCTCCATTCGTCCTCTCCGGGCGGGGAGACCGAAAATCGTTGTGGGTGGCGGGATCGCCGGGCGGCCGCTTCGTTGCGTTTGCCGGTCCTGGGAGTCCGGCACCCACAACGGTTTCCGCTTTGCGGCCTGCCCGCTGTCTGGTGGTCTGGGAAGCCGCGTTTGCGGTTCCTGTCAATAGATACTCACGGGAGTTCGAAACTGTCCAATCGGGGCGCCTTGCTCAACGTGGCGGGATATTGGGAAGTAGATCTGGATCGCTATCCCCGAATTTCGAGCTCCTCATCGTGGATCACGTCCACACCTCGATAGGCTCGAATGCGCGCGAACGGCGAATTCAGTTTGCCGAGGACGTCTTCAATCCATCCATAGATCTCCTCGTCGGTCGTTGTCGAGGAAAGGTACTCGGTGGTTCTCTCCTCGCCGTCGGGTGTCACCAGCACAATCTTGACGACCCCTGGTTGCGATGGGTCCGCGCTCTGTCTCGTGACCGTTCCGAACGCCCCGAAGCGGGTCCCTTCGGTCGGCCAGCCTGTGGACTGATCGTGATCAATCCATTTGGGCGGTGTCTTGCCCATGCGGCCATAAATGTCGTGAATGGCCTGACGAACCCAAGCAATGGCATCGTCGGCATGCGAAACGGATGGAAAGCGGTCCGCAAGGCGCACCCCCGCGTGTGCGTATTCCGTGCGATGCTTCAGCGTCTTTGAACTCAGGAGCCCCCAAGTACCCGTGCCAAAATCGACCGGCGGTTTCCCCTGAGCCCGGAGTTCCTCATTCAGATTCCGTTTGAAGTCCTGGCCCTTGAAGCGAGTCACGCCAAGTGCATCTCGACATGCCATCTCCAGCGTCGTCCAAGCCGCCAAGAGGGCGTTCCTGACACACATGCTCTGCAAATAATTGCTCGGTGCCTGTTTTGCCATCTCTCGCAGGCAAAGCGCATCAGTCCAAACTTGATAGCGGGGTATGTGTGTGAAATCCGGGGGGCGGAGAACTGGTAAAGCCATCATCAAACATCATAGTTCGGAGACCCCGCTGGCCGGTTCGAAACGGTCCAATCGGGCCGCCTCTCTCAACAGGGCTGTCAACAAACGCGGACCTGTCAACGGAGAAACTGGAGAGTTCGGGCGGTTGAGAGAGGCCAACGGTCTGAACCTGCATGGTTGAGAGCGCACTCCGGTCGCAGGCACTTCGAACCGGAGAAACTGGCCGGAACGCAAATAGTGCGGAATGTTTGGGATGGAAGGACGGCAGAATCGAGCGATGGCGTCAACGAAAACAGCGCCCAGGACTTACGGTTTTGGTAGGTGGCTCCCCAAAAAGACGGTTTTCCAACCGGCTCTCCACCGAGACCGAGAGGCCCTCGGCATGGCCGCCGGGAATGGCGGTCTTTCGAACTGCCAGACCGAAGTCATTGAAAACAAGCACGCAAGTTTCGGGTGGAGGGCTATCTAGCCCCGGCAATCCAGCCTGAAATGAAGGATTTACAACACACGCCTGCGGCAAGATAGAGGTGCCATGAAGCTGGAGATCGAGGTCGACGTCGCCGCCGACAAGGCGCGGCTTCAGGAACATCTGCGCGAGGAGGCCATTCTTGTGCTCTTCGCCGACCGCAAGATCCCGGCCGGAAAGGCGGCGCAGGGACTCGGCATGGGACAAATCGCCTCCATGGAATTGCTAAAGCAGCGAGGCATCCCCTGTGTCGTCTACACGGCGGAAGATTGGGAATCGGACGCCACGGCCATCGACGAATTCGAGCGGCGGCGCAAGGCCGGAAAGGCCTTGGTCGTCTCCAACACCACCCCGCTCGTCTATTTGGCGGCGCTCGGTGATTTCACTCTCCTACGCGATCTCTTTACGGAGATCGCGATACCCCGCGAGGTGTTCCGAGAGATCACCGGCGAGGTAGCGATCTGCCAGTGGCCCATGCCATTCAGGCGTCGATGGGATCGTGGCTTTGTGTCGGGGAGATGCGGGATGCGTTGGAAGTTGATCGGCTGCGGCAGGCGGGACTGCATGCTGGCGAGAGCGAAGCCATCGTGCTGGCCGCCGAACTTGATTCGGAAGCCCTGCTCATGGACGACAGCGACGGCGTTCAGACCGCAGCCAGTAAGGGCCTCCACGTCATCCGCACGCTGGGCATCTACCGGCTAGCGGGAGCATCATTCCGGCGGTTTGTCCAAAGCTCGATCATCTGCGAAACGCCGGCTTCTATATAGCTGCGCGACGAACACTACGAATGATTCTCCAGAATCTCGGAGATAGGCATCGCGGAGCGCCCTGCTATGCGATGACGGCTCTATAGCAGAATCTGTGGGCAGATCGGGCAACTGTTAATTGGGAAGAGATCCATTTGTTCTGATGAGGGGCTTTGCCCCCCCAAGCCCCCCAGGATTTATCGCAGTTTTCTTCCAGAGTGGA
>JADLBD010000178.1 GCA_020847975.1 Bryobacterales bacterium | reverse complement strand
TACGTTCTCCTTAGCCCTGCCGCTGCTTATGCTTGGGGTTGGTGCAGATCACCCGCACCACGCCATGGCGGTGGATGATCTTGCATTTATCGCAAATCGGCTTTACCGAGGCTCTGACTTTCATGTCCTATCCTTCAACCCAACGTTTCTACTCGAGGAGCTTTGTAATCCGCCCGCGCGTCGGATCGTGCGGCGAGAGCTCCACCAAAACTCTATCCTTCGGACGCAACCGGCTGAAATTCGCCTTGGCCGCCCCCGCCGCGTGCGCCTTTACCTGCGCCCGCGTGCTCAACTCCACAATGTAGCCGGCCTGCGGCAGCAGTTCGAGGACTGTCCCTTCCACTGCGCGCCTGCCTTCTCCCTTGTCCTTCTCCGTCACGGCCGTGTCAGGACCCAGGGGCCTTCCGCTGTAATAGCCACCACGTGCTCGAAATGGGCCGAGCATTTTCCGTCGGTGGTCACCGCCGTCCAGCGGTCCGCCAATACCTTGCTGCCGGGCTTTCCTTCGTTCACCATCGGCTCGATGGCCAGCACCATCCCCTCTTTCAACCGGGGATTCTCATGCTGCCGGTCAATGTAATTCGGCACCTGTGGCTCCTCATGGAGCTTGGCGCCGATGCCGTGGCCGACAAATTCCCGCACAATGGAAAAGCCGTTCCTCACAACGTGCTTTTCGACCGTTCCCGAAATGTCGAACAGGCGGTTTCCCGGCTTGGCCTGCTCGATCGCCAGTTCCAGAGACTCCCTGGTCACCTGAAGCAGCCTCCGCAGCGGATCGCTGATCTCGCCGACGGGTACCGTGACCGCCGAATCTCCGAAATATCCGTCCAGTTCCACGCCCGTATCGATCTTGACGATGTCGCCTTGTTTCAAAGCGCGCCTGGCTGAGGGCATACCGTGCACAATTTCGTGGTTCACCGAGGTGCAGAGCACGAACGGATATCGCGCGCCGGCGGCCGGGACATAATAGCCTTTGAAGGCCGGTTTCGCCCCGGCGTCGCGAATCATCTTCTCCGCCACCACTTCCAGATCATGGGTGGTGACGCCGGCTTCCACTCGCCTGGCCAGTTCCTGGAGAATCTGATACACGAGGAGCCCGCTTCTGCGCATCTTCTCGAGTTCCGACGGGCTTTTCCGCGTAATCATCTCCTGCTACTTTAATTCGAACAAGCCAGAGAACAGCCGGACTTGCCGGACCGCATCATCTCACAAATTCTTCTTGCAATCAGAGCCGGCGCATCACCAGCCCCGTTCATCTCACAAAACGAACCTACCCCCCCGGAGAAAAACTCGAGAAGCGGCCGGGTCCTCTCATCGTAGGCCTCGAGCCTCTTCCGCACCACGCTCTCCCGGTCGTCGTCCCGAATGCTCAGGCGGTTTCCGCAGCGGTCGCAAACGCCCGCCACTTTCGGAGGGTGGGAAGCCAGGTTATAGACCGCGGCGCATTGTGCACAACTCCGCCGATCCGCAAGTCTCCTGATAATCTCATTGTAGTCCACTTTCAGGTGGACCACCAACCACCCGGTCCCCCGGTCCGCCAACTGCCGGCAAATCGTTCCCGCCTGGCTGAGTGTTCGCGGATAGCCATCGAGGATGAAACCCTTGCGGCAGTCGGGTTTCGAGATCCGCTCCTCCACCATCTGGTTGACCAGTTCGTCCGTTACCAACTCTCCTTCGTCCAGGAGCCGCTTGATCACCATCCCCAGGGGATCTCCGGCCTGCATGCGCTCTCGCAGCATGTCCCCGGTGGATATATGAGGAACCCCCAGGCATTCCCGAATCAGACGGGCCTGCGTGCCCTTTCCCGATCCCGGTGGTCCAAACAAAATCAAAGCTCTACCGCTCCCGCTCCCTTCCGGCATACCTGGCCGCTCAAGGCGCTCCTAGAAGGTGGAAGACCGGCGTCCGCGAATGCGGCCCGATCGCGGCGTGAAGCCTTCGTAGTGGCGCATGATCAGTTGCGCCTCCACCTGGTTCACGGTATCCATCGCCACGCCGACGACAATCAACAAGGAAGTGCCGCCGAAATAGAACGTAACCCCAAGCCCATCCAGGAGGAACCGGGGGAACGTCCGGTCGATAAAGTTGCCGATCAGCGGCAGGTGCTGTAGTTTGATTCCCGAGATCATGATCGTCGGAATCAGCGAAAGAACCGCCAAGTACAGTCCGCCCACCACCGTAATTTTAGTCAGAATCTTGTTCAGGTAATCCGCCGTATTCTTCCCCGGCCGGATGCCCGGAATGAACCCGCCGTATTTGCGCATGTTGTCGGCGGCTTCGTTCGGATTGAAAATGATGGAAACGTAGAAGAAGCAGAAGAAAATGATGCCCGCCGTGAACAATACGGCATACATCGGTTCCGCGTAGCCAATGGAATTGAGGGCCGCCTTCAGCCAGGGAATGTCCTTGACCCACGGCACCTGCAGCAGCGTCTGCGGGAACGCAAGGAGGGAGGAAGCGAAAATCACGGGAATCACGCCTCCGGCGTTCACCTTCAGCGGGAGGTGGGTCGATTGGCCGCCCATCATCTTCCGGCCCACGACGCGCTTGGCGTACTGTACGGGAATGCGCCGTTCGCCCCGCTCCACCAGCACGATGAACGCCACCACCGCGATCATCACTATGAGGATGATAATGACTTGCAGCATGTTCCACTGGCGGGTGACGAAAGCGTTGGTATAGATCTGCTGGATGGCGCTCGGCAAGCCCACGACGATACCCGCGAAGATAATCAGCGACATGCCGTTTCCGATGCCACGCTCGCTGATCTGCTCACCCAACCACATGATGAACGCCGTACCGGTAGTGAGGCTCAAGACCGTCATGGCGATGAAGCCGAACCCGGGGTTCATTACGAAATTGCCATCCGAGGATTGCAGCGCGGTGGCGATTCCGAAGCTCTGCATCAGGGCGAGGCCCACCGTCATGTAGCGCGTCCACTGGGTGATCTTCCGCCGCCCCAGTTCGCCTTCCTTCTGCAATTTCTCGAGCGTCGGCACTACGACCGTGAGCAACTGGAGGATGATCGACGCCGTAATGTACGGCATGATTCCCAGCGCGAAAATCGTCAGCCGGCGGAACATTCCGCCGCTGAACAGGTCGATGAAACCGAACAGCGTTCCCTGGTTCTGCTGGAAAAACTGCTCGAGGCGGTTGGCATCGATGCCGGGCGTCGGGATGTGCCCGCCCAGGCGATACACGGCCAGCAGACCGAGCGTAAACAGGACACGGTTGCGCAGGTCCGGAATCCGGAACATGTTCGCAAATGCTTCAATCAGCTTGTTCATCGGAAGCCCTCGACTTCGGCCTGCTTTACTTGCTCTCCGCGCCGATCAGTTCCACCGCGCCGCCCAGGGCCTCGATCTTCCGCTGCGCGGACGAGGAAATGAAGTTCGCCTTGACCATGATCTTTCGCGTCAGTTCTCCGGAACCGAGAATCTTCAGCCCGTCTTCGAGCTTCTTGATCACGCCGAGTTCGAGCAGCTTTCCGGGATCGAATGAGTCGCCCTCGAGCTTCTCGAGCAGACCTATGTTTACGATCGCATAATGCTTCTTGAAAATGTTGGTGAACCCGCGCTTGGGCAGGCGCCGGTGCAGCGGCATCTGGCCGCCTTCAAATCCGCGCATCTTGCTGTATCCGGAGATGGACCGCGCGCCCTTATGCCCGCGCCCCGATGTCTTCTGCCGTCCCGAGCCCATGCCGCGCCCTACGCGCCGCTGTTCCTTCTTCTGTCCCTCCGGGGGTCTGAGCTGACTGAGATTCATCGCAAATTCCTCTTCCCGCCTATTCCACTAT
>JADLBD010000177.1 GCA_020847975.1 Bryobacterales bacterium | reverse complement strand
CCGACAAGAGCGACGTTCCGGATATCATTGCTTTCGTAGACTTTCACTGGCACACTCCGCTAAGTACTTGGGGTTAAGAATGGAGAATCGTTCAGAACCAAACCGGGATAGTAACACAGTTGAGATCACTATGGAACGCCGGTCCCGGCGGAAGGGCGCCGCATCCGACGCAAGATGGAAATCTTGGAGGGGCAGGGCGGAGAGGTCATGTGAACAAAGGGCGAATTTTTGCAGTCCGGGGTGCGGCGGCGCGCGTGGCTATCTGTGCATCGATCTCATTTTGCATCAGCGACATACATTGGTGTAACGACAGGTTGACCAGCCTGTCAAGGGGCGGGAGTTTCGATGGCCAACTCGATGCGAAAGTCGATGGCGGGCTTGAGTGTCTTGTAGACGGGGCAGCGATCGGCGAAGATCCCGAAAACGCGGTCGATGGTTGCCTTGTGGGCCGGGTCTGCCTTGAGCCGCAGGTTGACACGAATCCTCTTGATGACGAGAACACCGTCTTCCTTCTCGACGTCGCCTTCGGCGGAGGCGAACAGCCGTTCGCCGGATGCCGGAATCTGACGCGCCTCCAAAGGTTCCGGTGAGTCAACCCGCGGCGGCGGCGACGATGTAGTCGAGGGTGGTGGCGTGGGGCGGGAAGAGATCGGGGGGCACTTTGTAGTGCTCGGCAACCGCTCCATGCACTCCGAAGAGGACGGGATCGGGTTCGGCGGGGAGCCATGCCCGGCGCATGGGGCCCTTTATGCGCTCGATTGTGACTTTGCTGGTGTAGGCAATATCCGGCATCCCCTATTCATACCGCAAAGCCTCGGTGGGGTTCAGCTTTGAGGCGCGGTTCGCGGGGAGGATACCGAAAATAAGCCCGACGGCGAAGGAGACACCGAAGGCCACGACGATGGAGGCTTTCGATAGCTGGATGTCGAACGAATCCACGAAGAGGGGGATGCTCAAGGGAACGGCAAGGCCCGCGATCACACCCAGGAGACCTCCTCCGATACTGATGAGGACCGCTTCGAGGAGGAACTGCATGAGGATATCCTGGCGCCGTGCGCCGACGGACATGCGCACGCCGATTTCCCGTGTCCGTTCCGTGACGGTGACGAGCATGATGTTCATGATGCCGATGCCGGAGATGACGAGAGCAATCGCGGCGATGAGGACGAGGACGATGCTGAGCACGAGGGAGATGTTCCTGGCGGCATCGAGGATGCCGGTGAGGTTGCCGACGTAGTAGTTTGCGCCGGGCCGGTGGCGGCTTTCGATGATGGTACGCACCTGGCGGGTGACGGCGTCGACGTCCTGGAGGCTGCGCGCCTGGACGTAGAGCGGGTCGACACGCTCGTAGGGGACGAAGTAGCGAAGCACGCTGACGGGGATGAGGATCGACTCCCGTGTGAGTTCGCTTAGTCCGAAAGTATCGGTTTTTTCCTTGAAAGTGCCGATGATGGTGAACTGGAGCCCCTCGAAACGGATTTGCCGGCCCACGCTGGCCGATTGCGAACCGTAGAGCAGTTGCGCCATGTACTCGGTGAGCAACGCGACATGCTGGCGGGAGGAGACGTCGGTGTCATCGAGGGGCCGGCCGGCGAGCATGATGAGGTTGCGTACGCGGGCATATTCGGCGTCACAGCCGATGACCTTGACGTCGCGCGGCCTGCCGTCGATGACGATGCTGGAAAACTGAGACATGATGCCGGTGGCGGCGCGGATACGGGGACCGAGGGCCTCCTTGACGGCGGCGACATCGGAGAGGTTGACGAAGTCGGCGGCGACGGTGGTGGCTTCGCGGTTGCCGGCATCGAAGTACGCAGTGATGAGGTTGCTGCCCACGCCGCTGATCTGCTCGAGGATGTAGTCGCGGCTGGTGAGGGAGATGGTGACCACCAGGATGACCGAGGCATTGCCGATCAGCAATCCGAGAGCGGTGAGGGCGGAACGTACCTTATTGGATAAGATGGCGCTGAAGCTGAACCGGAGTGCCTCGCCGAACTGCATACAGGGGGATTCAGGTTTTCTTCTTCAGGCCCAAAGCTTCGTTCAAAGCGCCCTGACGGTATCCTTCGAGGTCGAGGGTCACATAATGGAAGCCAAGAGGCTTGAAGATGGCGACCATCTTCGCCGCCATATCGAGCGACAAGGCTTTTTCCAACTCCTCGGGGGCGATCTCGACGCGCACCAGTTTGTCGTGGAAGCGTACGCGGAACTGGCGGAAGCCGAGTTGCTTCAGTTCCTCCTCACCCTTCTCGACGGTCTTGACGTTGGAGACGGTGACCGGAGTTCCGTAGGGGATACGGGAACTGAGACAGGCTGAGGCCGGCCGGTTCCAGGTGGGGAGACCGGCCATGCGCGAGAGTTCGCGAATCTCCGCCTTGGTGAGACCAGCATCCACCAGGGGGGCCAGGACCTGATGAAGTTCCGCGGCGTTCTGCCCCGGGCGGTAGTCCCCGAGGTCGTCTTTGTTTACGCCATAAACGATGTGCTCGAAGCCTCGCTGCCGGCCGACTTCTTCCATACAGCGGAACAACTCGTCTTTGCAGTGAAAGCAGCGATCGGCATTGTTGGCCACGTAGGCCGGGTTGTCGAACTCGTAGGTGAGGATGTATTCGTGGCGGATCCGGAATTGGGAGGCGAGCGCCTCGGCGTCGCGCTTGTGGGACTCGGGAACGGAAGCGGAATCGGCGGTGATCGCCAGGCAGCCGTCACCGAGGACCTGCTTTGCCGCCCAAGCGAGATAAGCCGAGTCGGCTCCGCCGGAATAGGCGACCAGAACCCGGCCGAGCGAACGCAAGTGAGCAAAGAGCTTTTCCTGTTTTTCGAGCAACCGGTCCGGATCGGGCAAAGCGGGGGTGGTTCCCAGAGCTACCAGTGTCGCCATGCCTAAAATTATACCCTCTTATCCCTTTGCGGACTCGAAGACGGTCCAGGGGTGGGAGTTGATGTCTTTGAGGTAATCGCGCTGCCAGGAGAATTCGGGATGCTTCCTCAGATGGTCGGCGGCCTTGAAGTTCAGGCCGCAGGGGTGGCCCATGGAGGCCCAGAACGCCATGCGCTCCGCCATGGCGGCGTCAGCGACCTTCGCCTGTACGGCGCCGGCGGCTCCAAATGGAGGCTGCCAGGGTTGCATGCCGCGCGGAGAGAGATCGTTGTGGCCGCACAACGTCCGTTCGCTCGGCTCTTGCCTGCCGCTGAAGCTGTCCATATGGTCTGAGAGAAAGCGCTTTCCCGCCTCTACGTCGATTCGCCCCTTGTGTTCGGCCATCAACTGCTCCCAGCGCAGGCGCCGGGCATTCGGGCTGAGGCTTTTGTCCTCCATGTGGAACCTGGTTTCCTCGCGGGCGAGTTTTTCGTTTACGGGGAAGTTGGCTCCGCAGAAGTAGCCGTCTTTCGTGCGGCGCAAGACCACATTTTTCACGCCCAGTTCGAGGCTGGCGACTTCGCCGGTCGTGCGGTCGGCCACCAGCCAGTTGTTGGCGTAGCCGCCGTTGTTGTCCGTGGTCATGATTCCGGCGAAGTCGTCGATGGAGGAGGAGTACTGCATGGCTTTGCGGGCGCGCATGAACTCCGGCTTTCCTTCGGGATTGTAGCCTTCAAACTGCGTGATGGTGGTTTCGGTGATCATGACGCCCGCGGCATTGATCCCGAAGTCATCGCCGCTGTGGATGAGGCCGGGATAGCCGTCCATGAAGAAGTGATGGCCATGCGAGGGATGCACATCGAAAACAATGTTCCAATAGACGCCGTTCGCATAACCGGTCCAGGCGTTATGGCCGATGACAGGCTTTCCGTCGCGGGTGTACGAGCCTGTGGCTACAAAGGCGCTGCAGCGGTCGGCGGCGGTGACAGAGGGGGGCGCCGCCGTCCCGTGTGCGCGGCCATACCATTGCATGAAGTAGGGGGACCATTCGAGCCATGCATTCAAGGCGACCGTGTCCCACAAGTCGAGCTTGCCGCCGCGGGCGGCAATGCCATCGGCGATTCCCTGCAACTCCTCGCGATACTCCTGGTCGACTTTGGGCCATAGGAACTCCTTGGCCGCATGGCGGAAGAAGGCCCATTGTTTCTCTGTCTCCCGTGTCATCTCGAAGGCAATGGTGTGATGAGCTATGGCGATCTCGCGGGCGAGGTGGTAGCCATGCTGGAATCCGATTTCGTGCGGGTCTCCCTCGAGGTGGATATAGATCCAACCGTTTTTTTCGGGACGGCGGAAGGAACCGCGAAGTCTGTGGTCTCTGCCTGCGGTGCGCCCGGCAAAAACGGGAGCAGTTCCGAGCAGCGTGAGAAATCCTCGTCTCGTGCCCTGGATCATGACTCTGATTATGCATCACAGGAATCAGTTTTGTCTGATAATTCTGAGAGGGAGGGTTCGGTTGCAATGGCAATAGCGCATGAGTTGATTCGCGAACTGGAGCGTGAAGCGGAGACGACGCGTCGCGTTCTGGAGAGAGCGCCGGAAGAAAACTTCACGTGGCGGCCGCACGCCAAGAGCATGTCTTTAGGGCAGTTGGCGCATCATGTAGCCACTCTGCCGGGAATGGTGGCTGGGATCATTGCGGTGGATAATTTTGAAGTTCCGTCCGAGTTTCGTCAGGAAGAGGCGAAGAGCCGGGAAGAGATATTGGAGGGGTTGAGCAAGAGCGTCGCGGCGGCGAAGGAGATTCTGTCCGGCATGGATGACGCACAGATGGCGGCCACATGGTCACTGATACGAGGCGGGCAATCCGTGTTTTCTCTTCCCCGCGCGGAGGTATGCCGCTCGATTCTGCTGAACCACTGGTATCACCACCGGGGACAATTGACGGTTTATCTGAGACTGCTCGACGTGCCTTTGCCATCGGTTTACGGTCCGACGGCGGACGAGAATCCGTTCACCTATGATGCCAGCAGACGATAGAGAGTGGCGCGGCTGACCTGGAGAATTTCCGCTGCCCTGATCTTGTCGCCCCCCACCAAGTCGAGAACCCGGCGGGCATGGAGCTTTTGCATTTCGTCGGAAGAGATCAACGGATGAAGGGGAATGGCGTCCGCGCATCCGTTCGAGGAACGGACGAACTCCGGGAGATCCTGGACATCCACAGATGAGGACTGGGCCATCATGCAGGCGGCGCCGATGGCATTCTCGAGTTCGCGAATGTTCCCGGGCCAGGGATAGCGGTAGAGGACAGTCTCGGCGCGGCGGGTGAGGCCCGTAATGTTCTTGCCATACTCACGGGAGAACTGCTCTGTGAAGTGGCGGACGAGCAAGGGCAGATCCTCCCTGCGTTCGGCGAGCGTGGGGAGTTTCAGTTCCACCATCGAAAGGCGGAAAAACAGATCGCTCCGGAATTCCTTGCCGGCGACGGAGACTCGAAGGTCGCGATTGGTGGCGGCAACGATGCGGACATTCACTTTCCGGACGGAGGGGGAGCCGACGCGCTGCACTTCCTGGTTTTGGACGGCGCGGAGCAGCTTGGCCTGTGCGGCGAGATGCATTTCCCCGATCTCATCAAGGAAGAGCGTTCCACCGTGCGCATATTCGAAGAGCCCCATTCTGTCCTGGTTCGCCCCGGTGAAGGCTCCGCGGACGTAGCCGAACAACTCGCTCTCGATGAGCGTTTCCGTCAGCGCCGCGCAATTGCAGGCCACAAACGGACCCTTGGCGGCAGGGCTGAGGGAGTGCAGCGCGCGGGCGACCAATTCCTTGCCGGTGCCCGTTGCGCCGGAAACGAGCACATTGCGGAAATGGGGGCCGACGCGGCGGATTTTCGCAAAGACATCGAGCATGAGCGGGCTGCGCCCGATGATGCCCTGGAAGTTGCAGGCATGCGTGAGTTCCTCTTCGAGGGCCTGAGCCTTGCGCCGTGCTTCGGCTTCGGCGATGAGGCGGTTCACTCGTTCCTGAAGCCTGTCCAAAGCTATGGGCTTGTTGAGATAGTCGCAGGCTCCCTTCTGGATGGCCTCGACGGCAGATTCGGTGGAGTAGTGGGCCGTCATGAGGATGACATCCGTGGAGGGATCGGCCTCCATGGCGCGTTCGAGAAATTCCAGGCCGGACATTTTCGGCATCATGAGATCCACAAGGACGATCTGCGGACGGACACTGCGCAGGAGATGAAGCCCCTTCTCCGGGTCCTCGGCGGTGAGGATTTCCAATCCCTCCTGTTCGAGAGCGGAGGAGATCAGATCGAGGGACTGGCGGTCATCGTCGATGGCGAGGAGCGTGACCATTCAGCCCACGATAAACTCTCAGCGGCGGCGCTGTCCAACCTCAGTTGCAGGATTTATCTGCTGAAGGCAGCCAGCAGGAGGACCATGAGGAGGCCCATCAGGGTTCCAAGGCAAAAAGCAGCGAAGACGAACTGAAAGAGGAAGCGGCCGAAGCCGGCGGAGGAGAATTGGTTCATTTTCGTGGTGTTCCTTTTGTCCAGCACGGGCATGTAGATGGGAGGAATGAGCAATTCCAGAGCCGCGGTTCCCTAAGGGGAACAACCGAGAGCGGACGCTTCTCATCGGTCTGTGTAGACTTGCTTTACATTTTGAAATCGTTTTTCGGGACTGCTCCGGGAGGCGTCTCAGGGTTGATACGCGCTCATGGTGTGTCTCAGGGATGAGAAGGGCGGCATACGGCGAAACCGTGGCATAGGGCCGGGCCGAGGTATTAAGGTCCATGGGGTCAAACACTTACGCTTTTTGTTTGGCGGGGCGCCGTTTGGACCACGAAACGCAATACTAACAGGCGGGTGCTCGGAGGGACCCACCTCCATGGGGAGAAAACTCGCGCCCGTGCAGGAGGGCGTGGGGAGAGTTCCGGGATCTGCACAGGCAACGCCCAGAACTGAGCAGACTGGAACTCCCGCGTATCATGGGGCGCCGGCGGCAACACCTCCGGCGCTCCAGATGCGCAGGCGTCCATTCCGTTCGAGGAGGCGTATGAAACTCTGCAAAGACGAATTGGTCCGCGAGATTGCGCGTGTATGTGAGGTATCTCTGAAGGATGCCCGCACCATTCTCGATGCGATGCTGGACTCGATGGTGTCGGCATTGCAGAAGGGGGAGCGGATTGAACTGCGCACATTCGGGACGTTCTATCCCCGAAAGCGGTCCGCACGTCCGGGGCGCAATCCACGCACGGGGGCTCCGGTGGATGTCGGTCCCAAGACCGTCCCTCGATTCAGGCCCGCACAGGATCTGTTGAATGTACTGAATAGCGAGACAATCATCGCCGGCGGCTCAGAGGGGGCCGCTATTGAAGATTCCGGACGGCAGAGTGAAAGTGAAGCTGCTGCCGGAGCCTAGGCGGCTTCGGACGCTGAGCTTTCCTCCGTGTTGTTCGACGAGTTTCTTTGCAATGGGCAATCCCAGGCCCGTGCCCTCCAGGAAATCGCCCCTGGAGCGGGGCACCTGGTAGAACTTTTCAAAAATCAGGGACTGCGCTTCCTCAGCGATTCCGACACCGGTATCGGAAATCGTGATTTCGATCCACGGGTCATCGAGATGAGCGGAGATGCTGACGGATCCTCCTTCCGGAGTGAACTTGAGCGAATTGCTCAAGAGGTTATGGAGGATCTGCTTAAACCGGGTGCGGTCGGCGTATACGGGGAGGGAAAGCGCAGCTGCATCGGACTGGAGGGCGACCTTGCGTTCGAGGGCCAGCGGAACGAGGGCGGAGAGCGCCTCCTGAAGTCCCTCTCCAAGAGTGAAGGCTTCGGGATGCAGTTGCATGCGGCCTGCTTCCATTCTCGAGAGATCGAGCAGGTCATTGATGAGGGCAAGCAGATGATCGGCGGCCTGGTGCACCTGGCCGACAAAGTGTTGTTGGCGCTCCGATAGAGGACCGCCCTTCCCCTGGGCGAGAAGCGTCGAGAACCCGAGAATCGCATTGAGAGGGGTACGGAGTTCATGGCTCATGGCAGCGAGGAAATCAGAGGTCATCCTGCTGAGCCGCTCCATTTCGCGATTGCGCCGTTCGAGGGCTTCTTTTTCGAGGCCGCGGGAACGGGCGTGTTGCAAAGCCGATCTTCGCTGTTCGAATCGAACCCCCAACATCTCAAGGAGAAGATAGTTTCCGTTGCCGGTACGGAGGGCCGTGGCCTCGAACGCCGACTCGCTCCGGGATGCATCCCGCTGCACCCAGGCGCCTGAGTGGAGGGTTCCTGCTCCCGGGAGGGTCCAAAAGTCCCGCGCCTCCGGGAGAAAGCTGTCGAGGAAGGGGAAGGCATTCACCAGAGAAGCATCGTCAAGAGAGCCCGCGACGAGCGGAAGAAACCAGTCCGGAGGGGGGGCGCTGAGCATGAAGACTCCGCTGGCCTTGGGACTCAAGACGGCGAAGTCCAGAATGGGAAAAATCTCCATCACGCCCGGATCGACGATCATGAGCGACCTTGGATGAGAAGAGACGCGAGGGTGGAAAAGGTCTGCTCGACGCCTGCGCCGGTTTTGGCACTGGTCCGGATGAGCGGCCAGCCGCCGGCAGTGAGACGGGCGAGGCGGCTTTCGCTGATCTGCCAGTCCGCCTCCAGGTCCACCTTGTTTACGGCGAGCACGAAAGGCAACGCGCCATGTGCCGCGGCAATGCGGCTGTGCAAGCTCTCCGCCGTGTCGAGGGTGGATTCGCGGCAGATATCGGCTACCAGTATGTATCCGGCGGCCCCGCGGAGATAGGACAGACGGAGCGGCTCGAGATCATCCTCGCCGGCCAGATCCCAGAGCACCAGCGCCAATTCCTCGCCGTCCATCTGAAGGCGCTTTTTGTCAATTTTCACCCCGACGGTAGTGTGATAGCGCTCATCAAAGATGCTTTCCACAAAGCGTTTGACGAGGCTGGTCTTGCCCACTCCATACGCCCCGACCATGCAGACCTTCTTTTGAATCATGGTGAATGGGATTCAGGGTTCCAGCAGACGGAAGGATACACGGCGGTCCCAACTGTTGGCGGGTTCAGGACCGGAGGGGACGGCAGCGCGTGATACCGCGCTCGCCACCAGGCGCTCGGGAGGAACTCCTTGTCGAACCAACTCCGAGAGTACCGCGGCGGCGCGATTCTGGGCGAGCTTCCTGTTATGCGACGCTGCTCCGGGAGGATCAGTGCGGCCCTCGATGCGCACCTGAAAGCGCTTCCCGGCGATCTCCGCGTCCTCGCTGAGCGCGAGCAGGTTTCTGGCGACGGGGCGCAGGAGGTCCGGGTCGACGTAGGAACTGGACAGTTCGAAGAAAACCGATTGGGATTCGACCCAATCCTTCAGCGTCTGATAGCGGCGAATGGACAGGAACATGGGCTGAAGGGACTGGTAAGGCTCCCAGTGGAATGTGACTTTCTCCGGGGGGATGCCGGAACCCGCGAGCAATTGGGATGGGTCGGCAGCGAGCGGGTCGCGCAGGCCGGTCAGGAGATAGGAGCCCCAGTAAGACTCAGAGGAGGTGACGACAATACCGGGTTCGGAAGCAACGCGGCGCACGTAGGTATCCCAGCGGCGTTGGCGGTTCGCGACGAGAAACAGTAACAGCGCGCACAGGAGGAAACCTGAGGCAGTGAAGATCCAGCGGCCAACATGCTTTGGGTGTGGGTGTTCACCGAGTTTGCCGAGCAGACAAGTCTCGAGAAGGGGATTTGCGTGATCAAGAGTGGATGCGTCTCCGTCAAACTCGTCCAACTGCCGCCAGAATTGCTCTTCAATCTTCGTCAGAGCCAGGTGAAAGATGTACTGGAGTTCCCGCGGCGGAACTCCCCGGACGAGGCAGGCGAGCAGCGCGCGGCTTCCATGCTGGATCCAAAGATTGAACTCGCCCACTTGCATGACTTCGAGGTCGTCACCGGCGGAGGGACCGAAGGAGTCGCGGACGAAGTCCTGGATGGCGGTGAGCATGCCGGAGACGAGATCGGCATCCTTCACAACGGCATCGCGGCTCGAAAGGTGATGGAGCAGCAGGCCGGTTTGTTTGTGGATGAGGAAAACCTGCTCGACCTGGTAGAGCTGACTGCGGAGAAGGAGGATTTCGCCGAATGAGCGGCCAGTGCGGAGCGCTTCGAAGCGCCACTGAAGACCACGAAGAGAAAAGCTCTGCTCGAGGGTCTGATTCAGCGATTCGATCATTCCCTTCAGTGCGCTGGAGACGGCTTTGCGGATCGCGCTGCCGATGATGGGGAACAGCGCCGTGGCGAGAATAGAGGGGTCCCGCTGCACGGAGATGCGGATGGCCTCCTCGACGACCGGGAGGAGAGCGCGGCGCAGGCGAGTGTCGCGGCCGCGCCGAAGTTCGACGGCCTCGGCGATGATCCGGCTGACGTCCTCGGCATGCAGGACGGGGTCGTCCAGGCGCTGCTGCAATTGCCGCAATTGCGCTTCTTCCGGCCCCACCAGCAACTGGCGCAATTCGGCGTACCTGGCATCCGAAGATCCAGCGCCATTGCCATTACCCTTCGAGGGCGCCGCACCAGGGCCGGGGCCGGACGGATCAGTCATCTGTGGAAGGGATTCGGAATTCGTTGTTGAGCCGCAGCGCCACTTCAGTAAGGAGCGACGCTAGTGTGGAGCGATCGGTTTTGTCGTTGCGCAACTCCTGGAACCGGCGTTCCAGAAGGGATGTGATTTCCAACTCCTTGGAATGGATTTCGTCGGCCAGATTTTTCGACTGTTCGAGGATTTCCTTGCGCAACTCCGCCTGCGCTTCCGAATTTTGGTCCTGTAGTTCTCCGATGCGTTGGGAAAGGTCCTCCCCGAGGTCCTTGAGGTCCTTGGAGAGTTGCTTGACGGAGGTGGAACGTTCTTCCCGTTCGGATTTCAGGCGCGCGGAGAGGGACTCGATTTCTTTCTTGATGTACGTCTCGAGGGCGTCGAGGCGTTTTCTGGTGGTTTCGCGAAGGTCGCTTGACTCTTTCAACAGAGTCTCCTCGAGCCTCGCGAACCTTGTGTCGTAGTCGCGCATCTGAGTGCCGAAGAGGATGTCGCGAATCTTGTCGACGTTGTTGCCCGCCGGCGGCTGGTCCGCCAAGCCGGCACGGGATGAAACCGGTTCATCGTTGATCCGGGCACGCGCCGGGTCATTGTTCGAGCGGATGTCGTTTCCCGAGCTGGAATTCATGGCTTTCCTTTTCTGCCTCCTGATGATGGCCTTTGTCTTCATGCGAACTACCTTAGTTTAGTGAAGTTCACCTTTTCGAGACGGGTGCTCGGCAAGAAGTAGACACCCGATAATGCTTACAAGGTCATTTCAACGAGATTCTATCACCGAGGGGGCTGGGATGGCGGGTTCGCAGCCTTGCGCCGGCGGCGCGGCCCGGTTAAGCGCGACACAATGAGTGGAGCGACTACCGCGTACGCTCAGATTCCGCGCCGTTTTCTCTGTGATTCTGGCGGACCAGTATTTTCTAATCGAACGATGAGCCTGAACGACGGCGTCAGCCGGCGTTCAGGAGAGGCCTCCTTTCTTCTTCTCTGATCCATATGAGGCCGCGGTGGGAAAGTGGAAATCCTGCTTTTGGATTT
>JADLBD010000176.1 GCA_020847975.1 Bryobacterales bacterium | reverse complement strand
GCTGTCAAGCTAAACAAAAGAAGACCTTTTAGGCACAGGTTGAAAGAGAAATTCCATCAATTCCAGTTCAACTTCTACAAGGAGAGGGAAATGTCAGATTTTCGCAAGCTGTTACTTGCGTTCGTTGCAATCACCCTGTTCGCAGGGTTTGCGAGCGCTCAGACGACGCCGCCGATCGTTTGCAGCACTACGGCTCAGCCCCTTACGGTCCGTACCGAGGGCTTGACCGAGCAGACCGGCGACGTGGTGATTTCGTGCACAGGCGGTGCGGTGCCGACTCTCGGCACGGCTTTGCCGCAGGTGAATATTTCGGTTACGTTGACGTCAAACATCACCAGCCGTTTGCTCGCCGACCCCATCACCGAAGCTCTGTTGTTCATCGATGACCCGCAACCGGGTGCCCAGAGCCCCTGCGCTCCGGCTTCCGGCAGCACCGTTTGCCCCGGGCTCATGGCAGGCGCCGGTGGGACGGCTATTGGTAGCGATGGCCTCGTGCGGAACGTCTTCCAGGGCGTGAAGCAGAACGATAACACCATCGTTTGGCTTGCGGTTCCGATCAATGCTCCGGGCAGCACCGCCCAGCGCATCTATCGGACCAAGAACATCCGCGCCGCTATCGCGGGCATCTCCGCCACCAACGGCCAGATCTTCGCTTACGTGTCCATCCAGAACCCGCCCGCCAACCTCCAGCTCAACCAGGCCAGCGTCCCCGTTGCCTTCGTGCAGCAGGGCCTGAACTTCTCGTTGCGCAGCCGCAGTGGCGGTGGCTTCAGCGGAACCGCCTCCCAGGTTGCACTCTATCAGTGCGACAACTGGAACAAGGACCTCGCGGATGCTAACACCAACAAGTATACCTCCGGCAATGGTCGCAGCTTCGAATTGCGCTACACCGAAGGCTATGCCGCCAGCTTCAAGGTTCGCGACGTGAACGGACCGCTGCAGGACGGTCCTCTGAACCAGAACATTCCGCAGAACAACAACGGTGCGGATCCCTCTCTCTCGACGGTTGTCGAGTCCGGGTTCTTCAACACCTCCTTCACCACCACCAACGGTCTGAACCGCGCTGGCCGCGCCGATCACGGCACTCGCCTCCGCGTTGTCTTCAACAACGTTCCGGCGAATGTTCGCCTCTACGTTTCCGCTCAGGCCATCTCCAATGCGGCATTCGTGGACAGCACCGTCTCCACCGGCGGTGGCGAATCCACGGCTAAGCTCGGCGCCTACGGCGTCGCGGCGAGCAGCGCTGGACTGAACGTGGCTGCGGGAACCGTCCTCGCCAACCCGCTGAGCCCGGCCGAAGGCGACCGCAGCGGCGGCGTCTACCCGGCTTCGGCCACTGCCAATGGTCTCGTGGAACTCCCTGTCGTGAGTGGCTCCGCCAACTTCACCTGGGAAATCTTCGGCCAGGATCCGAACAGCATCGACGTCGCGTCCTTCGCGGTTGCCGTTGCCTATCGCTCCTCCAACAACCCGGCTCTCGGCACCGCTACGGTGAACGGCAGCTTCGCTCCCGTCGATACCACCAACAAGATGAGCGCGACGGCTGTCATTCCGCACTTCGCCGATCAGTCCACCCCGAACAACTCGTTCAGCATCAACACCTGCTTGACCACCATCCTGTTCCCCTTCACGACGAACCAGGGCGGCTTTGATACGGGCGTTGCTATCGCCAACACGAGTTCCGATCCGTTCGGCACCTCTCCGCAAAGTGGAAACTGCGAACTGAACTACTACGGTGGCACCACCGGCGGCGGCGCAGCTCCCAGCAAGCAGACCACAACCAGCCCCGTGGCGGGCGGACAGACTCTCGTCTTTACGCTCTCCAGCGGCGGCACGAACGGCGTTGCTGCGACCCCGGGCTTCCAGGGCTACATCATCGCCATCTGCAACTTCCGCTATGCTCACGGCTTCGCCTTCATCAGCGACGTCGGCGCGCAGAAGCTGGCACAGGGCTACCTCGGTCTGATCCTCAATCCGCGTCCCGGCTACGCCGGCGAAGCGCTGGATAACTAAACAGGGTCGGATTCAGAACCCACAAAGCGGGTGGAGCTTCGGCTCCACCCGCTTTTTCTATCTCTCTCCCCTCCTTTCGCAAACAAATCCCCCCTTTTTTGTCACCCTTCGCGTTTCTTCCATTCCCACAAACTATTAGCGGTGATAGACTATACCTTACGCGTCCCCATCCCCACACTTGCAGACAAGAGGTGACATGTCCCGAAAAATCTCTTCCATAATCCTGGCGCTATGTGCCACGATTTTCCTCCCCAGCGCATTTTCTCAGAACGTGTTCGTGATGCCTCCCGGCGATGGTGTCTTGCGTCCCATCGTTCCTTTTACGGCGGATCCGTTTGCCCAGGCTGGTTCGGGTGTCGCCGCCGCGCAGGATAGCTTTCTTGCGTTTTCCAACGCCGCCGGCACGAAATATTTCTTCGTCGGACGCTCCTCCACCGATACAGTCGTCATCACCGACAGCGCCTACAACGTTGTCACCCGCCTCAATCTCGGTACCGGAGCTACAGCCGCCGCCATCTCCGGTGACGGACGCTACCTCGTAGTCGCCGCCGGCAGCATCCAGATCATCAGCACCGTCACCAACCAGGTCGTCACCACCCTCGATGGAGGCATCGCTCCCAATGATGTCGCCATCGCCAAAGACAGCAGCAAGGCTTTCATTACCAGCCAGTCTTCTTCCCGCTTCACCGCCGTCGACCTCAATAGCCTCGTCATCAGCGGCACCCTCCAGAACCTCGGGCCCCTCAACGGCGTCTCTGTTGGCCCCAACGCTCTCGTCTACGTCGCCGCCCAGAACGCCCTCTACGAGATCGACCCCCGCGACCTCAGCATCCGCGGTGGAGCAGCCATCTCCCTCAACGCTCAGCCCGGCAAGCCCGCCTTCGCCGCCGATGATTTCGGTAACATCCGCGTCGTCATGCCGAACATCAATCCCGCATTCGGCGGTTCCACCCTCATCACCATCGACCTCGGCACCCGCACCGCCACCTACCTCCCCGCCAACGGAATTATCCTCGACAAGGTGATCCCGGTTTCTTCCACCCGTGTCTTCGCTACCTCATCCAATCTTCAGCTCTACGATATCTTCCTTCCTTCCAGCTTCAATACCGCCAGTTTCGGCGGCTTGACCTCCACCTCCGGCGTCCGCGCCGCGGTCGCATCCAACGAAGCATCCACCTCGCGTTTCCTCTACCTCACCTTCAGCACCAGCAACTCCGTGGCCCGCATCGACCTGTCCACGAACACCCTCTCCGGCACGCTCCCCCTCTCGAATATACCGGGACCCCTAGCCTTCGCCGGACCCTCCAGCACCAACTCTATCTCCCGTGTCATCACCTACAACAACAATCAGTTCGTCAATCCCTCCACGAACTCATTGCCTCTCGTGGTGAGAGCGGTGGACTCCAACGGCCGCGGCATCGCGAATCTGCCGGTCTCCTTCAACACCCTCGCCTCCGGAGCCCTCGTCAATCCCCAAACCGCCACCACCAACGCCGATGGCTTCGCCCAAAGCGTCGTCCTCGCCCCTTCGACTTTCGGTCCCTTTAACGTCACCGCCACCGTCGGTTCCGTCATCACTGTCGCCACTACGTTCAACCTTACTGTCGGCAGCGGTACTGTCGGTCCCACCGGCGGCATCGGCATCGTCAGCGGTAACGGCCAGGTGATTCGCGAAACCGCCATCACTCCCTCGAACTTGACCATCGTCGTCCGCGATACCCTGGGCAACCCCATCCCCAACGCCGTCGTTAACTGGAACATCTCCTCCGGTGGCGGCAACCTCGCCTCCACCCAGACCTTCACTGATTTCTACGGGCAGTCCACCAACACGTTCATTGCCCCCTTCCTCGGGCCCAATCAACTCACCTCCTACGCCCAGTCCACCATCACCGCCACTTCCGGCGTCAACTCCGTCAATTTCTACGTCACGGTGATCCCGAACCAGTTCGGCGCCAACGTTGCGCCGCTTCCCACCGTCCAGATCCTTCAGCCCGCCAACACCGACACCATCACAGGCCAGGCAGGGACTACCATCTCCAGCGCCATCCAGATCCGCGTGACCGCCGGAGCCGGACCCGGCTTCGGCCTCGGCATCCCCAATGTCGGCGTCAGCGTGTCCACGGGCCTCGATCCCACCATCGGCCCATCGGCCACCTGTACCTCCACCACCGGTCTGACGGACACCTCCGGCTTGGCCACCTGCGACCTTGCTCTCGGCAACAAGATCGGCACGACTCAGATCACCATCGGAGCCGGCGGTTCTTCCGTCGCCACTCTGAACCTCATCGTCACTCCCGGCATCCCCGGCAAGATCACACTCCTTCAGGGCGACAACCAGCAGGGCAATCCCGGCCAGACCCTCCCCAACGCTCTTCTCGCCCGCGTTGAAGACGGCTACGGCAATGTTCTTCCCGGCGTCCCCGTCACCTGGAGCGTCGTTTCCGGCAGCGCCACTCTGGCAAATACCATCAGCCGTTCCGACAGCCTGGGCCGCGTTTCCACCCTCCTGAAATTGGGCTCCACTCCCGGCGCGGTCAAGATCAGCGTCACGGCGCAGGGTGGAACCACCGCCGCCACCTACACCTTCACCGCCACCGTCAACGTCACCGCCACCTCCATCACCAAGGTGTCCGGCGACGGCCAGAGCGCCATCGTGAATCAGGCCTTCGGCTCTCCGCTCGTCGTCCGCGTCACCGACGCCAACGGCCAGGGAGTCCCCGGTCTCGGCATCACCTTCGCGGTGAACAGCGGTTCCGCTGCGCTCTCCTCCACATCCGTAAATTCGGATTCCTCCGGGAACGCCAGCGTCAGCGTCACTGCCGGAAGCTCACCCGGCCCGGTCACCATCACCGCCTCCTTCGGCAACAACACCGTTAGCTGGACCCTTACGGTGCGCCCGCTTGGTCCCACACTCACCGCCAGCGGCATCCGCAACGCGGCTTCCGGCTCCACTGATATCGCCCCCGGAACCATCGCCACCATTACCGGATCCAACATCGCCCCTTCGGTGAACGGTTACGCCCTCCCGCAGTTCGACTTCGGTCCGCGGCCCACCACTCTCGCCGGTGTTTCCGTCGCCTTCGGCGGTGTCTCCGCCCCAATCTTCTGGGTCGCCAACGTCGGCGGCCAGCAAACCGTCGCGGTTCAGGTCCCGTTTGAGGCCGTCGAGGGTGCCACCATCCCCGTCACCGTGTCCTCCAACAACACCTCGGCCTCTGTCAATATCACCATCGCCTCCGCCGCTCCCGGCATCTTCGAAAGCACCGATTCGCAGGGACGCCGCTACGCCGTGGTCACTCGCATGGACGGCAGCTTCGTCACCCCGGACAATCCCATCGGCCGCGGTGAACGCGCCCGCGTCTACGTCACCGGACTCGGCCGCACCAATGCCCCCGCCACCACCAACTCCTACGGCGGCACCGGCATGATCGTCAACGCCCCCGTCATCGTCGGCGTCAATGATGCCGGTGTCAACGTCGTCTCCGCCGAGTACGCCTTCAACCTCATCGGAGTCTACGTCGTCACCTTCGACATCCCGCAGAACACTACCCCCGGCACTAACCGCGGCCTCGCCGTCGCAGTCGACGCCGGCGGCGGCAACCTCATCTTCGGCAACGGTTCCGCCATCTCCATCCGCTAATCCCGGATCTGAGCCACGGGTCTGACTCACCCGTGGCTCAGGCATTGCGCGGAGAACGCGCCAAAACCGTACTATCCCCATATACCCGATTCCCACCGGCCACGAACCATCACTCACGATTAGCCCCAATGCTGTTCATTTAGCAAGCAGAGCAAGGTGGGATAGGCCTCCGGCCTGTCTTCTTCATGCTGACGTATTTCGTCTCGCCCCTCAAGTGAACAGTATTGCGATTAGCCCATAATGTCGCCCCGAACTGCGCCCGCATCTGCATCGCCTGGTTGTGCCGAATGTTACGGATTGAACTCCGGGTTTGTCCCATCATTCCACCGCCGCACACTGTCGGTCGGTTCCCGGCGCGAGACGTCCGGCATTGACATGTGATACGCCGCGGCCCGGCGTTCTGCGTCCGCGGAGCGGTTCGCGATGGCAAGTGGAAACCCTCTGGCGAAGGTTGGAATCAGTCACCGGGGTGGAGAGAGGCGGCAGAGAGGGTCGCCGAGGACGACGGTCATCCAACTGAGCGAGGGGATGGCGACGTAGAAGCTTTCGGCAAGGTTGCGGCCTTGGAGGTAGGCGGGGAAGAGGTAATCGGGGCGGACGCTGTTGGCGAGAAAGGGTTCGAAGACATTGCCGGAGGCGGCGGTGGCGCCGTCGCGGATGTAGTCGGCGGAAAGCGACTGGGGGCTGCCTTTGTACCACTTGGGCTGGTCCTTGGGGCTCCAGGTGCTGAGGGTCCAGGAATCCGCGGGAGGCTCGAAGGTGCGGGCGTTGGTCGAGACGAAATCGGTGGCGATGGCTCCGGGGAGCCATCGGAAGTGGACGAAGCGCTCCTTGCGCTGGAAGTCGTTCGAGCCCCAGGAGCCGTAGCCGATAACGTTCCGCTGGTTGTAGACGACCGTCGAGGTTTCCTCGAGGAAGACGCGGTTGGCGGGGAGGCGGATGGCGGCATCGCGGAGCCATTCATCGCCGGTCGAGTCGCCGGAGGAACGGAGGTCGAGGACGACGCGGCCGCGGTTGACGGCGGCGAGGGAGCGGTCAATCATGGCGCGAACGTCGGAGAAGTTGTAGGCGGCGAGACGAGTGACGAGGTAGAGGGGGAATTGCCTGCGGTCGAACTTCGCATCCGATCTGCCGAACATGGGGTTGGGGATGAGCCCGGGGACGCGGTGCGGGGCGCCGTGCATGTCGGCGTAGAGGAGCGTGAGTTCGGAGTCCACCGAGGCGGCATCGGTTCCTTTCGGGTCGCCGGCCCCGGTGATGGCAAGCGGGACGCCGAGGGTGGTGACGATGTAAAGGATGGAGTCCTCGAGGTGGTTTCGGGCGAGGAAGCGGGCGATGGGGGCGGCGATTTGCTGGTTATACACCTGGCGGGGGATCTGCTCGTCAGCGGTCGTGTGGAGGTAGACGACGTTCGATTGAGGGATATGGCGGGCCCGGGCGTAGTATTCGGCGATGGATTTTGAGACCGCGGCTTGCCCGTTGGCGACGATGAGCACATTTTCCGCCTTCTGCGCCCGGGTGGAGAGCGCACAGGCGCAGGCAAGGAAAACGAGCCGGGAGCGCACGCGCGCCTACTTGAGGGACTTGAGGTATTCGACAATGGCCTCGGCGTCGGCCGCTTTGAGTTTGTAGGCGGGCATGGGCGGATCGGCGGCATGGCCGCGGGGGTTGAGGCCGGTGGTGAGGAACTTGGCGATCCCGGCGGCTCCCCAGCGTTGAAAGAGACGGCTCGAGGAGGTGAGGTCGGGGGACGTCTTGTGCCAGCCTTCGACGGGTTTGATGGGCTGGAAGTCGAGGACGGCGCCCTTGAGCCATTTATCCTTATCGAGTTGGCCGTTTTCGAGGCGGGGGGTATGGCAATCCTGGCACTTGCCAACCTCCTCGACAAGGTATTTTCCGTATGCTACCTTATCCTCGGCGCGCAGGCCATGGGCGAGGAAACAGGCCGAAACGAGGGCAAATAGCGGAAGTAGGCGCATTCACCGATGATATAATTTGGGTCAGTTCCGCCGCAACGAGCGCCTGCCGGGTATGGAATCGCTGCGCCCTGAGAGGTCATGGATCTCGATCAACTGCACACGTTCCTGGAGATCGTGAGGCTGAAGAGCTTCTCGAAGGCCGCGCAGACGTGTTTCCGGACGCAGCCCGCGATCAGCGCGCAGGTGCGGCAACTGGAGCAGGAGGTGCACGCGCCCCTGTTCGAGCGGCTGGGGACGCGCATCAGCCTGACTCCGGCGGGGCGGATCTTCGCTGACTACGCCGAGCAGATACTGGAGTTGCGGCGGCGGTCGCAGGACGCAATCAATGAGTTGGACCGGGTGCCGAGAGGCGAACTGCTGATTGCCGCGAATGAAGCGACCTGCATCTACGTGCTGCCGGAGGTATTCTCGGAGTATAAGAAAGAATTTCCCAACGTGCAGTTGCATGTGGACCGGAGTTATGGGTCGCGGGTCGTGGAGGCGGTGCTGGACAACCAGGCGGACTTCGGGATCACGCAGTTGCCGGTCGAGGAGAAGAGGCTGCAAGTGGTGAAGATCCACTCGGACGAGATCAAGCTGATTCTGCCCTGCGGCCACGCGCTGGCGCAGAAGAAGACGGCGGCGTGCCGGGAGGTGGCGGCGTATCCGCTGATCCTGCCAAAGAGCGGGACGACGCGGAGCCGGTTGAACGCGTGGCTCGAGCCGGTGGAGGACAACATTCAGATCTCGATGGAACTGGACTCCACGGAAATGATAAAAAGATTCGTGATGGCTCAATTGGGGGTGTCGTTTCTGGCGGCTTCGAATTGCGAGGAGGAAGTGGAAGCCGGCAGACTGTGCACCGTATCGCTGGCGCCGGAGCCGATGATCAGGCGGTTGGCGCTGATTTACCGCAAAGACAAGGCGCTATCGAAGGCGGCGCTGGGATTTATTGAAGTGATTCTCAAGCACGCCGGGGCGCAGGCGGGAAGGCCTGTGGCAAGCGCATGAGGGTGGCATGGAACGGATAGTTCAGAAGTTCTCGATCGTCTATATATCCCGCGGGGAAAAGACGGAAGTATTCCATTCAGTAGAGGAGATCCCCGAGGAGTTGAAGAAGCGGATCGCGCGTTCGGCCCGGGGGTCTCAGGTCGAGACGCTCCTGATTGCGAATGAGAAGGGGCGGGAGATGCTCCAGTCCGAAGGGTGGAGCAAGCAGAAGAGGGACGAAGCCAGGGGCGTCCGGCTGACGCCGCGGATGAGGTGGGCGCTTCTCGGGCTTCTGGCAAGCGGAGTGGGGGCGCTGCTGGCGTGGGTGGTCCGGCTGCACTGACGGTCTTTCTCTCATAGCGACGGGTTTGCGCCCGATGAGGGGAGTGTGGAGAGACGCGTCGAGGCGAGGCTGGAAACTCAAGAGACCGCGCTCGTCAAGAATCTGAACGGCGCCGAGGAAGCGATCGAAGCCGGAGTGGCGGACATTTCGGCGCGAGGGCTCAAGTTGCTGCTTCCGGTGAAGCTCGAAGTGAATACCCCGGTGAGCGTGCGGCTGGGCGAACGGATCCTGCTGGGGGATATCTGTTATTGCCGGCAGATGGAGGGCGGAGTGTGGTCCGCGGGGGTGGCGCTGACGCATTCGATCAGCGACGTGGAAGCGATCCGGAATCTGATGAAGCGGCTACTCGAGGCGGAAGAAGAGGGCGCGAGGCCAAGAGACCGGGTTACCTGATGGGCGAGTAGTCCGTGGCTTTGTAGAGCGCGATCTGGATGACGCTCGAGATCTGGCCGCTGCGATCGATGGATTCCTTGCGCACCTTGATCCATTCCGGGTCGGCCCCGAAGGCGGTCCAGGCCTTGTCCCTGGCCTCGAGAGAGTCGAACGGGATGAGGTAGGTGAGGTTGGGGCGGTTGGCTCCGATGATGGTGGAAGTGTACAGGATGGGGTGGACGCCGACGCGGTGGAAGATGCGGATTTCGGGTCCGGAGAAGCGCTCGTGGAGCGCGGCGAGTTGGCGTGTGGTCGGGGAGTGGTAGGTGCGGAGTTCGAAGATGCGCGGGGATTTCGAGGAGCCGCTGATGTCGGGCGAATAGGGGGTGGCCTCGAGCAGGGAAGTCGAGAAGGTTTCGTAGGGGGCTTCGTCGCCGGCTTCCCATGCTGTGAGGGCGGCGCGGTAGGCGGCGTTCTCTTTGCGTTTTGCTTCGGCCTCGAAGTATTCGGCGATGGACGAGTGCCCTTGAATGACGACGACCTGGGGCATGTGCGGGGCGATCAAGCCGTCAAGAATGATGCGCGGGCCGGAGAAGAACTCCATCGAGCCTTTGAGGAACGCGTGGATGCGTCCGGTTTGCGAACCGTTCTTGAGCAGATATTGATCGAGCTGGTAGTAGCGTGTTTTGTGCGTCGTTGCGGCGCCGGCGAGCAAGGCTGTGCCTCCCATGGCGGTAAGACCTCTCATGGCGGTCAAAAAGGTTCTGCGGTCCATCTGCGATACCCTCAGATTAGCTGTTATGCGGCGCATTGCGCTCTTTCTCATTTGTGCCTGTCTGCCGGCGGAATACCGCGTGCCTGCCGGTAACCGCGCCGCCATCCGGCGTCCGGGAGCGGAAAGCATCCTGCCCGGGGGACGAATGATCTCTCCACACGGCAAACAGTTCCCCACGGGACCCGAGCCTTTCGGGCTGGCGGTGAGTCCGAGTGGAAAGATGATCGTATCTATCGGCGGCGGGAATGGCAAGTACTCGCTGACGATTCTTCAGCAGGACAAGAACAACAGGTGGCAGACTTCGCGGATCGAGCCGGCGGCGGAAGCCGGCGCTGGGGATTTGCAGAGTGTATTTCCGGGGGTGGCGTTCGCCGATGAGCGCACGGTTTTTGCTGCGGAAGGCAACTCGGGCCGGGTGCGGATGGTGGACGTGAAGAGCGGGCGGACAAAGCAGATCTACCAGTTGAACCAGGGCGGCTTTACGGACATTGATGCGGGCGACGTGGCTTATGACGCGGAGCGGGGCTTGCTGTACGTGGTGGACCGGGCGAATCTCCGGCTGGTGGCGCTCGATACGAAGAAGAAGCGTGTGGCGGGCTCGGTAAAGGTGGGGCGGATGCCGTTCGCGGTGGCGCTGTCGCCGGACGGGAAGCATGCCTATGTCACCGTGACGGAGACGAATTCCGTGGCGTTTGTCAACGTGGAGGATGCGGCGGCGCCGAAGGTGGAAGCGTTTGTGCATACGGGCAGCCCGTCGGCAGTGGCCGCAACAAAAGATCGTGTTTTTGTTTCAAATGCGCGCGACGATTCGGTGACGGTTGTGGATGCGGCGGCGCGGAGAGTAGTCGGCGAGGTGGAGATCCGGATCCCCGGCCTCGAGGGGTTGCGGGGCGTCATTCCGGCGGGGATGGCCTATCATGAGGCCTCGGGCTGGCTGCTGGTGGCGGAGGCGGGAATCAACGCGGTGGCGGTGATCGACACGCGGCGGAACAGGCTGCTGGGACATATTCCGGCGGCATGGTTTCCGGCGCGGGTAGTGATCGATCGCGACATGGTTTATGTGGCGAACGCGAAGGGGCACGGCACGGGGCCGAACGCAGCCAGGCACGAAGCGGGCGCGAGAACGTTCCAGACGGATATCCGCACGGGAGCGGTGACCGTGTTCCCGCTGCCGGATGTATCCGAACTGGAACGTTTCACGCGCACGGTGTATGCGAACAACGGCTTTCTTCCGTCCGAGGCCAAGGCGGCGCCGGTTCCCGGCGAGATCCGGTATGTGGTGATCATTGTCAAAGAGAGCCGGACGTATGACGAGGTGTTCGGGGATATAGCGGGCGGTTCGAACGGACCCGCGGCGGGTATCTGGGACCTGGCGCGCTTCGGCGCATTCGGCATTATTTATCCGAACCGGCGCGGGCTGCAACAGCGGTTGGCGCTGCGGAATGTGAACGTGACGCCGAACCACCATGAACTGGCGCGGCGGTTCGCCTTCAGCGACAATTTTTACGCCGATCCGGACGGCCACCCGGACGCGGGCGTGTTGTGGCGTCACCTCGAGAAGTACAGGATCCCGTTCCGTAATTTCGGCGAGGGATTCGCTCGGGAGGGTTCGCGGGAATACCCCGGCTATGACACGAACATCCCGGACCAGTACCGGGCGGCGCGGTTTATCGCCGGGATGGAGAAGTTGTACGGAAAAGGGGGCGAGGAATTTCCGCGGCTGATCTACATCCATCTGCCGAATGACCGCATGGGGAAGGCGCGGCCGGAGGATGGGTATCCGTTCGAGGCGTCGTATGTAGCGGATAACGATTATGCGCTGGGACGGATTGTGGAGTACCTGTCGGGAACTCCGCAGTGGAAGCGGATGGCGATCTTCATTACGGAGAGAGATGCGCGGGGTGGCGTGGATCACATCGATTCGCACCGCACGGTATTTCTGCTGGCGAGCCCGTATGCGAAGAAGAACTACGTCTCGCACGTGAATGCGAGCTTTCCGGGGATGTGGAAGACGGTGTTTGGGATTCTGGGGCTGCCTCCGTTGAATCTGTATGACGCGGCGGCGGCGGATCTGTTCGATTGTTTCACCCAGACGCCGGACCTGACGCCGTTCCCCCTCCAGGAGGAGAACAAAGATTTGTTTGATCCGGCTGAGGCCCGCCAGGGTGTCTTACAATAAAATCCTCATGGCAAAAGAATTTTCGATCACACCAGCGAACGTTCCTCATGTGGAGACGAAGCACCGGCGCATTGCGACGGCGCTCCCCGCACCGGAGACCGTACCTGTCTTGGAGTCGCTGCACCGGACGGAACTGCGGGCCATGCAGGGCCAGCCTCCGCTGCTGTGGGACCGGGCGGAGGGCTTTCAGATTTACGATCCGGCGGGGAACCGGTGGATCGACTGGTCGTCGGGCGTGCTGATTACGAACGCCGGGCACAGCCATCCGGATGTGGTGCAGGCGATTCTGAACCAGACCCAGAAGCGGATGATCGCCAGCTACATGTTTCCGAACGCGGCGCGGGCGGCCTTCGCGGAGCGATTCTCCTCACTGCTGCCGGAGGGGCACCGCAAGGTGTTTCTGCTTTCGACCGGATCGGAGGCGGTCGAGTGCGCCATCAAACTGTGCCGGACGCACGGCATCAAGGCGGGCGGGCGCGGGAAGAACGTGATGGTGAGTTACGAGAAGGCGTTCCACGGACGCACGTTGGGCGCGCAGCAGGCGGGCGGGATTCCCGGGCTCAAGGAGTGGATTGTGAACCTGGACCCGGGGTTTGCGCAGGTTCCGTTTCCCGACGGATTCCGCACCACGGACACGTCGTTCGACTTCTTCCTGAAGAGCCTGGATGAGCAGGGTATCGGAGCCCCGAACGTGGCGGGGGTGATCCTCGAAACCTACCAGGGCGGGAGCGCGGCGTTCGCGCCGAAAGAGTACATGCGGAGCCTCCGGGAATGGTGCACGGCGCACAGGATTCTCCTGGTATGCGACGAAGTGCAGGCGGGGTTCGGGCGGACGGGTACGATGTGGGGCTTCGAGCATTACGGCATCGTGCCGGACCTGACCACGTGGGGCAAGGGAATCTCGAGTTCGCTGCCGCTGGCGGCAGTGGCGGGGCGGGAGGATGTGATGGACCTCCACCCTCCGGGCAGCATGAGTTCGACGCATAGCGGGAATCCCGTGTGCTGCGCGGCGGCGCTGGCGTCGCTCGAGGTGATTTTGAGGGAGAACCTGGTCGAGAATTCGCGCCGCATGGGCAATCTGCTGCATGAGCGGTTGAACCGGATGGCGTCGCAGCATCCGCGGATTGGATGCGTGGCGGGGAAAGGACTGGTGGCTGGCGTATCCTGCGTCAAGCCGGGCGGGAAGGAACCGGACGGCGACCTGGCGTGGGACATAGTGGAGCGCTGCTATCACAAGGGCGTGCTGATGTTCTGTCCGGTGGGTTTCGGCGGAGGGACAGTGAAGATCTGCCCGCCGCTGATGATCACTGAAGAGGCGCTCGAAGAGAGCCTCGAGGTGTTCGAGGAAGCGTTCACCGAGGTGGTTGCGGAGCACGAGGCGCGGCAGGAGACGGCGGCAAGATGAGCGCTCCGCAAGTGTTGCTGGTGGGGGCGGGGATGATCGCCCACGATCAGATTCTGCCTTCGCTTTACGAGTTGCAGCGCAGGGGTGTGATCGGAGAGATTACGGTCTGTTCGCAGCACGGCAAGTCGATTACGGCGCTCGAGCGGAATGAAGGGATCCGGCGGGCGTTTCCGGACCAGAGTTTCCGCCGGTTTCCATCGGATGATTCCGGTCCCCACAAGGAACTGTACGCGGAAGTGGTGGGGAGCCTGCCGCCTCGCCAGATTGTGGTGGCGGCGATTCCGGATCAGCTTCACTACGAAGTGGTGATGACGGCGCTCAGGAACAACCAGCATGTGTGCTGCGTGAAGCCGCTGGTGCTGAAGACTGCGGAGTCGCTCGAGATCGAGCGGGAGGCGAAGGCGCGCGGCCTCGTGGTGGGCATCGAGTATCACAAGCGGTTTGACGACCGGAGCCTGCTGGCTCGGCGGCGGTATCGAGAAGGTCTGTTCGGCGAGTTCAAACTCGGCACGGCGCGCCTCATGGAGAAGTGGTATTACCGGCATTCGAATTTTCAGAACTGGTGCACCGTGGAGAATTCGGATGCGTTCACCTATATCGGGTGCCATTACGTGGATCTCGTGCACTTTGTCACCGGACTGCTGCCGGTCTCGGTGAGCGTGTACGGAATTCGGGACAGGTATCCGAACGGGAAGGAAGGGTTCCTGTGGACCGATGCGCGCGTGTTGTGGCAGAACGGCGCGTGTTTGAACGTGCAGAATTCGCTGAGCTTTCCGGATGCGGCTCCGGGGACCAATACGCAGGGGATTTCCATGTATTTCGCGGGGCAGGAGTGCGGAGCGTGGCTCGAGCATTCCGATCAATACCGCGGGCTGCGCTACAGCTACACGCGGAATCCGGGCGGGGCGGGAGCGACGCAGTTCGCCGAGCCGAGCACCGAATACTTCCAGTATCTCGATCTGGGGGGTAAGGGGTTGGTCCCGGTGGGTTATGGATACCGCTCAGTGGATTACATTGTGCGGCAGTGCATCCATGTCGAGCGGGAGGCGGCAACGCTCGAGGAGCGGCAGCGGTTGCTCGAGGAGATGGATGCGGCGGGCGTGATGGCAACGCCGGGAAATTCGCGCTATAACGAACTGGTGACGGAAGCGGGGCGGCTGTCCATCCTGAATGGAGGACGGGAGGTGGCGATTGAATACGGGGATTCGCCGCGCGTATATTTCCGGCATTAAACGCGTTACAGCGCTGCTGGCGGCGCTGGCGCTGTGCGCGGCGGCGCTGGCGGCGGGCGGGCCGGGATTTCGCTCCAAGCGGCAGTTTGAAGAGCACTACGCCAAGCACGGGGCGGAGTTCGGACATATCAGCAAACAGGAGTACCTGAGGCTGGCGCAGGAGTTTCGGGACGCGCCGAAGGGCGGAGCCATTCTCGAGGCGGTGCGCGCCGATGGCGTGATTACGCGCTTTGATCGGAAGAATGGATGGTTCGGAGCCTTCAATCCGGACCGCACGATCCGGACGTTCTTCATTCCGGCGGACGGGGAGCGCTATTTTCGGCGGCAGGCCAGGCGGCCGGCGAAGTGAAGGATTTATGACTGACGCGGAAGTGAGAGCATTTCTCAAGGAAAATGAATATCCGGAGCACCTGATCGAGGGCGGCAGGAAGGGGTTGATCGCGAAGTGGGAGCAGGTGGTGGCGCAGGTCGAGCGGGGATATTCTCTGGGCCTCGAGGATTATCGCAATGATCTCGATCTGCGGGCGCTGATCAGCAGGCTGGGCTTGCAGGCGGAGGTCGAGGAGGCCGATATCCGGTTTCGCGCCATGCTGCTGTTCAGCGGGCAATCGGTGTGGGATTGCGAAGACAACCCGGATGCGTTCTGGTTGTATGGGTATCCTCGGAATGCGGCGGGGGATTTGCTGGAGGATTTGCGGGCGGAGGGGTTTGTGGAGTAGCCACACTCCGCGCGAACCCTTCTCGGCGCCCCGCGCCTCTACGGCCCGGTAAAGAACCCCCGAATCAGAAAAACCGCCATCTGGTAACGCAGCAGCGTTCCCCCTGGATCAAATGTCGTGTCCGTCGTCCCTCCCGATATCCCCTGCTCGCGCATC